>CACZYK010000004.1 GCA_902785295.1 uncultured Clostridium sp.
AAAGAAACTTGCGTAAACATAGCAAGGAGAAGGGGTAGGTGTCACCTCTGGCCATAGAGCATTCGAGGAGCTTGGCGAAGAATATGGAGTAATATATTTCGTTAAAGTTTTTTAACATATCTATATATTATTTAATATTTAAAGCACATCTAAGGTTATTTTTTATATAAAGTATTGACTTAGAGTTAGCTTTATGTGTTATTATTTACTTATAAGAGTAATACTTGTAACACTAGGAGGAATAATTAAAGTGATTTTATGGTTTTTATTAATGATAATAATTCTTCTTATATTATTATCTGGTATAGTTTTGTTTTTCCCTTTTAATCTTAAAGGAAAAAGTAAAAAATATTCAGCTATTACAATTAGTATTTATGCTTTATGTCAAATAATACTTTTAGGAAATATGATATATTCTATTATGTTCTTTAAAAATATTTCAAATACATATGCTAAAAATATAATGATATTTTTTTCAGCTGTTTATTTTATTATTATAACCTATGGCTCACTTCTTCTTTTAATAAGAAAAATATTAGCATTTCTATTAAAGAAAACAAAAAAGAAAAAGGCTTTAGAAGTAATAAATAGTAAAAAAATAGTAGTATGTATATTAATTTTAATGAGTATGGTAGGAATAGTAGGCTATACTAATGCTAGTAAAATAAATGTTAAAACCTATGAAATATCTTCTGAAAAAGAACTAGATAAAGAAAGCTATGATATAGTAATGATTACAGATACTCATATGGGAATAGGTGCTAACAAAAAAAGCGTTGATGATATTGTTAAAAAGACCAATAAAATTGAGCCAGATTTTATATTTTTAACAGGAGATATAATAGATGAAAATACCTCTGATGAAAATGCAAATTATATATTAAATGCTTTCTCAAAAATGAAAAGTAAATATGGGATATATGCAGTACTTGGAAACCATGAAAGTTATAGAGGGGGAGAAGCAGACCAGTTATTTAAAAAATATGGAATAAATATATTGCAAGACGAAATACAAATAGCTAATGGAATTACAATAGTTGGAAGAAAAGATTATTATAGTAATAGAGATGATTTTAAAAATATTGTTTCTAAGTATGAAATAGATTTTTCAAAGCCAGTTATAGTCCTTACACATGAACCTTTAGAATATAACACTTTATCAGAATATGATGTGGATTTAGTTTTAAGTGGACATACCCATGGAGAACAATTTCCAGGTACATATATTTTTGTTAAAATGGCAAATGATATGGTATATGGACTAAAGAAATTTAACAACATGAATGCTATAGTAAGTTCAGGTGCTGGAGAATGGGGATTTCATTATACTTTTCCATCAAAAAATGAAATCCTACATATAAAAATTAATGAGAAATAAAAATATATTTTTTTATTGGAGAGAGTTAGTATGAATGAAAAATTAAAAAATAAAAAGGGTATTTTTTTAGTGATTTCTATAATAATAGCCTTTATATTTGGAATGTTTTTTGCAAGTTCTTTAAAAGGAAAAGAAGAAAAGGTAAAAGAAACATCTTTAAATTCAACTGTATATAATTCTGAAGTGTTAGAATTTTTAAATTCTATAGCTGGAATAAAAGCTGAAAATTTAGAAATAATAAGTGACCCTGTAAGTCTTAAAGGAACTTTATTTGCACCAAAAGAAGCTATATTAAATGGAATAAATTATTTTTTAGAAAAAACAGAAAATGAAAAAATGAATAATTTAGGACTTTATACAGAAAAAGAATCTATTACTATTTCTGTTGATTATAAAGTAACAAAAAAAATAAGCACACCTATTGAAGTGAAAATTTCTCCAAAATTAAATGATAATAAAGATTTAGTTATTAATATAGATGAGCTTAAGCTTTTAGATATAAAATTACCTAAATGGATAGTTAATTTAATAATGGATAGTTTTATAAAGGATTGGTTTCCTGAAGAAGATAAAAATATTGAATTTACTGAAGGGGCTGTAATAATAAATAAAGAAAGCTTTAATGGAGTAGAACTTGAAAATTTAGAAGTAGAAAATGAAGGATTAAGAATAAAATTAGTTATTAATTTAGAAGAAACATTAAATAAAAAAGCAGTAAATTGATGAAAGTTTAATTTGTGTAAAAAATAGGAGGGTTAATAAAAGTGATACCTAACAAAGAGCAGAAAGAATTAATAGATGAATTAGATAAAAATATATTACTTATTGCTCCAGCAGGAACTGGAAAAACTGAAGCAATATCTGAAAGAATTGTAAATATAATAAGAAATAATAAAGCAAAGCCTAATGAAATATTATGTATAACATTTACTAATAAAGCTTGTAAAGAAATGAAGGAAAGAATAGAAAAGGCAGTTTCTAAGGATTCAAAGAATATAACAGTTAAAACCTTTCATTCATTTTGCTTAGAAATAATAAAAGACAATGCAAAAAGAAAAACAGATATTTTTACAGATTTTACTGTAATAGATGAAGAGGATAGTAAAGAAATAATAGAAAAAATTAATAATGTATTTTCTATTAAATCTATGTATGATTTTATTTCAATGGTAAAAGATACAAGAATTAAGTTAAATTATATTACAGAAGATACAGTTAATGATTATAATAGGGTAATTAAATATTTATTTAATGAAAAAAGAAAAGAAATTAAAGAAATATGTACATTAAAAGAAAGAGGTTTTGATAGTAATCTTTTTAATGCTCTTCAAAGATATGGAGATATACTTGTTAACAAATATAATAATGAACTTAGAAAAAATCATATGCTTGACTTTAGTGATTTAATAATAGAAGCAAAAAAGTTGTTTGAAGATGAACAAATTGTTAATAATTATAGGAATAAATATAAGTATATAAATATTGATGAAGTTCAAGATACAAGCCTTTTAGAATATAGAATAATAGAAAAAATTTTTGAAAGTAATAATATAGTTTTTTGTGGAGATAAATTTCAAACTATTTATGGATGGCGTGGGTCAAATCCTAAAAAAATTGAAGAAGATTTTAAAAATAAATATAATCCTAGAGTAATACAGTTTTTAAAAAACTACAGAGCAACCAAACTTCTTACTCAAGCATCGGATGAATATTTAAAAAGTGCTTTTAATGATGAATATAAGGAAGTTTATTTAAATGATATAGAGTCTGTAAGTGATTATGAAGGAGAGAAGATAACACGTAAAATTCTTTCAACTAGAAAAGAAGAGGCAGAATATATTCAAAAAACAATAGATGAAATTTATAATAAGGATAACTCTAAAAAGAAAATATGTATATTAACTAGAAGTAATTTTGTAAATATTGAATTAAGTGAGTATTTAAAAAATAATTCCTCTAAATATGAATTTGCCCTTGTTGACCAATATAAGTTTTTTAGAAGAGAAGAAATTAAAGATATAACAGCATTTTTAAAGCTTATAGTTAATAAAAATGACTCTGTAAGTCTTGAAAGAATATTAAATAAATTTTGTAAGGGAATTGGAGCAAAAACCATAGAAGAAATTCAATCAAAGCATTATAAAGAAGTTGGAATAAAGCTTACAGATTTTATTGAAGAAAATCTTACAGGAGAGTATTTTTCAAATTTATTGGATATTTATGATTCAAATGGTACAATAATAGTTTTTGATGTAGAAAGTACAGGAACAGATGTTACTAAAGATGAAATAATACAAATTGCAGCAATAAAAATAGATAAAGAAGGAGAGGTTATAGATTCTTTTGAAAGATTTATAAAACCTAATAAATCAGTAGGAAACTCAGTTTTGGTACATGGCTTTAGTGATGAGTATTTAAAAGAATATGGAGAAGATAAAGAAAAAGTCTTTGAAGAATTTCTTGAATATTCAAAGGATGCTTTAATTGTTGGACATAATGTAAATTATGATATAAGCATATTAAATAGTGAACTTGAAAGATGCAAAATGAATAAGCCTATATTTAAAGGAATATATGATACTTTAGATATATATAGAAGATTTTATCCTAATTTGCCTAATCATAAGTTAGAAACATTAAGCAAGATTTTCCCTATAAAACATAGTCCAAGCCATAATGCTTTAGATGATGTAAAGGCAACAGCTTATCTACTTGTATATGCAATAAATGAAAATATAAGAAAAACTTCCTTTGAAAGAATAGGACTTATGGGTAAATATATAAAATCCTTTAAAGAAGTTTCAATAAATATAAATAATCTAATAAGAGAAAGCTATAATAAAAGACCATATGAAATTATAGATTATATACTAAATAACTTTAATTTTGAAAATAAATATGGTGATAAAAAAGAAGAAAAATTTAATAGAATAAGTGATTTTAAAGAGTTTTTAAAAATGTTTGATGATAAAGAAAAAAGTAGTAGAGATTCTTTAATAGATGTTGTAAGTTTAACATCTTTATCAAATGGAGAAATAGAAGAGATAATGCTTGAAAGGACAGGAAAAGAAAGAATACCAATAATAACAGTTCATCAATCAAAAGGCTTAGAATTTGATTATGTGTTTTTAGCAGGTCTTGAAGAAAAGATTTTTCCATCCTCTCAAGCTATAAATAAAAGAGATTTAACAGAAGAAGAAAGACTTTTTTATGTGGCTATAACAAGAGCAAAAAAGAAATTATATTTAACAAATAGCAAAATAAATAAATGGGGAAGACTTACTGATGCAAGTAGATTTATTAAGGATATTAACTTTAAATATTTAATATAATAAAATACAAACACTTTTTAGGAGGAGTAAAAATAAAGACTTTTTTCTTGGGAATAAAGGAAATAAATAAATCTTATAGAAAAATATTTCTTAATAAGAACATATTGTTAAGATTAACAGAAAGCACAATGATATTTTTATCAGAGGGTTCTTGCCTTTTAGGAATATACATTTTATTTGGAAGGTATTTTAATATATCTTCCTTTTTTAAAGCTATAATACTTGGAATTATATATATGATTTTTCATTACTTAATTGGATATATTATTCTTCTTTCATCAAGAATGCATGAATTTATGAATAAAAGTGTAGAAGATAGTATAGAAGGATATTTTTTATTAAGCTATTTTATTATAAGTGTATATTCTTTTTTCTTAATAATTTTTCCAAAAGTTATAAAAATATTTTTTATACCAGGTGTTTTAGGATTTATAATATGCTATATACTTAATTTAAAAATATTATTTAAAATTATGAGAAATCCAAAAAATATTAAGTTTACTAAAGCTGATTCATCAAATTTATCTAAATTAACAATAGCAGCTTTAGTTATAGTAAGTATGATTATAATAAATTTATATTTAGGAGTGTGTCTTATAAAAGCATATGATGTAAATGCTTTTTCAAACAATCCAAGCAATTTTGATTTATTATATTTTACCATAACTACATTTACAACTATTGGCTTTGGAGATATTGTTCCAATAAACTTTTATGCTAAGCTTATGACAATTTTAATTGCTTTTAGTAGTGTAGTTGTAATTACAATATTTCTTGGGAGTATATTCTCATATAAAAAGGAGGATTTATGATTATAGATTTATCTTATAAAATTTATGAAGGTATGCCTAAGTATCCAGGAGATGATGAAATTTCTTTATTAGAAGATAAAAATTATGAAAAAGATGGATACACTTCATATATAATAAAATCAGGAATGCATTTAGGAACTCATATAGATGCTCCTATGCATTTAACTAATGATAAAAGGTTTATAAGTGAATTTTCTTTAGATAACTTTTATGGAAGAGGAGTAATTTTAGATTGTAGAGGAGAGGATTTAATAAAACCTAAAAAAGAATATGAAAAACTAATAAAAAATAAAGATATTGTAATAATATATACTGGCTTTGAAAATAAATATGGAGAAAAAGAGTATTATGAAAATCATCCAATAATAAGTCTTGAACTTATAAAATTATTTATAGAAAAAGGCATAAAAATGATAGGATTTGATATGCCTTCTCCTGATAGATTTCCATTTGAAAGTCACAAAATGCTTTTGAAAAATGAAATTTTTATATTAGAAAACTTATGTAACATAAATAAACTTTTAAATGTTAAAGAATTTAACATAGTAGCTTTTCCACTAAAGATAGAAGCAGAAGGGAGTTTAGTAAGAGCAGTTGCTATTTTGCCATAAAAAAATAAAAGTGCAAAATTTACTCACTTTAAAAGATAAGAAAGTTTTGCACTTTATAAAAAGATTATAATGGTAAATCCTTTTTTGTAAAAATTTTTACACCTACTCCAAATAAAACTATAGCTATTATTATTAATACTAAGTTATATATCCATATTTCACCTTCACCTTGAATAATTTTGTCGGTTGGAAGTAGTGTATATATGGTGAAATATTTTAGATTTTTTAATTTTTCTCCCATATTTGAAAGCATATTAATAAGAAAGAACAATAAAGGAATTCCTGCACCTAATGCATAATAATATTTTGATTCGTTAAATATACAAGCTGATAAAAATGCTATTCCTGCTATAACTAATTGAACTAAAAGTGTAGAAAAATTTAATGATATATATTTAGAAATATCTAAATCTCCTTTAAACATTGCCTCACTACAAATGATTCCTATAACTGTCATAATGGTCATTAAAACTATTACTCCAAGTATTATTGAAAATGCTTGAGTTAATATTATTTTTTTTCTTGAGTTATTTGTTGATAAAAGGTTTGCCATAGAACCACTATCTACATATTTCATTATTGTCATATTAGTGATTATAATTATAAATATCATAGGAAAAATAAGCATTAAAAATCCATATAAATATATTTTTATAAATTCTATTAAGCTTGTAGCTATTCCTGTCATTCCAAATGCTGACATTGTTTGTGGAAGAGCTTTTTGATAGTCATTTAACATATCAATTAATGAAGGGTTGTACATATAAATAATAATTGAAGTATATAGTGATAAAACTATTATAAATATAAGTAAAGGCTTTACTATTTGTTTTAAATTTCTAATAAAAAGTGCCATTTAAATTTTCTCCTTTCCATAATAATGTAAGAATATTTCCTCTAAACTTTCAGTTTTTATATTCATATCTGATATTTTATATTTTGAAACATTTTTTAAAAATTCACTTATATTATTTTTTACAGAAATTGAAACATTAAGTCCATCAATATTTTTTATATTAAAATTATCTTTTTTTATTTTTTCAACCTCATTTTTATCACTTAATGAAATAATATAAGTTTTATTCCTTTTCTTTGAAAGGCTGTCCATATCCTCAATAGCAACTATTTTTCCATTACGAATAATAGCTGTTCTATCACAAGTTTTCTCAATTTCTTCAAAGATATGTGAGGACATTAAAATAGTTTTTCCTTTTTTCTTTTCTTCTAAAACTAAATCAACAAACCTATTTTGCATTAATGGGTCTAAGCCACTAGTAGGCTCATCTAATATGAATACTTCTGCATCAGACATAAAAGCTGAAATAATTCCTATTTTCTGTTTCATTCCTTTTGACATTTTTTTAACTTTTCCTCTAGGGTCTAATTCAAATCTTTCTATTAATTCATTCATTTTTCCTTTATCCTTAATACCTTTCATATCTGCTAAAAAGTTTAAAAGTTTAATACCTGTTAAATCATCAAAAAAAGCTATTTCTCCTGCTAAGTATCCAAGTTTTTCTTTTATTTTTTCAGATTCCTTAAAACAATCCATACCTAATATGCTACAAGTGCCACTATCTGGTCTAATAAAGCCCATTAAATTTCTAATTGTTGTAGTTTTTCCTGCACCATTTGGCCCTAAAAATCTAAAAACCTCTCCTTTTTTGATTGAGATGTTTACATTAAATATACCTTTTTTATTTCCATAATCTTTAGTAAGATTATTTATCTTGATTATATCCATCTTCATTTTCCTCCTTATGATTTTCTTTATATTTTAAAAGCATATTATTTAAGCTTTTGGTTTCATCTTTATAAAATATTTGAAGTAACCACCAAACAAATATATAATAAATAAGCATTATAATAATAAATACAATTTCTATAAAACTAGGGAGGAAGTATTTTACCTGTTATTAAAGTTATTATTATTGGACCTATATTCCATAAAACTGTCCTTATTTTATATTCTAGTTTGCTTATAATATATTTCACTTGGATAGAAGAAATATTTTTCACCATTTAGCATTCCAATCATCTTATTGTATTTAGATTCTAATAATGATTTTATTTCTAAGACATAATTATCAATTTCTTTACATCTAATAATTACTTCTTTTTCATCTCTGTATGTTCAATTCTAATTTTCATATGATTTACTCCCACATATTTTAAATCTTCTTTTCTATAATGTACTTTAAGCTGTATATTTTTTCAATGTACTTTTTCTCATAAGGTCATTTTTAATTGCTAAGATGCATAAATAGTGTATATTTATTGACAAAAGTAATAAAATATGATAATATGAAGGTAACTTCACATGAAGCATACTTCATATTATGAGATAGGTGAAAATATTGAAAAATAAAATAAAAGAATATCGTACAAATTTAAAAATGACTCAACAGGAGTTAGCAGAAAAGGTTAAGGTATCATCAAGAACCATAATTTCTTTAGAAAAAGGACAATATAATCCATCAATTATGTTAGCTTATCGTATTGCACAAGTTTTTGAAACAACAATAGAAGAATTATATTGTTTAAAGGAAAATAAAGAAAAGGAGGATTTGGAATATGAAAAATTATAAAAACAAATCATTTAAAGAGAAGGTTAAGTTGCGAATTTTAATGCTAAGGGCTACTATTATTTTAATGTTTATTTACATAATTATACTTGCTGAGATGGGGTTTGGAGATTCACGTATAATAACAGGATTAGCACAAAATGTTAGCAACATTATATTTCTTGGAGGAATGATATATATTTTAAGAAAAATTTCTTATAATAAAAAGCTATTGCAAGATAAATTATTGCGTTTAGATGAAGAAATAAAAGAAGCTGATGAAAGAAAAAAATTTTTGCATGATAAAAGTGGAGGAGTAGTAGTTGATATATTATTATTGACTTTATTAATTATAACCTTTACAACTGCTCTTATAAATATGACAGCCTTTAATGTTTCTTTTGCAATATTAATGATAACAATTATTTTAAAAGCCACAAGTTATTATGTATATATGAAGTTATATTAACAATTAATATATTTATATTTTAAAATCTATTGGATTGGGACTGTTTCACAAAGAAATTTCATAACAATATGAAGTGAATATTTACTTGAAAAAGCTCTATATATTGTATTAATATTTCTTGATGCAACAGCCCTTAATCCAGTTTATATAACTTTAAGCTATCAATTTTTATAAGTTAAATGTATTAAAATCAATTTCTAAATCATCATAGATATTTACTTTTACTTTATCTTGAAAAGTATATGAATTCACCATATCATAAAATTCATTTTCACCTAATTTATAGACATATGTTTTCTTTACTCTAGGATCAATAATCCAATATTCTTTAACTTTGTATTTTTGATAAAGATTTAGCTTTGTTATATAATCATGACTTGAATTTGAGGGTGATACAATTTCAATAATCATATCAGGAGAACCAGTGCATCCAGAGTCAGTTAATTTATTTTTATCACATATAACTGAAATATCAGGTTGAACTATTGATTTACTATTAATAGTTTCTTCATTATCATTTTTTAGTATTACATCAAAGGGAGCTACATATACCTCACATTCTCCATTATTGCTATCTATATAATTTTGAAGTACTTGAGATAATTTTGATATTAATTTTTGATGTATTCTTGCTGGTGCTGGTGACATATTAAAAATTTCTCCTTCTATAATTTCTATTCTTTCATCCTCTGGAAAGGTTAGGTAATCTTTATAAGTATATATTTTATTTTTACTAGGTATCATTTCCAAAACCTCCTTTATTAACAAGGTATAATCATAGTATAATCTTTATGTTTATTTTATTATAGCTAATATTTCTTGTCAAAAATATTTGTAATAATATATTTAAAAAATATATAAATGAAAATAAATTAGGGCTACTGCACAAAGAAATTTCATAATAACATGCATTGTATTAATACTTCTTTATGCAATAGCCCTTTTTTAAATTTAATATATTTTAATTAAAATAAGTAATCTTATCTTCAGGCTCTTGAGCTGGTTCAATATTTTGTACAATTAAAACAGGAAGGTCTTCTTGTTGTTCTTTATTAAATTCATATTTAACTTTAGCAGTTAAAGTTATCCATGAGTTATGTTTTAATGTTTTAGCCATTTCATATTTAGCTATAACTCCAACAAAGGATATATCATCTGCACAACATGTCATAGCAAGTCTTCCAAATACAAAGTTTCCTTTTGGAAATTGAGGTTTATTATAAACCATTCCTTTAACTTTAATTGTTTTGTTATTATAGTTTTTAGGATTATCTAAAGCATCTATGTACCATACTCCAAAATCTTCATCATTTATTTCAATAACCTTAGCATTTAAATCATAAGGAAGTTCTTCAGGACCTAAATCCATAATTTGACCTACCTTATTTTCAAAGTAAATAGCTGTTCCTCTGTTTACTGCTTTTATTGTACGCCTAAAGCTTTGAAGTTTTTCTAAATCTTCATCACAGCGATTTACAATTATCATATTTGATGAACCTATTTTATCTATAACCATTGACTTCATATTGTTTAAATAAAGTTCAAGAGAAGTATAGTCTAGTAAGGTTATAAGTTGAACAATTATCCATTCTTTAGGAGCTGGCATATTAAAAAATGTTTCCATTTGCCACATTCCATTACATTCTATAAGAACTCTTTCTGGCTTATATACAGAGTTACATTCTTTAAAAAATTCTTCTGTTAAGTCCTCTTCATTTTCAACTATTACTAAACTTGAATTAGTTTTTTCTAAAAGTTCTTTGTCAAGTTCTTCAATTCCTTCTTCTGTTAATATTAAAAGAGTAGCTTCTCCTTGAGCAAAATTTTCATCTTGAAGAGTTTCTCTTAAAAAAGAAGTTTTTCCACCTTCTAAAAATCCATTAATTAAGTAAACAGGTATATCCAAATTTTTGTCCTCCTTATACTAATTTAAATAGCTTTTCAATTTCTGGAGTTTTAAGATTTGTACCAATTACACAAATTTTTCCTGTATAATCTGGATTTCCTTTACGTATTTCATATTCTCCAGGTACTAAATCAAAGTAGAACCATTCTCCATCTACGCTTGGAAGTATTCCTTTAGAACGTAAAATCATTCCATATTCATCTGAAGCAGATAAAGCTTCTAAAGCAGATTTAATTTCTTCTTCAGTATATTTATGAGGTGTTTCAACTCCCCAGCTTGTAAATACATCATCTGCATGATGGTGGTGATGGTCGTGTCCACAGCCACATTCTTCTCCATGTTCATGATGGTGGTGGTGCTCATGTCCGCAACTACATTCTTCATCATGTTCATGATGGTGGTGATGTTCATGTCCACAGCTACATTCTTCATCGTGTTCATGGTGGTGATGATGTTCATGGTCACATTCTTCTCCATCATGATGATGGTGTCCACAACCACATTCTTCTTCGTCATGGTCATGATGGTGATGATGTCCACAACCACATTCTTCTTCATGTTTATGTTCTTTTAAAACTTCTTCTTCAAAAGAATTTTTCTTTTCCATTGCAGAAAGAATAGTAGCACCACTTAAATCTTCCCAAGGAGTAGTTATTATTGTAGCTTTATCATTATGTTTTTTAATAATCGCTACAGCTTCTTCTAATTTTTCTTGAGACATTTTTTGTGTACGGCTTAAAATAATAGTCTTTGCATTTTCAATTTGGTTATTATAAAATTCACCAAAATTCTTTTCATACATTTTACACTTTAAGGCATCTGCAACTGTAACAAAGTTATTTAATTTCGCATCAATTTCACCTTCAATGTTTTGAACAGCTTTTATAACATCAGATAACTTACCAACTCCAGATGGTTCTATAAGAACTCTATCAGGAGTAAACTTAGTTAAAACTTCCTTTAAAGCAGTTCCAAAATCTCCAACTAAAGAACAGCAGATACATCCAGAGTTCATTTCTGTTATTTCAACTCCAGCATCTTTTAAAAATCCACCATCTATACCTATTTCACCAAATTCATTTTCAATTAAAACTACCTTTTCTCCCTTAAAAGCTTCATCTAAAAGTTTCTTAATTAAAGTAGTCTTTCCTGCACCAAGAAATCCTGAAAAAATATCAATTTTTGTCATTTAATAATCCCTTTCCTTTACTAATTTTTTAGCCAAAGAAATTAATGGCTACTTCACATATGAAGTAGTATAGCACTATTGATAAAAATATTCAAATAGAGAAAAAATTCTTTATATAACCTGATAAATGATTTAAAATATATAAATGTAGCAAGTTATTTTAATTATACTTGCAAAATAAAGAAATAATAAAGGAGAAGAAAATGAGTTTTTTAAAAGGTAAATTTAAGTGGATATTTAGTATTATCCTAACAGTATTTTTAATGATGTCTTCCTTTTTAGGATGTAACCTAGAGGAAATTAATAGCTTTTTAGGAGAAGAAGAAACAACAACTGTTCAAAATCAGGAAGAAACAAGTACTCAAAATAAAGAAAAGACAAGTGTTCAGAAACAAGATAATAATAGTAAAGAATCAGAGAACGAAAAGTCTTTAGAGGTATTTGAAAATAAGGAATATTCCTCTAAAGAAGAAGTATCAGCTTATATAAATAAGTATAGTAAACTTCCTTCAAATTACATAACAAAAAAAGAAGCAGAAAACTTAGGCTGGGAGAGCAGTAAAGGTAATTTGTGGGATGTAGCAGATGGAAAAAGCATAGGCGGAGATAAGTTTGGAAATAGAGAAGGTCTTCTTCCTAAAAAATCAGGAAGGCAATATTATGAATGTGATATAGACTACAATGGAGGATATAGAGGAGCTAAGAGAATAATATATTCAAATGATGGACTAATTTATTATACAGAAGACCATTATAAAACCTTTGAACAGTTATATTAGGAGATGATTTTTTTGAAAGAAATAATTTTAGATTGCAAAGAAATGAGTTCAAAGGAAAAAGCTCATGAGTATATAATGAAAAAAATGAATTTTCCTGATTATTATGGAAAGAATTTAGATGCCTTATATGACATTCTTTCTACTTATGATAAAGAGGTTTATGTTAAATTTATAAACTTTGAGAGTTTATTTAAACAATTAGGAGATTATGCTGTTTCTTTAATAGATGTTTTTAGAGAGGCAGAGGAAGAAAATACAAAAATTAAGTTTAGTGCAAATTAATAAAAGATAAATTAAAGCAGGTTAGTATATTTTTACTTTGCTTATAGCAAGGAATATATTAGCCTGCTTTTTTTGTGGTAAGCATTTTTCTTCTATTGTATAATAAAGGTGTTAGGAGGATAAATAATGAATAAAAAAATAACAACTTTATTTATGGTTATATCTTTACTTATTATGTATTTAGAAATTGGATATAAAAATATAGTATTAAATAGCATATTTATAATGATTTTATGTATATTACAATTAATAAAAAACTTATTTAAGGTGCCTTTTAATTTAATAACAATTATTCAAATATTTATTTTAATTTTTTCTATAAATTTTTTATCTAAAGAAACTTTTTTATTATTTCCAATGCTGTTTTTTGAAATTGTAAAAGATAAAATCTCAATAGAAAAAGAAATGATTTTCTTAAGTGTAATAATGATAACTTTTTTAAGAGAAAATATAGCATATTTAATTATTTATACAGTTATATTAACCTTGTATTTATATGAAATAAAAGAAAGAGAAGAGGAAAGTAAAAATCTTAAGGATATAAAAAAGGATAATAGAAAAGAAAAATTTATTATGGAAGAAAAGGTTTTAAATTTTAATAGATATTTAGAACAAAATAAGGTTGTAATATCTTTAAGGGAAAGAAATATTATGGCACAAAAGCTTCATGACCATTTAGGACATAGAATAACAAGCTCTATTATGCAACTTGAAGTAACAAAAGAAACTTTAGGAAAAAATAATGAAATAAGCATGAAATATCTTTTAAGTGCTATGGAAAATTTAAGAGTAGGAATGGAGGAAATAAGAACTGTATTAAGAAATGTAAAGCCTAAAGATAGAACTATAACTATTGAAAATATAAAAAAACTGCTTTTAGAATTTCAATATAATAGTGGAATAAAGACTTATTTTTATTTAGAAGGAGAAGTGGAAAAGCTAGGAGTTAAAAGATTAATAGTAATTGAAGAAAATATAAAAGAGGCATTAACAAATGCACTAAAATATTCAAAAGCTTCTCAAATAAATGTTTCAATACTAATTTATAATAAGGTTGCAAGAATTGAAATAAAGGATAATGGACAAGGTTCTAGTAATATAAAAAAAGGTTTAGGTTTTATTGGAATGGAAGAACGTCTTGAAAAAATTAATGGAAAGATGAAGATAGATGGAAGTGATGGCTTTACTTTAAATATGATTTTAAATTTGGAGGATAAATAAGATGATTAAGGTTTTAATATGTGATGATGATTCTTTAATAAGAGAGAGTTTAAAAATTTTGTTGCCTTTAAAAGGGGATATAGAAATAGTGGGAGAAGCTTCAAATGGTAAAGAAGCTATAGATTTTTGCTTAAACAATAAGGTTGATGTTGCTTTAGTTGATGTAAGAATGCCTATTTTAAATGGAGTAGATGCTGTAAAGGAAATAAATAAAAAAACAGAAACAAAGTGTTTAATTTTAACAACCTTTGATGAAGAGGAATATATAAATGAAGCTATATCTCATGGAACAAAGGGTTATATTTTAAAAAATAGTTCTCCTGAAAAAATTGCAAATGCCATAGCTTCTGTACATAATGAAACAATTGTATTAAATGATAATTTGTTAGAAAAGATTTATGATAAGGAAGAAGTTCCAAGCTTTAAAAAGTATGATTTTACAGATAGGGAAAGAGAAATAATACAAGCTATAAGCGAAGGACTAAGCAATAAAGAAATAAGCAAAAAGCTTTTTATATCAGAAGGGACAGTGAGAAATTATATAACTAACATATTAGATAAAACTAATTTGGAGCATAGAACTGCAATAGCGGTGAATTATTTAAAGGGAAATTTATAATGCATTAATTTAGCTTGGTTCAAAAATATTAGGTTTCTTATGTTATTCGGTCGTTCCGTCGACAGGCTCCAAGTTGCTATGAGAAAAAATACCTACCATTTCGTCTACGAATACCTTGTTACAAATGTCATGTTATAAGGTGATATTTATTACTTAAGATGGGGGTGTTTTTTTTATATAATTGAGGCATAGGAGGGATAATTATGAAGATGTTAGAGGTAAGAAAGGTTTATAAGGAGTATGAGGATTTAGTAGCAGTAGATGGGATAAGCCTTACTATAAATAAGGGGGAGATATTTGGAATACTTGGTCCTAATGGAGCGGGAAAGAGTACTTTGATAGGTATGATATGTGGTCTTATAAAAAAGACTTCTGGAGAGATAATTTATGAAGAGGAAACAAATAAAATTAAAAAGTGGAAGGAAAATATAGGGGTAGTTCCTCAGGATTTTGCTTTATATTGGGATTTAACAGCGGAGGAGAATATTAAATTTTTTTGTTCATTATATGGTTTTAAAGGGAAGGATTTAAAGGAAAGAACTGAAAAAAGTTTAGAGTTTGTAGGGCTTACAGAGGTTAGGAATAAAAAGGCTTCTGAATTTTCAGGGGGAATGAAAAGAAGGTTAAATATTGGTTGTGCAATAGCTCATTCTCCAAAGCTTATTATTATGGATGAACCTACAGTTGGGATAGACCCTCAATCAAGAAATCATATATTAAATTCAGTTTTAAAGCTTAGAGATGAAGGGGCAACAATAATATATACATCTCATTATATGCAAGAGGTAGATGATATTTGTGATAAAATAGCAATTATAGATAAGGGAAATATTATTGCAGAAGGAACAAGTGAAGAACTTAAAAATATAATTGAAGATAAAAGGGTTTATCATTTAAGGGTAAATAAGGAGATAAAGGATTTAGATAAAAAACTTCTTTCAATAACTGGAATAGAAAAAGTTACATTTTCAGAGGGAGAGTATAGGGTTACAACATTAAAAAGTAGCAATATGATTTCAAAAATAGTTGAAATTATCTCTAAAGAAAATGGAGATATTCAAAATATATTTAGTGAAGAGCCTACATTAGAAAATGTATTCTTAGCACTAACAGGGAAAAAGCTAAGGGAGTAGGTGAAAGATTATGTTTATTCAATTATTTAAAAAGGAAATAAAACAATTTTTTAGGTCTAAAAGTAATTTAATAATGCTCTTTTTATTTCCAGTAATATTAATAACAACCTTAAGCTTTGGGCTTAAAGGGTTAATGGAAAATATGAGTGATACTATATTTAAAAGTGCAGAAAATAATATTGTATATTATTCTATTGAAGAGGGAAGTATATATAAAGAAGGATTTTTATCTTTTATAAACGCCTTAAAAGATGAGATAAATGTAAATTTTAAAGAAACAAGTTCCTTAGAAAAAGTAAAAAAAGAAATTGATGATTATGAAGCATATTCTTTTATAGCAGTTAACAAAGATGGTTTTCAATATTATTCTCCAAAAAATGGAGAAGGAACTAGAGGGAAAATTTTAAGAAGTATATTTGAAACTTCATTAAATGAATTTTCAATATATGGCACAATAGGAAAGTTAAATCCTGAAGCTTTAAAAAATATCATAAAAAGTTCTACTGATAATTATATCAAGAAAGATTCTGTTGGAAAGGTAAAAAATATTACCTCTTCAGAATACTATACCTTTGCAGAGCTTGCTTTAATAATGCTTTATGTATCAACTACTGTAGGTGAATCAATAATAAAAGAAAAAGAGCTTAAAACAATAAATAGAATAAGATTATCAAAAGCAAAAGAAAGTGCAATAATATTCTCAAAGGCAGCATTAGGCTTTTTAATTGCAGTATTACAAGTTTTTATTGTTTATATATATTCTTCATTAGTATTAGATGTAGATTGGGGAGAAAACACATTAAAGTTTTTGACAATATTTATTGCCTTTGGAGTATTTGTTTCTTCATTAGGTGTAATAACAGGAGTATTATGTAAAAAAGAAGGCACTCTTTCAGGAATTTTAAATTTAATAATAATAGTAATGTGTATTTTAGGAGGATGCTACGCACCAATAAGCATGATTATACAAATACCATTATTAAGCAAGTTTGTTGTTTTAAGTCCTATATATTGGATAAATACAGCTACAAGTAGCATGATTTGTAACATTCAAACTAATGCATATTATATTTCACTAATAATTCCTCTAATTTTATCTTTAATAATGATAATATCATATTTATTTTTAGGAAGAAGAAAGGAGGAATTATAATGCTTAAGATAATGAAAAATATATGTAAAATATTATTTAAAAGAAAAAGTTTTATCATTACAACTATAATACTTCCAATAGTTTTAATTTTTGTATTTGCTGCTTTGTATGAAGGAAGTTCAACCTTTAAAGTAGGAATTATAAATAATGATGAAAGCTTTTTAGGAGAAGCCTTAGAAGATAAAATAAAAAGTATAGATGCAGTAGAAATTGTAAACATAAATAAAAATGACAATTACCTTACAGATTTAGTATTTCATAAATATGAAATGATACTAACAATTGATAAAGATTTTACTTATAATATCATAAATGGAAAAGGAAGCACAGTAGGCATAAAAGCTATTTCAAACAGTGAAATGCAAGCTATTATGGAGCTTATTATAAATAGTGAAGTAAAATCTTATAATGAGATTTATAAAAATATTTCATCAGAAAATATAAATCCTAAAGAAATATTAAAAAGCTTTAATGAAGGAAAGCCAGATTATAAAATAATTAATAATAAAGAAAGAAGAACTTCAATAAATACTTCTCTTGGAATTATTGTATATCTAATATTTGTATCAGCTGGAGTGACTTGTAGCTTTTTATTAGAAGACGAAAGACATGGAACAAGGGATAGAATACTTATGGGCAATATAGATGAAAAGTCATACTTTGGTGCAGTTATAAGTATATTCTTTTTATTAAGTTCAATATCTTCAATTGAATACTATGTTGTATGTAACATATTAGATTATAATTTTGGATTTGAAAATAAGTGGATTCTTTTAATTCTTATGCTTTTAGTAACATTACTTGCAGTGGTATTTAATATAATGCTTACTTCAATAATAAAAAATAAATCCACATTAACACTAATTTCAACAAGTATTTCAGTACCAATATTTATGCTTAGTGGAGCATTTTGGGATTTCGAATTTATGGGAGAAGGCTTACAAAAAGTGGGAAATGCTCTCCCTATAAGATGGTTTTTATTAGCAATAGAAAAGCTTCAAATGGGAGAAAATATAAATAGTATAGTACCTATAATATTAGCTTTAATACTTTTTATTATATTTTTATTCCTTCTTTCAATCTTTTTTACAAAAAATAAAATAATCTTAATAAAAGAACATCAATAAGAATAACTATAGGTGAAGATGAAAAAAATTAAATTTTACATCTTCATCTTTTACTTTTCTTAAATATAATTTATAATATTTCTTATAAATTATATTTAAGAAAAGGATGGGAAAAAATGTACAAAAACTATATATTTGATTTGTATGGAACGTTAGTAGATATAAATACTAATGAAGAAAAAGCATATTTATGGGAAAAGATGGCTGAATTTTATGGCTATTATGGAGCTATTTATAAACCAAATGAGTTAAAAAAAGCTTATAAAAAAGCTTGTGAAGATGAAAAAGAAAAAAATGCTCAATTTGATTGTCCAGAAATCAAGGTTGAATATGTATTTTTAAGATTATTTAAAGATAAAGGCATTGATGCAGATATAAACTTAGCAATTCATGCAGGACAGATGTTTAGAATAATTTCAACAAAGTACATAAAGCTTTATGATGGAGTAATAGAGTTATTTGAAGAATTAAAAAAGAGAGGAAAGAGAATTTATCTTTTATCAAATGCTCAAAAAATATTTACTGAATATGAAATTAAGCTTTTAGGAATATATGACTATTTTGATGGTATTGTTTTATCATCAGAAGAAAGTTGTTGTAAACCAGATAAGAACTATTATGAAATAGTGTTAAATAGATATAATCTAAAAAAGGAAGAATCAATAATGATTGGAAATGATGAAATAGCTGATATTAAAGGCTCTTATGAAGCTGGACTTGATTCTTTATACATACATGCAAATATATCTCCAGAAATTAAAGGAGAACTTTTAAGTAAATATACTATCATGGATGGAGATTTTACAAAGGTTAAGGATTTAGTATTAAGTAAAGAGGCAAAAAATGAGTAATAGAACCAAGGGAATAACTTTTATAATATTATCAGCTTTTGGTTTTGCAATGATGTCAGCTTTTGTTAAGCTTGCAGGAGACACAATACCTTCATTTCAAAAAACATTTTTTAGAAATTTGGTTTCATTAGCTGTAGCATTAACTTTAATAATAAAGCATAAAGGAAGTTTTTTTGGAAAAAAAGAAAATCAAAAGGTTCTTATTATGCGTTCAACCTTTGGAACACTAGGAATTATATTTAATTATTATGCAATAGATAGACTTATCTTATCAGATGCAAATATGTTAAATAAATTAAGCCCATTTTTTGCAATAATATTTTCAGCATTATTTTTAAAAGAAAAGATAAAACCAAATCAAATGATAGCTTTAATAATAGCTTTTTTAGGAATGCTATTTGTTGTTAAACCTTCTTTTGATTTTACTATTGTTCCTGCTCTTATAGGAGTTTTAGGAGGAATTTCAGCAGCTGCTGCATATACTTGTGTAAGAGCTTTAAGTGGCAAGGAAAGTCCTGATACAATAGTGTTTTACTTTTCACTATTTTCAACAATAATTGTATTTCCATTTATGATTTTAACCTATACACCAATGAGCATATGGCAACTTTTATCATTATTATGTGCAGGTATATTTGCAAGTATAGGACAATTTGGAATAACCTTAGCATATAAATATGCACCAGCTAAAGAAATCTCAATATTTGATTATACTAATATAATATTCTCAGCAATAATAAGTTTATTTATGTTTAATGTATTTCCAGATAAATATAGCATTATAGGATATTTAGTAATATTTACAGCAGCATTATATATGTTTATATATAATAAAAAATTAGATAGAAACGAAGTAAAACAATAAATTTTTATTAAAAAAGGAGATGTGTTTTAGTGAAGTGGTTGTATAAATTGGAAAGAAAATATGGAAAATACTATATACCTAATTTAATGGCAATAATAGTATTTGGAAGCTTAGCAGTATATTTATTAAGTGCTACAGTAATGCCAAATTTACTAAGTATGTTATATCTAGACCCTTCTAGGGTAATGAAAGGAGAAATTTGGAGGCTTATAACCTTTGTATTTGTTCCAGGTGGTGGAAATAGCATTTTAGTTATTTTAAATTTATATTTTATGTATGCAATAGGAATGGCTCTTGAAAACTATTGGGGAAGCTTTAAGTTTAATGTATATTTTTTTATAGGATATTTTTTAACAATAATAGCTTGTATGCTTACTGGAATTCCAGATATAGTTATGACTAATGTCCTTTCAATACCAGGATTTAGTATTTCCTTATATTTAGCCTATGCAACTCTTTGCCCAGATGCTACATTTTTATTGTTCTTTATACTTCCAATAAAGGCAAAGATAATGCTTTATATAAACTGGGCTATAATAATACTTCAAGCAGTAGAATTTTTACTACATGGTTCATTCTTAGGAGTGATTTTAACATTTGTACCAGTAATAAATTATTTGATTTTCTTTGGACCATCAACAGTAAAAGAAAGTAAAGCAAGAAAAAATAATGTTATAAGAATGAAAGATTATAAAAAGAAAATGAATGCTAATAAAAAGCCATATACTCACAAATGTACAGTATGTGGAATTACAGATATTGATGACCCTGATATGGATTTTAGATATTGTGGAGAATGTGATGGAAAGCATGCTTATTGCAGTAAGCATATTAAAAACCATAAGCACATTAAAAATAATAAAAGTGTGGATTAAATAAATTAAAAAAGCTTCAGCGTTATTATTGCTGAAGTCTTTTTTTTGTAATTATTCTAGTTATAGTAGTTACTAAGATAACTCCAAGTGCAAGAGTTCCAGCACTTGCAATAGTATTTAATCCAGTAGAAATAGAGGAGGAAATATTTCCTGTAACTACATCATACATTGTATAATACATACCAGCTCCAGGAACTAATGGAAGAAGAGCACATATTATAAGTGATGTTACTGGAGTCTTTAAAATTCTTGCCATAATTTCAGAGTATATACTAAATATTATTGATGAAATAAGTAATGAACTTATTTCAGAAATATTATTATTTAAACATAAAGAATATACAAACCAGCTTAATCCTCCTCCTAAAGAAGCAAATAAAAGCTTTTTACCCTTAATATTAAATAACATTCCAAACCCAAAGCATCCAACAATTGAAAAAATGCTCTCACGAATTAAATTCATTAAATTGTACCTCCCAAAACATTAATCCAAAAGCTTATAACTACACCAGTTCCAACAGCTATAGAAACAGCTATTAAAAATGCCTCAGAGCCTCTTGTAATGCCTGCTAAATAATCTCCAGCAATAATGTCTCTTATAGCATTTGTTATGGCAATCCCAGGAACAAGAAGCATTATAGCACCTATAATTGTCTTATCTAAATTATGTACTAAACCTAAAGATTTAAAAATTAAAGCTAGTAAAGCAGTAAATCCTCCTCCAACACAATTTGTGAAAAATGAATTTAAAAGAAGCTTTTTTGATTTTAATAAAATATAATTTATTCCAAAGCCTATGATAAAAGAAGCAATAAAATCATTAAAATCCCCCCCATAAAGTGCTGAAAAAGCTCCAGCTACAAGAGCGGAGGATATGTAGCTATAAAAGGTTTTATAATTATCTCCTCTGTTAATTTTTAATAAAGTATTGTAAAGCTCATCTAAATACATAGGTTTTTTTTGAAGTCTTCTAGATAAATCATTTATTTTATCAACTTTATTTAAATCAACTCCTCTATTTGTAATTCTTTTTACAGTTGAATAAATTTGTTCTTTATAGGTAATAGATACAAAAATACCAGTAGGAGTTGCAAAACTATCTGTCTGTTTAACTCCAAAAGCTAGGCATATTTTATCTATTGTTTCTTCAACTCTATAGGTTTCAGCACCACTTTCAAGAAGTATTTGACCTGCAAAGGCTGAAACTTGAAGAAGTTTATTTACATCCATAGGTACCACTCCTTACAAAATTCTATTAGTCATTATATCATAAAATTATTAATAAAGAAGACAGAATGAATATATTATTATTAAACTTTATTATTAGCTTGAGAAGTAATTTTTAACTATAATTTTCTGATAACATTAAAAATTATGGAATTATTGCTAAAATACAATAGAAAATAAGTTGATAAATTATTTAAGAAACTTTATAATTAGAATAAATTATTAAATAAGAGGTGATAAATAATGAACTTTGATAATGTAAAAAGAGATGATAAAGAAATTTATGATCTTATAGAAAAGGAATTAAAAAGACAACAAGATGGAATAGAACTTATTGCTTCTGAAAATATAGTAAGTAAAGCTGTTATGGAAGCTATGGGTTCTTATCTAACAAATAAATATGCTGAAGGATATCCAGGAAAGAGATATTATGGTGGTTGTCATGTTGTAGATGAAATTGAGCAAATAGCAATAGATAGAGCTAAAGAACTTTTTGGAGCAGAACATGCAAATGTACAACCTCATTCAGGTTCTCAAGCTAACATGGCAGTTTATTTTTCAGTTCTTGAACCAGGAGATACTGTTTTAGGAATGGATTTAAGCCATGGAGGACACTTAACTCATGGTTCACCAGTTAACTTCTCTGGAAGATTATTTAACTTCATTTCTTATGGAGTTGATAAAGAAACAGAAGTGATAGATTATGATAATGTAAGAAAAATAGCTTTAGAAAATAAACCAAAGCTAATTGTAGCAGGTGCTAGTGCATATTCAAGAATTATTGATTTCCCAAAATTAAGAGAAATTGCAGATGAAGTAGGAGCACTTTTAATGGTTGATATGGCTCACATAGCAGGACTTGTAGCAGCTGGAGTTCATCCATCACCAGTACCTTATTGTGATTTTGTAACTTCAACTACTCATAAGACATTAAGAGGACCAAGAGGAGGACTTATACTTTGCAAAGAAAAATATGCAAAGCTTATAGATAAAAACATATTCCCAGGAATGCAAGGTGGTCCATTAATGCACATAATAGCTGCTAAGGCTGTATGCTTTAAAGAAGCATTAGACCCAAGCTTTAAAGAATATGGAGCTCAAGTGGTTAAAAACTGTAAGAGATTAGCAGAAGAGTTAGTTAAGAGAGACTTTAAGATAGTTTCTGGAGGAACAGACAACCATGTATTCTTAGTTGATTTACATAATAAAGAAGTTACAGGAAAGGAAACTGAAAACTTATTAGATAGAGTTGGAATTACATTAAATAAAAATACAGTTCCAAATGAAACAAGAAGTCCATTTGTAACTTCAGGAGTAAGAATAGGTACTGCTGCTGTAACTACAAGAGGCTTTAAAGAAGAAGATATGGTAGTTATTGCTGAAATAATAGATGAAGCAATAAAAAATAGAGAAAATGAAGAAGCTTTAGAAAAACTTAAGGCAAAAGTAAAAGCTTTATGTGATAAATACCCATTATATGAATAATTTATAGGCTCCCATTTTTTAGTGGGAGCTTTTTTAAAAAGGAGAATTATGAACTTACCAATAACAGTAAATCAAAATGAACTTTTAGATATTTTATTAAATGTAGCACCTGTAAGACCAATATTTATATGGGGAGCACCTGGAATAGGAAAATCAGCTCTTGTAAATGCATTTGCAGAATCTGTAGGTCTTGAGTGTGTATCACTTTTAGGAAGTCAGCTTGCACCAGAGGATATTATAGGAATTCCACAAATAAAAGGAGATTATAGTGTATTTGTACCTCCTAAAATAATTGCAAGAAAAGAGCCTTATTGTTTATTTTTAGATGAATTAAATGCTTGTTCTCAAGAGGTTCAAAAAGCATTTTATAGTTTAATTCATGAAAAAAGAGTGGGAGAATATTATCTTCCAGAAGGGTCAATAATAATTGGAGCAGGAAATAGAGCACAAGATAGTGCAATAGTTAAACCTATGTCTTCAGCACTTATAAATAGAATGTTTCATGTAGAGTTAAAGGTTTCCACAAAGCAGTGGCTTTCTTGGGCTTCTGAAAATAATATTCACCCTTATATTATTGAATATATTACTCTTCGACCAGACCATTTATTTTCTCCACCACCTAAAACAGAAGAAGCTTTTTCAACACCACGTTCATGGCATATGTTAAGTGATGCTATGAATGAATATAAAAATGATTTAAAAGAAGAAGCATTAAAGATATTAGCCTATGGAACCTTATCTCCTAATCATGCAGGGCAGTTTATTGCTTTTATAAAGCAGGTAAAAAATAGATATAAGTTATCTTCAATTATTTCTGGAGAAGAACCTTGGCCAAATAAACCAGAAGATAGAGATGTTTTATACTTTTTAGCACAATCTTTTAGGGCTCAAATTATAAAAGAGCTTCCTTTAGATAAAAAGAAACTAAATGAAAACAGTCAATATTTTGCTCATAGAGTAAAAGCATTAATTAAGGATTTATCTTTAATTAGTCTTGAAATTGCCCAGATGGTTGTTGGAAATGTAGATGAAAATAGTCTTCCAAATTGGTTTATGATAGAAATAGTAAGAGACCTTCCAAGGCTTGTGGAGAAGAAAAATGGGTAAAAAAATAGAAGATAATATTGCATTAAAAAATTATGAATCAGGGTATAATATGCTTTTAAATCATCCTATATTTGAAGGATTTTTAAGGTATTGTGATGGAATTTCTATTTATAGAGATGAAAATAGTCCTTATCCAAAAGAAGGCTATGCTGTATGTTCAAATTTATGTTGCATTTATGTAAATTCAAAAGTAAGAGCTACCCCTTCAGAATGGGCATATATTTTAGCACATTGTATATTGCATTTTGCTTTAGAGCATTTTAAAGATATAGAAAATAAAGATATTGTTAAATGGAATATGGCTTGTGATATAGCTATAGCTAAGTTTTTAGAAAATCTTAAATTTGGAACACCTATTAATGAATGTGGAATAAGAAGTAGAGAAATTTCTATGTCTTCTGAAGAACAAATATATAAATATCTATTAGAAAATGAAGTTAATGAAAAATATACAAACTTTCAAGTTGGAAATAAAAATTCTTTAGATATGATGCTTGAAAAAATCCCAAGCTATAATAAAAGTTGGTTAGAAAAAAATATGCAAAAGTATCCTTATATATTTGCAAAAGGATTAACTAATGCTGTTTCAAGTGCTATAAATGTAGCAGGAGGATATACTTCAGATTTATGTGGAGATTTTATTAAAACAAAGGCTCAAAGAGCATTAGAATGGTTTGTATCAAGCTATCCTTTACTTGGAGCATTAGCATCAAGCTTTAAATTAATAGAAGACCCACTAATATGCCAAAGAGAAGAAATTTCTATTGCAGCAATTGATGTTACTTTAAAGGAAATTTATATTAACTCTTCTACAAATCTTTCTGAGGAGGAGTGTAAATTTGTAATAGCCCATGAATTATTACATGCTGGACTTATGCATTATGAAAGATGTTGTGGAAGAGATGCATTTTTATGGAATGTAGCCTGTGATTTTGTAATAAATGGTTGGCTTATTGAAATGGGAGTTGGAGAAATTCCAGCACTTGGACTTTTATATGATGAAAGCCTTAAAGGCTTATCAGCAGAAAGTATATATGATAAAATAGTAACAGATATGAGAACTTATAGAAAGCTTATTACCCTTAGAGGAAAAGCTTTAGGGGATATAATAAAAAGTTCTAATTCAAATGAAAGAATAGAAGAAAATTTAGAAGATTTTTATAGAAGAGCTCTTCAGCAAGGGCTAGAATATCATAGAGATAGTGGAAGAGGATTTATTCCTAAAGGATTAATTGAAGAAATAAGAGCTTTATCAGTACCAGCTATTCCTTGGGATGTGGAGCTTGCAAAATGGTTTGATAACTTTTTAAGCCCTATAGAAAAAAGAAGAACCTATAGTAGACCAAGCAGAAGACAATCTTCAACACCAAATATACCTAGACCAAGCTATATTTATGAAACTGAATATGGTAGAACCTTTGGAGTAGTTTTAGATACTTCAGGCTCTATGGATAGAAACCTTCTTGCTAAGGCTTTAGGAGCCATAAGTAGCTATTCAATATCAAGAGATGTGCCTTATGTAAGGGTTGTATTTTGTGATGCAGTAGCATATGATGAAGGATATTTAAGCCCTGAACAGTTATCAGATAGGGTAAAGGTTAGAGGGCGTGGAGGAACCATACTTCAGCCAGGCATTAATTTACTTGAAAAAGCTGAAGATTTTCCTAAAGATGGACCTATTTTAATAATAACAGATGGAGAATGTGATAAGGTTACAATAAGTAGAAAACATGCATTTTTAATTCCAAAAGGAAAAAATCTTCCTTTTGCTCCCAAGGGAAAAATATTTAGAATTGAATAAAATAAAAGCTTTTAAGTAAATTAACAATTAAGATTTTTTTGAATAACATATAAAATAATGTTTTAAAGTGATTTTATGAGTTATAAAAAATTATTAAGCTTATATAAAAATTCTTCTATACTTCCATTTTGTAGGGAAGACAAAATAGTTATACTAAGTGATATTCACAGAGGGGATGGGAGCTATAGTGATTCATTAATAGGAAATAAAAATATTTACTTATCAGCACTAAATTATTACTATAAAGAAGGCTATACTTTAATTGAAGCAGGAGATGGAGATGAGCTTTGGAAAAATAAATCCTTTATAGATATAGCCTATAATCATAAAGATATTTTTAAAGTACTTAATAAATTTAATAACAAGAAAAGGCTTCATCTTTTGTATGGAAATCATGATTCTAAGAAAGCTTCAAAGGAATTTTTATTAAAGCAGAAAAAAAAGCTACTTAAAATTGATGAAGATTTTGGAAAAGATTTCATATATCTTTTAGACAACATAATTTATAAAGAAAGCTTAATTTTAAAATATCTTCCATTATATAAGAATATTTTTATATTTCATGGTCATCAGCTTGATTTTATGAATTATGAATTTTCTTTTTTAAGTAAATTTTTAGTAAGACACATATGGAAATATTTAGAAGGAACTGGATTTAAAGCTCCTACAAGTCCTGCTAACAACTATAAAAAGGGTGGAAAGGTTGATAAAAGGTTAGAAGAGTGGTCTTTAAAAAATAACCTTTTAATAATATGTGGTCATACTCATAAAAGCAGATTTCCAAAGGCTAATGAAGGAAGCTATTTTAATGATGGCTGTTGTGTACTTCCTTATTCCATAAGTACAATTGAAATAAATTTAGGTCTTATTTCATTGGTAAAGTGGTCAATAGAGCCTAAAGAAGATAATGTTTTATATATAAGAAGGACTTTTTTAGGTGGTCCTGAAAAGTTAGATGAATATTTAAAGTAAGTTATGAGAAAAGGGGATTTTTTTAGGTATGAGCTTTATTGATTTACATTGTGATACAGCAAGTAGAATTTTTTATGAAAAAGAAAGTTTAAAGAAAAGTAGTTTTTCTGTGGATATAGATAAATTAAAAAAGGGAGGAGCACTTGCTCAAGTATTTGCTTTTTTTATAGATGCAGGAGAAGTAAGTAATTTAGAGAGTGAATTTAAAAGTATGTATAATACTTTTATAGATGAAATAGAGAAAAATAAAAGTGAAATAGAAATTGTAAGAAATATTAATGAGTTAAAAAGTTGTGAAGAAAAAGGGAAGATAGGAGCTTTTTTATCTATAGAAGAAGGAGAAGTTTTAAAAGGGGATATTAAAAATTTAAAAAGAGTTTATGATATGGGGATAAGATTTATTACCCTTACTTGGAATTATAAAAATTCTTTAGGATATCCTAATTATAATTATATTTATAAAGATAAAGGCTTAACTCCTCTTGGAAAAGATATGGTTCTTGAAATGGAGAATTTAGGCATTATTCCTGATTGTTCTCATTTGTCTGATGGTGGCTTTTGGGACTTAATTAATATATGTAAAAAGCCTTTTATAGCAACTCATTCTAATTCTAGAGAAGTAACTTCTCATCCAAGAAATTTAACAGACGATATGATTAAAGCTTTGGCAAATAAGGGAGGAGTAATGGGGCTAAACTTTTGTGCTGATTTTTTAGGAAAAGAAAGAGTTTCTTCTCTTCAAGAAATTACAAACCATATAAAGCATATAAAAAATGTAGGTGGAATAGATGTTTTAGCCCTTGGAAGTGATTTTGATGGAATAGAAAATAAGGTAGAAATTAAAAACTCTTCTGAAATGGATAAGTTAGCTTTTTATCTTCATAAAGAAGGATTTAAAGAAAGTGAAATTGAAAAAATATTTTATAAAAATGTATTAAGATTTATGATAGAAAATCTAAGATAAAGGAAAGAATATTATGGGAAAATTATTAGGAAAAACAGCTCTTATTACAGGAGCTTCAAGAGGAATTGGAAGAGCAATTGCAGTAGAATTTGCAAAGGAAGGAGCAAACATTGTAATAAACTATTCAAAAGATGATATGGGAGCAGAAGAAACTTTAAAGATTCTTGAAAATATAGGTATTGTGGCATACAAAATAAAAGAAGATGTATCTTCTTTTGAGGGAGCAAAAAAAATTATAGATTTTACTTTAAAGTCCTTTGGAAAAATAGATCTTTTAGTTAATAATGCAGCTAAAAGCACAATAGGATTGTTTATGGATTCTTCTAAGGAAGAAATTGAAGGAATTTTAAATACAAACCTTTTAGGACCATTATATTTATCAAAAATGGCAATACCTCATATGATTAATAGAAAAGGTGTTATACTTAATATATCTTCAATGTGGGGAGAGGTTGGAGCATCTTGTGAAGTATTATATTCTACATCAAAAGGAGGAATAAACCTTTTTACAAAAGCCTTAGCAAAGGAGATGGCACCTTCAAATATAAGAGTTAATGCAATTGCACCAGGAGTAATAGACACTTCAATGAATTCATTTTTAAGCAAAGAAGATAGAAAAAATTTAGAAGAAGAAATACCATTTGGAAGATTTGGCTCCTCAGAAGAAATAGGAAAGATAGCAGTATTTTTATGTAGCGAAGACTCTTCCTATATAACAGGACAAATAATAAGAGCAGATGGAGGCTATATTTAAGTTTCCTTAGTTAAGCGATGAGATTATTGCACAAACAGAAAAATAAATGTAATAATATTTAATTATGTTTATTAAAATCCTAGGTTCATTATTTTATGAAGCAGTGACTTGGAGCCAACAGGGCGGAACAGCTGAATAACATAATGAACCTAGGATTTTTTAAATTTGCTTAATTTAGAGAGAAACTATAGGCATATAAATTGCAAATTCAACTCCGTTTTCTATATTTTTAAAAGAATACTCAAATCCATGAAGTTGAAGTAGATTTTTTACTATTGAAAGTCCAAGACCTGTAGAGTTATTTTTTCTTTGACGTGATTTATCAACCTTATAAAATTTATCAAATAGCTTATCAATTTGACTGTCATCTATATGAGTTCCTGTATTAACAACAGAAAGCCTATATTTATCATCCTCTTCATGTATCTCAATTATAATCTTTTCCTTTGGAGGAGTATATTTTAAAGCATTTGTAATAAGATTTGTTAAAATTTGTTCCATTTGAAAAGTATCTGCATGAATATATGAGTACTCTGTATTTTCAATAAATTCTAAGGTTAATTCTCTTTCTTGAGCATCTAAAGTATGTTTACGAACTAGGTTTTTAATTAATCTATTTACATTAAATACTTCAAATTTTGGCTTTAATGCACCAGATTCTAACCTTGAAAGTTCTAGCATATTAGAGACAAGCACGCTCATTTTTTTAGACTCATCAATAATTGTATCTAAATAAACTCTAGCCTCCTCGCCCTTAACTATACCATCTCTAAGTCCCTCTGCATATCCTTCTATAATTCCAATTGGAGTTTTTAATTCATGGCTTACATCAGCAGTAAATTCTTTTCTCATAAGTTCAAGATTTCTTTCTTTTTCAATATCTTTTTCAAGCTGTTGATTTTTCCTTTTTAAGTCCTTTAAAGCACCATCTAAATTTTCTGATAAAAAGTTTAAGGTTTCAGCAAGGTTTCCAACCTCATCATTTCTATTCATCTCACATTTTTCAGAAAAGTCCATTTTAGCCATCTTTTTAGCAACTTTATTAAGCTTCACAAGAGGTTTAGAAATCAAATCTGAATACATAGATGACAATAAAAGAGCAACTAAAAAGAATCCTACAAAAATATATACATAAAATTCCTTTATAACAGATGTTGCCTCTTTTACTGGTTGAACAGAAGCTACTGCAATCACTATGGTATCATTTGTAGAGTTAGTGGACATAGGAGCAATTATAGCATAACCTTTAGAAGTGGTATGCGAATTGTTAAAAACCTTGCTTATTGTATTTCCAGAAGAAATTACAGATTTTATAAGGTTTTTATCACTTGCAATATTATTAATTATATTTTTAAAATATGAATTAGATAGAAAATCATCTTCATCATCATTTAAAGGAGCAGAATCTAAGCTTCTGTATTCTCCAGTTGATGGATAATATAAAGCAAGCTTAGAATTTGTTTCTATTTCAAAATCTTGCATAGCTCTTGCAGAAGTATATTTATATGCATATAATTCTTTAAATCTATTTACACTACTAATTAAGTTTTCAATTTTCTTTGACTCATAGAATGTTTGGAAGAAAGCTATTTGAAAAGATATTGTAATAGACATAAGTCCAAGAAGAAGAAGCATAGTAATAAAAAATATTTTCCTTGATAGTTTTATAGGTTTTTTCTTTGAATTTGTAAACATTATTATTTCACCTCAAACTTATAGCCACTTCCCCTAACAGTTACAATATAATTTGCTTTATCTAAAAGCTTTTCCCTAAGTCTCTTTACATTAGTATCTACAGTTCTTATATCCCCATAATAATCTAGTCCCCATACATTATCTAAAATAGTATCTCTGCTTAAGGCAACACCTTCATTATCTATAAGGTAAACTAAAAGCTCATATTCCTTAGGAGATAGTGAAAGAACTTCACCATTAACCTTTACTTCTCTAGAAAGCTTATTTATTGATAAACCATTAAATTCTTGAGTGCTTGAATCAACATTTTCTATTGTCCTTTTTAAAAGAGCCTTTACCTTTGCAACTAAAACATTTGGGCTAAAAGGCTTAGTCATATAGTCATCTGCACCATAATCATATCCTTGAAGTTTATCTTCTTCTTGACCTTTTGCAGTTAATAAAATTACAGGAACAGTAGAAACTTCTCTTATTTTTTCTAAAGCTGTTAATCCATCCATAACAGGCATCATAATATCTAAAATAATTAAATCTATCTTTTTTTCTTTAAATATATTTAATGCTTCTAATCCATTTTCAGCTTCATATATAGTAAAATTTTTTTCTCTTGCAAAATAATCTCTAAGTAAAAAACGTATTCTAGTTTCATCTTCTACTATTAAAATTGATTTATTCATAATTAAACATCTCCTTTGGTATAAATATTATGTGAAATAGGAAATAAATTTCTATTTAAGTTAATAAATATATTATATATGATATTTAAATTATATAAAAGTGAATTTAAAAATCTAACTTGAAAGTAATATTAAAAAAAGTTATATTTAAATATACAGTTAAGAAAAAGGAGAAATTGATGTTTAAATTAAATTTTGATATAAAAAAGCACTTTTTAGAAAATGGATTAGAAATATTAACAATAAAAAAAGACACTCAAATATCTTCTATAAATTTAGGAATTAAAGTTGGAGCTATGTATGAAAGCTTAGAAGAAAAGGGATTAAGTCATTTTGTAGAGCATATGCTTTTTAAAGGAACAGAAACAAGAAAAAATGAGAAACTTAATGAAGAACTTGAAAATTTAGGTGGAGAATATAATGCCTATACAGATTATGAATCTACAGTATATACAATAAGTTGCCTAAGTGAAGAAATAGAAAATGCTACAAACCTTATAGCAGATATGGCAATAAATTCAAATTTTTTAGAGGAGGAAATAGAAAAGGAAAGAGGAGTAGTTCTTGCAGAAATAAGAACAAGCAAAGATGATATAGAAGATTTAACATTTAAAAAAGTAAATGAGATAGCCTTTGATAAAAGTTCTTTAAAATATGATGTGACAGGGACGGAAGAAAATGTTAAAAAGTTTACAAGAGAAGATATTTATAGGTTTTATAAAAAATACTATACTCCTAAAAATGCTTTAATAACTTTAGTATCTTCAATGGAGCATGAGGATGCATTAAAAATGATTAAAGATAATTTTTCAAATTGGACGGGAGATAAGGTAGATAAGCCTCTAATTATTAAGGAAGATAATATTTCAAAGGTAGTAACAAGCTATAAAGATAATATAGAACAAAGCACAATAATTTATTTATATACATTTTATCACTTAAGTAAAGAAGACGAATTACCTCTTAGAATATTAAATCATAGACTTGGAGAAAGCTCAAATTCACTTTTGTTTAGAGAAATAAGAGAAAAAAGAGGACTTGCTTATGATATTTATACTCATTTAGATGTTACAAAAAATATAAAAAGCTTATATATTTATACTTCTGTAGCAGATGAAGACATAGAAAAAGCTTTAAATGCAATAGATGAAATAATAAATAAGGTTATAACTCAAAAAATAAAAATTGGGAAAAGAGATTTAGAGTTAATGAAAAAGGTGCATAAGACAGCAGTAATATCAACATTAGAAGATAGCTCTGACTTATGTAATTATATACTTCATCAAGAATTAGCAGATGATGATATTTTTGAATTTATTAATGATATGGAGGGTTTAAATACTTTAAATGTGGATAGAATTTATAATGTATCTAAATTAGTATTAAAAAATCCTACAATACACATTTTAAGAGCAAAGTAAAGGTGAAAAATGGGTAGCATAACAGAAATTTCAGTTCAAAAGAAAAACAAAAATAGATGCAATATATATATTGATAATGTATTTGCCTTTGGTGTAAGTAATGAGCTTATATATAAAGAAAACCTTAAAGTTGGAATGATGGTAGATGAAGAAAAACTTAAAAAAATAGCTTATGAAGAAAACTTAATAAACTGCAAAGAAACAGCATTAAAAATTATAGAAAGAAGCTATAAAACAAAAAAAGAGATGATAAAAAGACTCCTAGAAAAAGGATATGCTTTAGAAGAGGTAAATGAAACCTTAAAGTTTTTAGAAGAGTATAATTTCATAAATGATGAAAGCTACACTAAAGCTTTTATTAATGATAGAACAAAAACTCAAGGAAAACAAAAAATAAAATATGCTTTAAAAAATAAAGGAGTGTCTGATGAAATAATAGAAGAGGAACTTTCAAAGTTAGATATGGAAAAGGAAAAAGAAAACGCTAATATACTTGCATTAAAAAAATATAATATTCTTATAAAAAGAGAAAGTGATAAATATAAATTAAAAGAAAAAATAATTAGATTTTTAATAAGTCGTGGATATAATTATGAAGTAGCAAAGGATGCTGTAAATGAAATTTTAAAATCAGTTATGTAAAGGAGAGGATTCCATTATGCATAATTTTCAGTTACTTTGTGGGGCAGTAGTTATTTTTTTTGTTATATATTCTCTAATAAAAATTTATAAAAGTAAAGATATATATCATATTACTGAACCAGTTATTTCAGGTATTTCCACAATATTTGCAATATTAATATTTTTATGGAATTTTCAAGTGATAGATAATTTTATAACTAAAATTCTTGCTAATATTTTTAAAAATACAATAAGGGATAATGGAATTATTCATATTATTCTTTTATTAATCTCTTTTATTTTATTAAAGATAATTTTATTTTATGCTTCTAAGATTATAAATTTTTTAGTAATTCAATCACAATTTAAAGATTTAGATAAAAAGAATCCTTTTTTTATAGTTTTAGCAACTAGTTTTGGAGTTATAAGAGGATTAATATTTATAGTTTTAGTTGTTCTTTCTGTTGTTATATATAATGGCTCAGTAGAAAGTAATAAACAAATACAAAGCTTAAAGAATTTTAATATTTATAAAAATCTTGAAAACTTAGTAGATAATAATCAAATATCAGTTGTTACAAATGGTGTAATAGAAAATATTTCTGATAATAAAATAATTTACTATAATGGAATAACTGTTGATGAAGGAGTAAAATCAAATGATAACATTAAAAAAACTTCTAAAAATTTAACTAAAAATTTTAACTCTGATAGGGAAAAGGCATATGCTTTATATAAATGGATAGGTACTAATATTATTTATGATGATAATAAGGCTGAAGAAGTTATGGAATTAAATAATATATGTGAAAGTGGAGCTATTACAACATTTAATGAGAAAAAAGGAATATGTTTTGATTTTGCATGTCTTTTTACTGCTATGGCAAAGGACATAGGCTTAAAAAGCAGAATTATTGTAGGAGATGCCTTTAATGGAAGTGAATATATAAGTCATGCATGGAATCAAGCCTACTTAGAAGATGAAGAAAAGTGGATTAATATAGATACAACGTTTTATAATGCTGGAGAGTATTTTGATAATTATAATTTTAATGAAGACCATATTTCAGAAAAAATAGCAGGAGAATATTAAATTTTATACTTTCTTTATGATATAATTTTATCATAAAGAGAGTTTTTTTATAGAAAAAAATTACTTTCCTATAAGAGGTGATAAAAATAAAAAGTAATGATAATAATTATCTTTTTGATAATTATATAAAAATGGCAAGAGGCTTTAGAAAAGAAAAAAAGTTAAATAAAGCACTAAAATTTTATAAAAAAGCAAATAATCTTTCTGTTGGGAAAAGAGATAAAGACCTTATTTTAGACATAGCTCTTCTTTATGATGAACTTGGATTTAGAGAAATGGCAAAAAAGAAATATAAAGAAGCAATAGAAATCGATTCTAATTTTGAAAATGCATATTATGGTTTAGCTGTTGTGTATGATGAGGAAGAAGACTATAAAAGGGCTATGCAATATTACAAAAAAGCAATAGAAATTAATCCAAGCTATGATAAGGCTTATTTTTTCTTAGCAAATATCTTAGATGAAGATGGTTTTAAAGAGGAAGCTATTGAAAATTATAAAAAAGTAATTGAGATAAATCCTAAAGATTTATGGGCATATGCTAATATAGGATGCATTTTAGAAGAGTTATCTAGAGATGAAGAGGCACTTTTATATTTGAAAAAGGCCTTAGAAATAGATAAAAATCAATTTAAGGTGTTATTTAATATTGGAGTTGTTTTAAATAAGCTTGGAAGAAAGGAAGAGGCAAAAAAATATTATAAAAAATCTATAGAAAGTAATGATACATATCCATATAGCTATTTAAATTTAGCACTTCTTTATGAGAATGAAGACATAAATGAAACAATAAGAATTTTATCTTTAGGAATTGAAAATAATCCTGGAGAGGCCTTTCTTTATTATAATAGAGGATGTCATTTCTTAAAAAATAATGAAATAGAAAATGCAATTAAAGATATTAGAAGAAGTATTCAATTAGATGATTTTTTTATAGATTATTCTAAAAAAGATAAGGAACTTAGTGAAATTTGGGATGAAATTTGATAAAGTATATATAGAAACTTTTAAAATGGAGGAAAATTAAATGAAAGACAATTTTACAAATAACTTAGAAGAAACATTTGATAATTTTTATACAAAGGGAGCTTTCTTAACAGTTGGAGATGAAGAAAAAGCAAATACAATGACAATAAGTTGGGGAACAGTAGGTTTTATGTGGAGAAAACCTATGTTTGTTATCATGGTTCGTGAGTCAAGATACTCTAATGAATTTTTAAAAGTAGGAAAAACTTATACTGTAAGTATCCCTTTTGATGGTGCTATGAAAGAAGCATTAAAAATATGTGGAACAAAATCAGGAAGAGATACTGATAAAGAAAAAGAAGCAGGGCTTAAATATATTTCTTCTAAAGAAATAAAAACTCCTACAGTATATGGATGTAGTAAATATTATGAATGTAAGGTTGTATTTAAGCAAGAAATGAACTTAGATAATATGCCAGAAGATATGAAAAATAGTTTTTATGGAGAAGGAGAAACTAAACATATATTTTATTATGGAGAGATATTAGCACAATATTAATATAAAAAAAGTTCAAAGGAATTTAATTCACTAAGTCCTTATTTTGTTACAAAATACAAAAATTAACTTTTGTGTTTTTATTATATTGACAAATTTTAAACAATATAATATACTTTGATTGTCAAAATATTTGATATAAATAATATCTTAAATAAACATAATAAGAAAATAGCGGAGGACTTTTAAATGAAAGAAAAAAATAAAGTGCTTAATGAACTTTTTGTAACACTTTTTAATGATATACTTCAAATAGAAGAAAAAACATTAAAAAGTGGACCGCTATCAGATTTATCAGTTACTGAAATTCATACGATTGAGGCTGTTGGTATGTATAAACCAAGGACAATGTCAGAGGTCGCTCAGGATTTAAAAATAACAGTAGGCACTTTAACAACAGCAGTTAATAAGCTTATAAAAAAAGGCTATCTTGAAAGAAGACGCATTGAGGAAGATAGAAGAGTTGTTTTAATATGTACTACAAAGAGAGGAAAACTTGCCTATAGATTACATGAAAAGTTTCATAATGATATGATTAATGAAACTATAAAAGGTTTAACTGATGAACAAGAGAATATATTAATTTCTGCTCTAGAAGGAGTTAATTTATTTTTTAAAGAAAAATATGAATTGTAGAAGAGTAAGGAGAAAATTATGGAGGAAGTTAGTATTAAGGCATTTGGTGCTTATGCTCCAAGCCGTATTGTATCTAACGATGATTTAAGTAAAATAGTTGAAACAAATGATGAGTGGATTGTAGAAAGAACAGGAATAAAGGAAAGAAGAATTTCAGAAGGAGAAGATACTTCAAGCATAGCAGTAAAGGCTGCAATTAAGGCTTTAGAAAGAGCAAATTTAACAGGAGAAGATATAGATTTAATCATAGTTGCAACTGTAACTCCAGATAAATTTACTCCATCAGTTGCTTGTTTAGTACAAAAGGAAATTCAAGCTGAAAATGCAATGGCTTTTGATGTTAGCGCTGCATGTTCAGGATTTATTTTTGGTCTTCAAGCTGCTTGTTCCATGATGAAGGTTACAGAGAACTTTAAAAATGCATTAGTTATTGGAGTTGAAACCTTATCTAAAATAATGAACTGGGAAGATAGAAGTACCTGTGTATTATTTGGAGATGGAGGAGGTGCAGTTGTTCTTTCTAAGGGAGAAGGAAATGGTGGAATAAGGGAATTTTATTCCAAATCCCTTGGAAAAAAAGGAGACTGTCTTGTAGTTGAGGCAATGCCAGTTATAAATCCATTCATTAAAGATAAAAATAATGATACAAATTATCAAAAAATATATATGAATGGAGGAGAAGTGTTTAAATTTGCTACTAAGGTAATTGTAGAGAGTATAAAAAAGATATTAGAAAAAAGTTCTTTGACAATTGATGATATTGATTATATAGTACCTCATCAAGCAAATTTAAGAATTATTGATTATGCAGTAAGAAAGTTAAAAGTAGATAGTTCTAAGTTTTACACTAATTTAGAAAGGTATGGCAATACATCTTCTGCATCAATTCCTCTTGCATTAAATGAAATGTATGAGAAAAATTTATTAAAGAAAGGCCATAAGATTATTTTAGTAGGCTTTGGTGGTGGACTTACTTATGGAGCAGTTTTAATAGAAATATAAATCACCTATGAATAAAGCATACAAAGTATTAGAATATATAATGAACTATTAAAAAAATTTGGGAGGATATTAAAATGATATTTGAAGAAATTAGAGATGTTATTTGTGAACAATTAGAGGTTGAACCAGAAAAAGTTACACTTGAAACAACATTTGAGGAATTAGGGGCAGATTCTTTAGACTTATTCCAAGTTGTCATTGAAATTGAAGATAAATATGGAATACAACTTGAAAATGCAGAAAAGATAAAAACAGTTAAAGATGCTGTAGATTATGTAACAGAAGCTACTAAGTAGAAGAATATATTAAAAGCTTTAATCGGGTCTCGAAAGTTAATTAAAGATACCCGATTTCACTTTATATTTTTTATGAGTATTAGGAGGCAAAGTGATGAAGAATAATAGAATTTGTGAGCTATTAGGTATAGAGTATCCTATAATTCAAGGGGGAATGGCTTGGATAGCAGATGCATCTTTAGCAGCAGCAGTTAGCGAAGCAGGCGGACTTGGTATAATAACAGGAACTGCACCAATTGAATGGATAAGAGATGAAATAAGAAAGGCTAAAAAGTTAACTGATAAGCCTTTTGGAGTTAACATAATGTTAATGTCACCACATGCAGACGAGGTCGCAAAATTAGTTTGTGAAGAAGATGTAAAAGTTGTTACAACAGGAGCAGGAAGCCCAGGAAAGTATATGGAAATGTGGAAGGAACATGGAGTTAAGGTTATTCCAGTAGTTGCATCTGTAGCTCTTGCAAGAAGAATGGAAAAAATGGGAGCAGATGCTATTGTTGCAGAAGGAACTGAATCAGGAGGGCATGTAGGTCAATTAACTACTATGGCTCTTGTACCACAAGTTGTAGATGCAATAGACATTCCAGTTTTAGCAGCTGGAGGAATTGGAGATGGACGTGGAATTGTAGCAGGATTTGCTTTAGGAGCTGAAGGAGTTCAAATGGGAACAAGATTCTTAGTTGCTAAAGAATGTACAGTTCATCAAAATTATAAAGATAAAGTTTTAAAAGCAAAAGATATAGATACAGAAGTAACAGGAAGAAGTACAGGTCATCCTGTAAGAGTTCTTAAAAATAAATTAGCAAGAGAATTTAATAGACTTGAAAAAGAAGGAGCTCCAATAGAAGAAATAGAAAAGCTTGGAGAAGGAGCTTTAAGAAAAGCTGTAAAAGATGGAGATGTAGACTTTGGTTCTGTTATGGCAGGACAAATAGCAGGTATTGTTAATAAGGAACAAACATGTAAAGAAATTATAGATGAATTAGTAAGTGAAGCAGATAGCCTATTTAAGAAACTAGGAGGATACAATGAATAGCAATAAAATAGCATTTTTATTTCCAGGTCAGGGAGCACAATATGTTGGCATGGCAAAAGAATTGTATGAAAATATTGATGAATGTAAAAAGATTATAGATGAAGGCGAAAAAATCTTAAATATGCCTATAAAAGAATTATTATTTAATGGTCTTGAAGATGAATTAATGGCAACAGAAAATTCACAACCTGCTATTTTATTAGCTTCTTTAGCTGCTTTAAAAGCATTAGAAATTAATGGTATAAATGCTGATTATACAGCAGGACTTTCTCTTGGTGAATATGGAAGTCTTATTTATGGAGGAGCATTATCTTTTGAAGAAGGGCTTTTACTTATAAAAGAAAGAGGAAGAATAATGGGCTCTGCTCTTCCAAAAGGGCTTGGAAAAATGGCAGCGATAATGAGACTTGACGATGAAAAGTTTAATGAGCTTTTAAAGAGAGCTAGTGAATATGGAGTTTGTGAAGGAGCTAATTATAACTGCCCAGGACAAGTTGTTATAGCAGGAGAAAATAAAGCAATAGAAAAAGCAATAGAAATTGCAACAGAACTTGGTGGAAGAGGAGTTCCACTAAATGTAAGTGGACCTTTCCATAGTTCACTTCTTGAAGGTGCAAGTAATGATTTCTATGAAACAATTAAAAAAGTGGAGATAAATCCATTAAATAAAACTGTTTATTCAAATGTAAAAGGTCTTCCATATGATGAAAATGATGATATAAGAATGTTATTAAAGAATCATATAAGATCATCTGTATATTTTGAGAAATCTATAAGAGATATGATAGATAAAGGAGTAGATACATTTGTTGAAGTAGGTCCTGGAAAAACTTTAAGAGGATTTGTAAGAAAAATTGATAGAAGCAAAACTTTATTAAATGTAGAAGACTTAGCTTCATTAAAGGCTACAGTTGATAAGTTAAGTGAAAATAATTAGGAGGTTTTTATGTTAAAAGGTAAGTGTGCTATAGTCACAGGAGCAGCTAAAGGTATTGGAAGAGCAATAGCTTTAAAGCTTGCTTCATTAGGTGCTAACATAGTTTTAAATTATAGAAGTAGTGAAGAAAAGGCCATTGAAACTGAAAATGAAATAAAAGCTCTTGGAGTTGAGGTTTTAAGAGTTAAAGGTGATATAAGCAATATTTCAGATGTTGAAAATTTAGTTAACACTGCTAAAGAAAAGTTTGGAAAAATTGATATAATGGTAAATAATGCAGGTATAACTAAAGATACTTTAATATTAAGAATGAAAGAAGAAGATTTTAATTCTGTTATTGATGTTAATCTTAAAGGAGTTTTTAATTGCTTAAAGACAATAACTCCTGTTATGGTAAAACAAAAATCTGGAAAAATAATAAATCTTTCTTCAGTAGTAGGAATAGTAGGAAATGCAGGGCAAGTAAATTATGCTGCATCAAAGGCAGGAGTAATAGGAATGACTAAATCTTTAGCAAAAGAAATTGGAGCTAGAGGTATTACTGTAAATGCAGTTGCTCCAGGATTTATTGAAACTGATATGACAGAAGTTTTAGGAGAAAAGTTTAAAGAAGAAACTAAAAAAGCAATTCCATTAAAAAGACTTGGAAAGCCAGAAGATGTTGCAAATGCTGTAGCATTTTTAGCAAGTGAAGATGCTAGTTATATTACAGGTCAGGTTATTCAAGTTGATGGCGGAATGGTAATGTAGGAGGATTTTATGGAGAGAAGAGTTGTTATAACTGGAATGGGAGCTATTACTCCTTTAGGCAACAATGTAGAAACCTATTGGGAAAATTTAAAAAACGGAGTTTTAGGAATAGATTTTATTAAAAATGTTGATACTGAAAATTTTGAAGTTAAAGTAGCAGCAGAAGTTAAAGATTTTAATCCAGAACCTGTTATAGATAAAAAAGAAGCAAGAAGATTAGATAGATATGCTCAGTTTGCTATGGTAGCAGCAGATGAGGCAATAAAGGATGCTAAATTAGATTTAGATAGCATTGATAAAAAGAGATTTGGTGTTTATGTAGGTTCAGGTATTGGAGGACTTATAACAATAGAAAATGATGTTTCAAAGATTGCTCAAAAGCCTTCAAGAAAGGTTACTCCATTTTTTGTACCTATGGCTATTATAAATTTAAGTGCTGGAAATATTGCAATAAAGTATGGAGCAAAAGGACCATGCATTGCAACAGTTACAGCATGTGCAACAGGAAACAATTCAATTGGAGAAGCTTTTAGAAGCATAAAATATGGATATGCAGATATAATTCTTGCAGGAAGTTCAGAAGCCCCAATAGGCAGAATGGGAATTGGTGGATTTGCTGGAATGAAAGCCTTAAATATAACTGATGACCCAAAGAGAGCATCAATACCATTTGATAAAGATAGAAAAGGCTTTGTAATAGGTGAAGGTGGAGCTATACTTGTTATGGAATCTTTAGAAAGTGCAGAAAAAAGAGGAGCAAAAATATTAGCTGAAATAGTTGGATATGGGGCAACTTGTGATGCATACCACATAACTTCACCAGACCCAGAAGGAGAAGGGGCAGCAGAAGCTATGAGACTTGCAATTGAAGATGCTAAAATAGATAAAAGTGAAATATCTTATATTAATGCTCATGGTACTTCAACTGGATTAAATGATAAATGTGAAACAATGGCAATCAAAAAGACTTTTGGAGAATATGCATATAAAATACCAATATCTTCCACAAAGTCTATGACAGGACATCTTCTAGGTGGAGCTGGAGCAATAGAAGCAGTAGCATGTATAAAGGCACTTCAAGATGGATTTATACCTCCAACAATAGGTCTTGAAAATCCAGATGACGGTTTAGATTTAGATTATGTTCCAAAGGTTGGAAGAAAGGCAGATCTTAAATATGCTTTAACAAATTCTTTAGGTTTTGGTGGACATAATGTTACATTAGTATTTAAGAAGTGGGATTAATTAAGAGGAGTGATATTTATGGATTTTAATGGCATAAAAGAATTAATAGAAAGTGTTAATTCTTCAGATATAGCTTATTTTGAGTACAAGACAAATGATGGCCATATAAAAATGGATAAATCTTTAACTAGAAGTTTAACTGAAGCTCCTTCAAAAGAAATTGTTAAAAATGAAGTAAAAGAAGAAGTAGTAACTGCTAAGACAGAAAGCTTTTCTAATAATGAAACTGTAATATCACAACCAGTTTCTCAAGAAAAAACTAAAGTTTCAGAAGATGAAGATTTATATATAGTAAAATCACCTATGGTTGGAACATTCTACACTTCTCCTTCACCAGATAAAGCTCCTTTTGTTAGTGTTGGAGATACTGTAAAGACTTCTTCAATTTTATGTATAATTGAAGCCATGAAGCTTATGAATGAAATTGAAAGTGAAGTTAGTGGTACAATAAAAGAAATTCTTGTAAAGAACGGAGAAATGGTTGAATATGGTCAGCCATTGTTTAAGATAAAGGAGGACTAGGCTATATGATGGATATAAAAGAAATTAGAGAGATTTTACCTCATAGATATCCTTTCCTTTTAGTTGATAAAATAACTGAAATGGAGGAAGGAAAAAGAGTAAAGGGCTATAAAAATGTGACAATAAATGAGCCTTTCTTTCAAGGACATTTTCCAGAATACCCTGTAATGCCAGGAGTTTTAGTACTTGAAGCATTAGCACAAGTAGGAGCAGTTGCAGTTTTAAGCATGGAGCAATTTAAAGGAAAAAATCCTTTATTTGCAGGAGCTGATAAGGTAAAATGGAGAAAACAAGTTATGCCTGGAGATAAGCTTGAGCTTGAATGTGAAATAATAAAGATAAAGGGACCTATAGGTATTGGAAAAGCAGTGGCAACAGTTGATGGAAAAAAGGCTTGTGAAGCTGAAATAATGTTTGCTATAGGATAGGTGATTAAAAATGCTAAAAAAGGTGCTTATTGCAAATAGAGGAGAAATAGCTGTTAGAATAATTAGAGCTTGTAGAGAACTTGGAATAGAGACAGTTGCAGTATATTCTGAAGCAGATAAAGATGCTCTTCATACTCAGCTTGCTGACGAAGCTGTATGCATTGGACCTGCTGCTTCTAAAGACAGCTATTTGAATATAACAAATATATTAAGTGCATGTGTTCTAACAGGAGCAGATGCTATTCATCCAGGCTTTGGATTTCTTTCTGAAAATGCTAAGTTTGCAAAGATGTGCAAAGAGTGTAATATAAAATTTATAGGACCAGATTATACAGCTATTGAACTTATGGGAAATAAGGCAAAGGCAAGAGAAATTATGAAGAAAGCTGGGGTACCAGTTGTTCCAGGATTTGAAGGTACTATAAAGGATGAAGAACATGCTCTTTCAATTGCAAAAGAAATAGGATATCCAGTTATGATAAAGGCAGCTGCCGGAGGCGGCGGAAAGGGAATAAGAATTGCCTTTAATGATGAAGAATTTAAAAATGGATATAACACTGCAAAGGCAGAAGCTAAGGCTTGCTTTGGAGATGATACTTTATATATTGAAAAATATGTTCAAAAGCCAAAACATATAGAATTTCAAATTTTAGCAGATTCATTTGGTAATGCTGTTCATCTTGAAGAAAGAGAATGTTCACTTCAAAGAAAAAATCAAAAGGTATTAGAAGAAGCACCATCAACATTTTTAACAGAAGAAATAAGAGAAAAGATGGGTGAAATTGCTAAAAAAGCAGCACTTGCTGTAAATTATGAAAATGCAGGTACAATTGAGTTTTTAGTAGATAAAGATTATAATTATTATTTTATGGAGATGAATACTAGAATTCAAGTTGAACATCCTATTACTGAAATGATAACAGGAGTAGATTTAGTTAAAGAACAGCTTAAAATAGCCTCTGGAATGCCATTAACTCTTACTCAAGATGATATAAAAATAAAAGGTCATGCAATTGAGTGTAGAATAAATGCAGAAGACCCAGAAAAAGATTTTAGACCTTGTCCTGGAACTATTAAGGAATTATATCTTCCAGGAGGAAGAGGAGTAAGATTAGATTCAGCAATCTATTGTGGATATACAATTCCACCTTATTATGATTCTATGCTTGCAAAATTAATTGCCTTTGGAGATTCAAGAGAAGAAGCAATAGCTATAATGAAAAGAGCTCTTGGAGAGTTTGGAATAGTAGGAGTTACAACAAATGTAGATTTTCAGTATTCATTACTAGAAATGGATAAAGTTATTGAGGGAGATTATGACACATCTTTCCTAAGTGAAGTTATGGTGAAGAAGAATGTTTAATGGACTATTTAAAAAAACAAATTATGGAACAGTAAAACCAATGCCCAAGCCTCAAAATTCTTCAGAGGAGAAGCCTAATATACCTTCAGGAATGTGGGCTAAATGTAATAAGTGTGGAAGTATAATATATAATGAGGACTTAGCTAGTAACTGTTATGTATGTTCAAGTTGTGGAAATCATTTAAGAATTAATGCTCATACTAGAATAAATTTAACATTTGACCCTGATTCTTTTGTAGCAATTGGGGAAGGAACTAGGGAAACCAATCCATTATCTTTTGAAGGTTATGAAGGAAAAATAGAAAAAGCAAAAAGCCATTCAGGAAGCAGTGAAGCTGTAATAACTGGCTTTGGAAAAATAAATGGTATAAGAGTAGCTTGTGCTATAATGGATAGCTTTTTTATGATGGGAAGTATGGGAACTGTTGTAGGAGAAAAAATAACAAATTTGATTGAACTTGCAATAGAAAATAAATTTCCATTAATAATATTTACAACATCTGGAGGAGCTAGAATGCAAGAAGGGATTTTTTCCCTTATGCAAATGGCAAAAATAAGTGCAGCTCTTGCAAAGTTTGATGAAGCAGGACTTTTATATATAACAGTTTTAACAGACCCTACAACAGGTGGTGTTACTGCAAGTTTTGCTATGGAAGGAGATATCATATTAAGTGAACCTGGTGCACTTGTGGGTTTTGCTGGAAGAAGAGTTATTGAAAATACAATTAAAGAAACTCTTCCTGAAAATTTCCAAAAAGCAGAGTTTCTTCTTGAAAAAGGTTTTATAGATGCTATTATAGATAGAAGAGACTTAAGAAGAAAGCTTTATAGAATTCTTAGTATGCATGAGGTGAGAAGATAATGAGCAGAGATATGATAAAATCCATGTCTGAATGGGATAAGGTAGTTACAGCAAGACATAAGGATAGACCAACAGGTGAATTTTATATAGAAAATATCTTTAAACACTTTATTGAATTTCATGGAGATAGATATTTTGGAGATGATGCAGCAATCATTGGAGGAATAGGCTTTTTAGAAACTACTCCTGTAACAGTTATCTCTATCACTAAGGGTAGTAACACAAAGGAAAATATAAAAAGAAATTTTGGTATGCCAAAGCCAGAAGGATATAGAAAAGCCTTAAGGCTTATGAAACAAGCAGAAAAGTTTAAAAGACCTGTTATATGTTTTATAGATACTCCAGGAGCTTTTTGTGGAGTTGATGCAGAGGAAAGAGGGCAAGGAGAAGCTATTGCTAGAAATTTATTTGAAATGAGTAAATTAAAAACTCCTATAATTTCTGTTCTTATGGGGGAAGGTGGAAGTGGAGGAGCTTTAGCTTTAGCTGTTGCAGATAGAATTTTAATGCTTGAAAACTCCATATATTCCATTTTATCTCCTGAAGGATTTGCTTCAATTTTGTGGAAAGATGGAAGTCGTGTGAAAGAAGCAGCAGAAGCAATGAAAATAACTGCTCAGGATTTAAAGGGATTTGGAATAATAGATAAGATAATAAAAGAGCCTTATGGAGGAGCACATAGGAATCCATTAAGAATGGCTATATTTTTAAAGAAAAACCTTATAGAAGAGGTAAAAGCTTTAAAAGAAAAAGATATAAATGAACTTACTAAAGAAAGATATAATAAATTTAGAAGCTTTGGAAAGTCATAATAAAACTTTTTTAGAACTTCCACAAAATAAAACTTGAAATTTATGTATATAACTTTTAAATTTGGATACTATATTAAATAGTTAGGGTGTTTAGGAGGTAAAAGCATGAAAATTTTAGTTTTAAATTGTGGGAGTTCTTCTTTAAAATATCAATTATTTAATATGGATGATGAAAAGGTTTTAGCACAGGGAATAGCAGAAAGAATAGGACTTAATGAGTCTATATTAACTCATAAAACAAGAAATGGGGATAAACATAAAATAAATTTAAATTTTAAAAATCATAAAGAAGCATTAAATAAGATACTTGAGTTATTAACTAGTAAAGAATATGGAGTTTTAAAATCACTAAGTGAAATTGAGGCTGTAGGTCATAGAGTAGTTCATGGTGGAGAAAAATATTCTAAAGCGGTACTAGTTAATGAAGATGTTAAAAAATCAATTAAGGAGCTTTTTTCTTTAGCACCTCTTCATAATCCAGCTAATCTTATTGGAATAGAGGTTTGTGAAGAGCTTATGAAAAATGTTCCAATGGTAGCTTTGTTTGATACTGCATTTCACCAAAGCATGAATTTAGAAGAATTTTTATATGCAATTCCTTATGAATTATATAAAGAAAATGGTATAAGAAAATATGGATTTCATGGTTCATCGCATAAATATGTATCAGAAAAAGCAGCAGATATAGTAAAAAAAGATATAAAAAACTTAAAAATAATATCTTGCCATTTAGGAAATGGAGCATCTTTATGTGCTATAAAAAATGGAAAATCATTTGATACTACAATGGGATTTTCACCATTAGATGGTTTAGTAATGGGAACAAGGTGTGGAAGCATTGACCCTTCTATTCCTTTATACTTAATAAAAAATAATAAATTATCAGTTGAAGAGGTAGATAATATTTTAAATAAAAAATCTGGTGTTTTAGGAATAAGTAGTGTAAGCTCTGATTTTAGAGACATAGAAGATGAAGCTAAAAAAGGAAATAAAAAAGCTTCTCTTGCTTTAGATATATTTCATTATAGAATAAAAAAGCAAATAGGTGCTTATATAGCAGCTTTAAATGGCGTAGATATTATAATATTTACAGCAGGAGTAGGAGAAAATGGACCAGAAACCAGAGAAGCAATATTAAAAGATATGGATTTTTTCGGAATAATATTAGATAAAGAAAAAAATAAAGTAAGAGGAAAAATTCAAGAAATTTCTGCTAAAAACTCAAAGGTAAAAGTATTTGTTATTCCAACTAATGAAGAGTTAGTTATTGCAAGAGAAACAAAGAAAATTTTAGAACAAAAGTAATAAAATAATATAAAATAGCTTAATATAAAAATATTGTTAAGAATATAATTGTATAAATATTTACAATTTACAAATTATATGATATTCTTTTAATTGAAGATTGTAATATTATACAGTAGTATGTAGAATTTGAATTAATTATGGAGGGAACAACTATGATAAATAAAATACCACAATCAGAATTAGAAGTTATGAAGGTAATTTGGGAAAATGAAGAACCAGTTTCTTCAAAAATTGTTACAACAAAGCTTGAAGAAGTAAAGGGATGGAAGAGAACTACTACTTTAACTTTACTTTCAAGATTAGTTGAAAAAGGTTTCTTAGAAGCTGATAAAACAAGAAGACTTACTTATTACACTTCTTTAGTGCCAGAAAAAGATTATCTTGCATTAGAATCAAGTCATTTCTTTAACAAGATATTTGGAAAATCTTTAACTTCTTTAGTAAGCACTTTAAACTCTAATAATGATATAAATGAAGAAGATTTAAAAGAATTAGAAGAATGGATAAAGAACAGATAAATGTTTGTGTACATATTTTTAAAGAAAGTACTTTTGCATGCAGAAGTACTTTCTTTTTCTTTAACAGTAAGTTATAACAGTTGCTGAATTATAAATACCTTGTTAAGCTTAATAATATATTCAATTTGCTTTTTTGTTGACCTATTTTTTTATATTTTGTTATAATAAATTATCAAGGAATTTTTAAAGATTATTATATGATAAAATCTTATTTTAATTAAAAAGGAAATATTAAAGATAAAATTTAAAATTGGTAATAAAGGAGAAATGATGGAAGAAACTATACTTATAGTTGATAAGGAATCTGAAAATAATAGAATTGATAAATACCTTGCAGAAGTTTTTAATGGTAAGTCAAGGTCTTATATACAAGGACTAATTGAAAAAGAAAATATAAAAGTAAATGGTAAAAGCATTAAAAGTAATTATAAAGTAAAAGAAAATGATGAGATATTAATAGTTATGCCTGAAGCCTTAGAATTAGAGGTTGAGGCTGAGGATATTCCTTTAGATATTCTTTATGAAGATAATGATGTTATAGTAATTAATAAACCTCAAGGAATGGTTGTTCATCCAGCACCAGGAAATTATACAAAGACATTAGTAAATGCTCTTTTATATCATTGTAAGGATCTTTCTACAATAAATGGGGTTATAAGACCAGGCATAGTACATAGAATAGATAAGGATACAACAGGGGTATTAGTTGTTGCTAAAAATGATGAATCTCATAACTTTTTATCAAAACAACTTCAAACTCATTCTATGAAGAGGGAATATATAGCTCTTGTAGAGGGAAGACTTAAAGAAGATAAAGGAACAATAAATAAGCCCATAGGAAGAAATAAAAAAGATAGATTAAAAATGGGAATTGTGGAGGATGGAAAAAGAGCAGTAACTCATTATGAAGTTTTAGAGCGTTATAAAAATACTACTCTTATAAAATGTGTATTAGAAACGGGAAGAACTCATCAAATAAGAGTGCATATGGCATCTATTGGGCATCCTTTAGTAGGAGATGAGGTATATGGATTTAAAAAGCAAAGATTTAAACTAAAAGGACAGGTGCTTCATGCTAAAACCCTAGGATTTATTCATCCAAAAACAAAAGAGTATATGGAATTTACAACTAATCTTCCAGAATACTATAATAACCTTATAGAAAAACTTAGAAAGGAAGTTTAACTTGTTTAGTTAGTTAGTGGAGGAAAATATAATGAATTTAAAGGCTAGTTTACTTGATGAAAAGGCTATAAAAAGAAGTCTTATAAGAATTTCACATGAAATAATAGAAAGAAATAAGGGGGCAAAGGATATAATCTTAGTGGGAATAAAAAGTAGAGGATATCCTCTTGCAGAGCGTATATCAAATGAAATATTTAAAATAGAAGGAATTAAAGTTCCAGTAGGCTCTGTGGATATAACTGCTTATAGAGATGATATTGAAAATTCCTCTGAAAATATAGAAGTAAAAAGTATAAATTTAGATGTAAGTTTTGAAGGAAGAACAATAATATTAGTAGATGATGTTTTATATACTTGTAGAACAGTAAGAGCAGCTATTGATGCAATAATGGATGAAGGAAGACCTAAGGCAATTCAGCTTGCTGTGCTTATAGATAGAGGTCATAAAGAGCTTCCTATAAGAGCTGATTATGTTGGAAAAAACATTCCTACTTCAAGAAATGAGAAAATAGCAGTTCACATTGTAGAAATAGATAAAGAAGATAGTGTAAAAATATATGAAGATTAATATTTATTTTAAAGGAGAAATTTATGGAATATAATTTAATTGCCACAACTACCTTTGGATTAGAGGGAATAACAGCAAAAGAACTAAGAGCTTTAGGATATGAAGATGTTAAAACTGAAACAAGTAAGGTTTCATTTTCTGGTGATGAAATGGATATTGCAATAGTTAATATACATTTAAGAACAGCAGATAGAATATTAATAAAGATGGCAGAATTTGAAGCAAGAACCTTTGAGGAGCTTTTTCAAGGAACAAAGAAAGTAGACTGGAGCAAAATAATTCCTATTAATGGGGTAATGCATGTAGTTGGAAAGTCAGTAAAATCAACTCTTCATAGTGTTCCAGATTGCCAGTCTATCGTAAAAAAAGCAATTATAACAAGCATGAGTGAAGCCTATGGAATAAAGACTTTTAAAGAAGATGGACCTATTTATAGAATAGAAGTAGCTATTTTAAAAGATAAGGTTACTTTAACAATAGATACTTCAGGAAGTGGACTTCATAAAAGAGGATATAGAGAAAATTCAGGAGCAGCTCCACTAAAAGAAACTTTAGCAGCTAGCATGGTGCTTTTATCAAGATGGCAAGAAAACTATGAGCTTATAGACCCATTTTGTGGTTCAGGAACAATACTTATAGAAGCAGCTATGATAATGCTTAATATGGCTCCTGGAATTAATAAAACATTTGCTTGTGAATCATGGCCAACTATTCCAGATTATATATTTAAACAAGTAAGAGAAGGAGCAAAAAAAGCTGTAAAGCATAAGGATATAAAGCTTATAGGTTATGATATTGACACTTGGGTTTTAAGAACAGCTTTAGATAATGCATATAAAGCAGGAGTACAAGATTACATAGAATTTCAAAAGAGAGATTTTAAGGACTTTTCAACTTCAAAAGAATATGGCTTTATAATAACAAATCCTCCTTATGGAGAAAGACTTAGTGATAAAAAAGAGGTAGAAAAGCTTTATAAGATATTTGGTGAATATAAAGAAAAATACAAAAACTGGGAGTTTAACATAGTAACTTCTTATGAAAACTTTGAAACTCCTTTTGGAAGAAAAGCTACAAAAAACAGAAAGCTTTATAACGGAAAACTAAAATGCTACATGTATCAATACCTTGACAATCCTATAATAAAAGGACAAGGAGATACAGTAATCCAAGAAATGATTAGAAATTCATAAAAAAACTAAGGAGCTGTTGCATAGGTAAATTTCTACACTATAATAGTGTTTGGAAATTTTTATGAAACAACTCCTTTCTTTAATATTAAATATGCTCATTAAAATCTTCGGCTCATTATTTTATGAAGCAGTGACTTGGAGCCTGCCGATAAGTGAGAATCAAAATTTTATATTTTGTATTTCGAACTTACCCAGCGAACAAAGTGAGTCGGGCTACCTTAAAAATAACATAATGAGCCGAAGATTTTTTAGATCTTTTTAATATCTAATTTATTAAAGTCTTTTGGGTCTACATAAATTGTATTGTTAGTGTGATAAATAACCATTCCTGGTTTTGCTCCATTAGGCTTTTTTAAGTTTTTAACAAGGGTATAATCTACGGGAACTTTAGAACCATTTTTCCCTTTGCTATAAAATGCAGCTATAATAGCAGCTTGCTCTAATGTTTCATCATCCACCTCGGAAGCTTTTATTATTACATGAGAGCCTGGAATATTTTTTGTATGAAGCCATAAATCAAACTTCCCTGCAAATTTTAGTGAAAGATAATCATTTTGAAGATTATTTTTTCCAACATAAATATCATAACCTTTAGAAGTTACAAAATGAAGAGGCTTTCCTTCTTTTTGTCTTTTAGCTCCTTTTTCCTTTTTAAAGCGTATGTAGCCAGTTCCTATAAGCTCTCTTTTTATATCTTCAATTTCTTCATAAGAATCTACATTTAATATATTTGTTAGTACTGAATTTAAGTATTCAAGCTCTTCATTATTTTTTTCAAGCTGTTCAAATGCCCATTCTTCAGATTTTTTTAGCTTATTATATTTTTTATAATACATCTGTACATTTTCAGATGGAGTTTTATTTTCATCTAAAGAAATTTCTATATATTCCTCTTCAGGACTATAAAAATTTAATAAATTTACTTTTTTATCTCCTTTTTTTAAGGTATAAATATAAGAAGTAAGAAGGTCTCCCTTTATTTTATAGTTTTCCTTTTTTTCTCCTTCTTTAATATTTTCATTTAATATTTTAGACTTTTTAATACATCTTTCAATATTAGTATTAATAAGCTTTTGAAGATTTGCTGTTCTATTTGAAAGTCTATCTTGCTTATCTTTTTCTTTAAAGAAGTCATCAAGCATCTCTGAAGGAGAAGAAAATTCTATAATATCCTCTTCATTATCACTAAGCTTATGAGAATAAAAGTCTTTATATAACCCTTCTTTATTTTTATAAATTGCATAATATGCTGAGGCATTTATAGTGCTTATAAAATAGTCAAATAAGCTTTCCTCTTCTTTAATATCATTTTTTAAAGAATTTTCATATAATACTTTTGAAAATGTCTTAGAAACTCCAGTAAAGCTATTAAAAAAGAAATCCTTATCAAAAGTGAAATTGTTTTCTTTTGTAAAATTAATAAAATCTTCCTTAGAAACTGTTAATGGATTAAGTTTTTTTGAACTTGGTGGAAATACATAATTAGCTCCAGCATAAAGAACTCTATAACTATTTATATTAGGAGTTATATGTTTTATAGACTCCACAACATAATTATCTCTATTTCTTACCAAAGATATATTAGAGTGTCTTCCCATTATTTCAACAATTAATGAATATTCACTATCAAACCCCATTTCATCCTTAGCTTCTATGGTGAAAATCACAATTCTATCACCATCTTTTTGAGTAACTTCTTTAATTTTCCCATTTAATAGATACTTTCTTAAAACCATTAAAAACATAGGAGCCTTTAGTGGATTTTCTTTTTGTATTTCTGTAAAGTGTAATCTTGGAAATTTAGAAGAAGCTGATATTAAAAGCTTATAATTTTTTCTATTTTTTCTAAGTGTCAAAATTATTTCATCCTTTTCAGGCTGATTAATTTTGTCAATTTTTGAATCTATAAGTATAGGATTTAAATCCTGTAATAGATTATGTAAAAAAATTCCGTCTAATGCCATAATATAATCATCCTTTCAATGTAATACCTTTAGTATAACATTAATTGAAATTTTAGTTAAGAAGGAATTACATCTTTGTTACAGCTATTGTATTTAAAAAAATTAAAGAGTATGATTATATAGGATTAAAGTTTTTGAGAATTTAGTATATTATGAGGGATAATAGATGAAAATTGATAAAATAAAAAAAGTAGCTATTGTATCTTTTTTATTATGCTCATTTTCTCTTATTTCATGTAATAATGAAGGAATAAATATAAAAGAAAATGTAGAAGGAATAAAACTAAATAAAGGTGCAATAGTTGAAAATATAGATGGTACATATAAAAATCTTAACTTAAATGATGAAAGATATGAAAAACTTAATGAAAAAAAGGTAATATTATTTTTTGATTATATAAATGGAAATTACATATTTAAAGAAGAGGGAGAGTTTAAAGCATTTTTTTCTGGAAAGGAAATAGAACTAAAATCTTTAGATGGAAGTGAAGAAAAATATAAATTATCTCCTGGAGGAAAATACTTATTATTTTTTAAAAATGAACCCATAAAAGGTGCGGAAGACATAATGAGTTATAGTCCTCATGTAATATCTTTAAATGATGGAAAAGATGTTAAGATTAAAAATTCTGCTACGATAAATGGAACATGTATAGACTGGCTAAGTGAAGATGAACTTATTTATTATGGAGTTGGAAAAGATGATAATAATATAACTAATGGATTATTTAAATACAACATAAAGGATGAAAAAGATGAAGAAATAAAAGAGCTTAAAGAAGGTTTTATACAATTTTTAAAAAGCACTGATGATGGAGTTGTGTTTTTGGAAGAAAAATTAGATAATTCAAAGGCTTTAAAATTGTTTGATGCTAAAAATAAGTCAGAGGTAACTCTTTCAGATAGTTTGGTTACAATATTTGATGTTGTAAAAAGCAAGGATTGTTATTATGTTTTAGGCAGTTTTAAAAATGATAGTCTTTCTTTATATGAAGTAAAAAAAGAAGGAGAATATCATAGACTTATTTATGATTTTCCTTCAATTATAAAAGAAGAAAAAGGGTTAAGTATAGATGAAGAAGGAAATGTTTTAGTTATTGGAATTAATGAACCAGATAATATTGAGTGCATATATAAATGTTCAGAGGATGGCTCTATAAGTAAGGCATTAGGAACTTCAAAAGAAGAATCTGAATACATATTTGTAAAGTAAAAAAGGATTAAAGATATTAAAATTTAGTATCTTTAATCCTTTTTTTAATATATAGGAAATTATATATACTGTTAAATTTTATAAAGTTAATGTAATAATTGTTAAGTTTCAAAAATAGTAATTAAGTAAACAGAGATAAAGAGGAAGTGAATTTTTTATGGAGGAAGATTTTATATATATTTTCCCAGAATGTATAAGAAATACCATAAGTGGTTATACTATGGATAAAAGCTTAGAAGAAATAAGAATAGGAATAAAAAGGCCATTAATATTAATCTTGCACAATAAAGAAATTCTTACTTCACATATCATATCAAGTGAGGATTTAAATTATATTCTTCAAAGAATTTCAAATTTCTCTTTATATGCCTATGAAGAAGAAATAAAACAGGGTTTTATAACTATTAAGGGAGGTCATAGAGTAGGTATTGCTGGGGAGTGTGTAATGGAAAATAATAAAATAAAAACCATAAGAAATATATCTTCACTTAATATAAGAATTTCTAGGGAAATAATAGGTGCCTCTAAAAATATTATGAAATTTATACTTGAGAATAATAAGGTAAATAATACATTGATAATATCTCCTCCAAAATGTGGAAAAACAACTCTCTTAAGAGATATTGCAAGAAGTCTATCAAATAAAGGAAAGAGAATTGCAATTATAGATGAAAGAAGTGAAATTGCAGGATGCTACAAGGGAGTTCCTCAAATGAACATTGGAATAAGAAGTGATGTATTAGATAACTGTCTTAAAAGCCAAGGAATGATTATGGCAATAAGAAGCCTTGCACCAGAAGTTATAATATGTGATGAAATTGGCTCAAAGGAAGATATAGAGTCTTTAGTTATGGCATTTAATTCTGGAGTTTCTGTTATTTCAACCCTTCATGGATTTGATATTGAAGATTTATTTTTTAGAAGTGTGTTTAAAGATATTTTAGATAATAAAATATTAGATTATGTTATTGTGCTCTCTAATAAAGATAAAGTAGGAGAGATAAAGAGCATTTATAAAATGGAAAAGGAAGGTGAAAGAAAATTTTTAAAATTACTTTAGGCATTATATTATTTTTAATTTCTTCTTTCATTGGATATTTCTATGGAGAGAGTTATAAAAAAAGATACCTTCATTTAAAAGAAGCAAATAAAGCAATAATATTTCTTCAAAATGAAGTTATATTTAACACGACACCTCTTCCAGAAGCTCTTTTAATTGTAGGAGAAAAAACAACCTCTCCTTTTAAAGAAGTAATATTAGAAAGTGTTAAAAATTTATCTGATGATGGATTATATAAAGCATTTAAAAAAGCATATCTAAAAAAAGAAGAGGAATTTTATTTTTACAAAGAAGATAAACATATTTTAGAGGATTTTTTAAAATCTCTTGGAAGCACTTATAGCTATGGTCAAGAAAAGATATTTAATTTAGCTTTAGAGAATTTAAAGATAAATTTACAAGAGGCTTTAGAGTTATCAAAAGTAAATACTAAAATGTATAGATATTTAGGAGTGTGTATTGGTGCAATGATATTAATTTTCATTATATAGGAGGATTTAAATGCTTGATATAAGTATACTTTTTAAAATTGGAGGAGCTGGAATAATACTTGTTATTTTAGATAAGGTATTAACAAGCAGTGGAAAGAGTGAAATAGCAGCAATAACAAACATAGCTGGAATTGTTGTTATTTTAATTATGGTTATTTCACTAATAAGTCAGCTTTTCTCTACTGTTAAAACAATGTTTATGTTTTAGGTGGTATATATATGGATATATTAAAGATAATTGGATTTATATTTATTGCACTTTTTTTGTATCTTTTATTTAAGGATAAAAGAGGAGATTTAGCTATTTTAGTCCTTCTTTGCTCTGGAGTAATGGTGTTTATTTATTCAATAGGACAGATAAATGAAATAATAACATTTTTAAAAAGTATAGCAGAAAAAGCAGGGATTGATGGATTATATTTAGGAGTTATATTAAAAATAATAGGGATTGCCTATCTTGCTTCTTTTTGTAGTGAAATATGTAAAGATGCAGGAGCAGGTACCCTTGCTTCTAAAGTGGAGTTTTCTGGAAAATTATTTATACTTATTTTAGCAATACCAATTCTTATGGCAGTGTTAAATTCTATACTTGAAATATTATAGGGGTAGTTTATGAAAAAAATTTTTATTCTACTAATTTTTATAATTTTTTTAACACCTTTAAATTGCAAAGCAGATGAAGCATTAAAAGAAGACGAAATTTTAGGAGAATATACTGATGAAAGTATAAATAATAATTTAAATAGCTTATATACTTACATAGACAATATGAAAAGTGATGTAGAGCTTATTAATGATTTAAATCCAGCAGAATATATAAAAAGCTATATAAAAAATGGAGAAGGAAATATTTCTTTTTCTGTTATTTTAAAGGCAATAGTATCACTTATTTTTAAAGAAGTAGGTACAGTTCTAAAATTAGCTCTTTCAATGGTAGTAATAGCAATATTATGTTCTCTTTTAAAAAATCTTCAAGATGCTTTATCTTCTAATAGCATATCAAATATTGCGTTTTATGCTTGTTATTTAGTTTTGATTTTAATTCTTTCAAAAAGTTTTTTAGTATCTATTTCCATAGCAAAGGATGTTATTTATGGAATATCAGATTTTATGAATGCAATTTTGCCAGTTCTTGTTTCTATAATTGCTTTAAGTGGAGGATTTACTCAAGCAGCTACTCTTGACCCAATAATTCTTGCAGGTGTATTAATAATTCCTAAGATATATGTAGCCATTATAATCCCACTTATATTAATATCTTTTGTATTAGAGTTTGCTAATAATTTATCAGAGGAGCATAAAATAGATAATTTATGTAAAAGCATAAAACAAATTACTCTTTGGATTCAAGGAGGAGTAATTACTATATTTATTGCCATTTTAACAATAAGAGGAATCACTTCAAGCACTATAGATGCAGTAGCTTTAAAAACAACAAAATTTGCAGTAGATAATTTTATTCCAATTGTAGGAAAAGCATTTTCAGATGCAATAACCTCTGTTGCAGGATATTCTCTTGTTATAAAAAATGCAATAAGTAGTATAGGGCTTTTAATATTAGTGTTTATCATACTTCATCCAATAATTAAGATTGTATTAATTTCATTTATATATAAGATGTCCTCAGCTTTAGTAGAGCCAATAAGCGATAAAAGAATAACTTCTTCAATTGCAGGGGCTGGAAATTCAATGATTCTTCTTTTATCTTGCATTTTAAGTGTAAGTTTAATGTTTTTTGTACTTTTTGCAATAATAGCCTCAGCAGGAAAGTTTATAGTAGGAGGATAGTAAAATGGAGGCAGTAAAGACTTTTGTAGTTAACTTAGTGACAACTTTAATTTTTATATCAGCAATAGAGCTTATATGTCCTGATAATAAAATGAAAAAATATATTAAATTTGTCTTAGGACTTATACTTATAGCTGTTATTTTAAATCCTATAATAACATTTTTTACAAAAGGTGAAGTGTTTTTAAATGAAGCTATTGATTCTTACGAAAAGGAGCTTTCTGTAAGTACAATTTCAAAAAAAGAAGATGAAAAAGAAGAGGAAAGCTATATAAATAAAAATTTTAAAGAAAATCTTAATAAAAATATTGAAGCTATTTTAAAAGAGGCATTTAGTAAATATGATTTTAAGTGTACTATAGATTGTACTTACAATAATACTGAATTTAATTTTAAAAAGATTTCAATAGTAGTATCAAAAAAAGGAATAAAAAAGATTGAAAAAGTAGATTTAAAAAATAGTTATGAAAAATGTAATGATGAAGATTTAATAGAGATTAAAAATTATCTTTCTAAAGAGCTTGAGGTTTCTCAAGATATAATAGAAATTTATTACATGTAAGGAGGAGAGAAATGGATAAAAAAAAGCTTATTAGTGAATTTAAAAAGCTTTTAGATGATAAAAAAATCACAAACCTCTTAACCATAGCTTTAGTAATAGCTTTTATAATCCTTGCCTTAAATGTATTTTATCCAGATATGTTTAAAAAAGAAGAAACCAAAAGTACATTATCAGAAGAAGTAGAAATAAATACTATTAAAGAAGAATATGAAGAGGCACAAAAAGAAGAACTTAAAAGTATATTAGAAAGCATGTATGGAGTAGGGGAAGTAAAGGTTATGATAAGCTTTAAAAGTGGAGAAAGCAAGGTTTTAGCTTATAATAGCTCAAAACAAGTTGTATCAACAGAGGAAAAGGATACAGAAGGGGGAACAAGGGTAAGCAATCAAACAGATGATGGCTCAACAGTAGTAATGACTAATGAAGGAGGAGATAATGAGCCATTTATAGTTGAAACATATAAACCTAAGATTGAAGGAATAATGATTTTAGCAGAAGGTGCTTCAGATAGCAAAATAAAATATGATATTCAAAAAGCTGTATCAAGCCTTTATGGGTTAAGTGCAGAAAAGGTTAATGTATATCCTATGAAATAGGGACATATAATTTAGTAAAAAATAATGGAGGAAAGGCAAAATGACAAGAAAACAATTTGGTATTATTTTTACCCTACTTGGATTAATTGTATGTACTGCAGTACTTGCTGCTAAATTAAACAGTGAAGGGCTAAATGACCCTACAGATTTAGCTTCTGTATTTCCAGTAGAGGAAGCATCTTCAGAACTTGATGAAGAAACAGGTGCTAAAAGTGAAACAGAAACAGCAAAAGCAGGAAGTTCAGACTTTTTTTATGATGCAAGATGTGAAAGAGAGCAATCTCAAGCAGCAACTGTAGCCACATTAAAAAGTGAAAGAGATGCAGAAGGAATTTCAGAGCAAGATAAGACTAACCTTACAAATGAAATTCAAACCTTAGTTTTAAAGCAGGAAAAACAAAATGTTATAGAACAAGGTATAAAAAATAAAGGGTATGAGGATTCTTTATGTCAAATTTCTGATGATGGAAGCAAAGCTAGTGTTATTGTAAAATCACAAAATGTACTTAGTGAAACAGAGGCGGCAGAAATACAAGAAATAGTACAAAATGCTTCAAGTATTAAAGAAGTTATTATAGAGGTTAAAAATTAAAATTCATTGTAATATAAATTTTAATTTGATATAATTAGCCTAAGATTAATAGCTTTAAGTAAAAAGCTTAGGAGGTCATAAAAAATGGAAGATTTAAATAACGAACAAACCGTTGGAATAGTAAAAATTTCTGATGAAGTAGTAAGTGTAATTGCAGGAATTGCAGCTGAGGAAATCGATGGAATAGTAGAGTTTCAGCATGGAGTTTCAAGCTTATTTAAAGGTAAAAAAACTTCAGGAAAATCTGTTAAGGTAACATTAAACGAAAACAGTGCTTTAATTGAAATGGCAGTATCAGTTGAGTACGGAAGAAAGATACCAGATGTTGTAGCAAAGGTTCAAGAAAACATAAAAAGAACTGTTGAAGCTATGACTGGACTTTCAGTAGAGGCAGTAGACATATATGTACAAAATATATATATGCCAAAGAAAGAAGAGGAAGAAGAGTTAGAAGAGTAATTTTTTTAGGTTCTCTCTTTTATAGGGAGAGCCTATTATTTTAAGAATTTATACCTTGTTTATGAATATTTATTCATAAAATTGTGGAAGTAGTTTCTTCCTTATGATAAAATAATAAAAGTTGTTTATTATATAAAAATTATGTCTATAATAAAAATAAGAGAAGAAAAAAGGATGGAGTTTTTATGAATAGAAAGAAGTCAAGAGAAAAAGCAATGGAATTATTATTTAGCATAACATTAAGCAAAGATAGCGTTGAGGAAGCAATGGAAGTCTTTGTTGATAATTATGAAGAAAACATAAAAGAATTGGATTTAGATTACATAAAGGCTTTATTAGAAGGTGTTGAAGCTAATAAAAATGAGATAGATTCAATAATAGAGCATAATCTTCAAAACTGGAAATTAGATAGAATATCTAAAATTAATCTTACAATTTTAAGACTTGGGGTATATGAAATAGTATTTGATGAAAACATACCAAAAAAAGTTGCATTAAATGAAGCAATAGAACTTGGAAAGGTATATTCAGATGAAAAATCTGTTTCATTTATAAATGGAGTGCTAGATAAGGTTTTAAAAGAAGCTTAAATTAAGAAAAAGTATATTACAAGCATATAAAAAGTTTTAAAAGAAGATTAGGAGGGAGAAAAATGGGAAAAATAATAAATGGAAAAGAAGTTGCAATTAAGGTTAAAGAAGATATAAAAAACTTTGTTAAAGAGAAAAAAGAAGAAGGAAAAAGAAACCCTAAAATTGCATCTATTTTAGTTGGAGATGATGGTGGTTCTGTATATTATATGAATAATCAGGAGAAGGTTTCAACCTCTCTTGGAGTAGAATTTAAAAAAGTTGTATTAGATAAAACTATAACTGAAGAAGAACTTATAAATACAATAGAAGATTTAAATTTTGATAAAGAGATAGACGGAATAATCCTTCAACTTCCTCTTCCAAAAAGCTTTAATGAAAAAAAGGTTATTAAAAAAATATCTCCAAGTAAGGATATAGATTGTTTAACTTTTGAAAGTCAAGGAAAGTTATATATGGGAGAGCCAGAATTTTTACCATGTACTCCAAATTCAGTAGTAACTCTTTTAAAAAGTTTAAATATACCTCTTGAGGGAAAAGAAGTTGTTGTTCTTGGAAGAAGTAGTAGGAAAGCCTGTAGCACAGCTTTTATTAAATGAAAATGCAACTGTTACAATATGTCATTCAAGAACTAAAGATTTAAAAGAAGTGACAAAACGTGCTGATATCTTAGTTGTAGCTATTGGAAAGCCCAAATTCTTAGATGAGACTTATGTAAAAGAGGGAGCAATAGTTATAGATGTTGGAACTTCAAGATTTGAAGGAAAGATAACAGGAGATGTTGACTTTGATAAAGTTATAGAAAAAGCATCATACTTAACTCCTGTTCCTGGAGGAGTTGGTGCATTAACAACAACTCTTCTTGTAAAAAATGCTTGTGAGGCTTATAAAAACCATGAAAATTAAAACATTATCTGTAAGTGAGGTTTCTAATTATTTAAAGAAAATTATTGATAATGACTTTATATTAATGAATCTCTCTGTAAAAGGAGAGATTTCTAATTTGAAATATCATTCTAGTGGTCATATATATTTTTCTTTAAAAGATGAAGGAAGCAAAATAAATGCAATTATGTTTAGAGATGATAAATCTTCTTTAAACTTTAAACTAGAGGAAGGCATGAGCGTAATAGTTAAAGGACGTGTTTCTATTTATCCAGCTAGTGGAAGTCTTCAGCTTTATGTAAAAAGTGTGGAACAAGAAGGAGAAGGAAATCTTTTTATTAAGTTTGAAAGATTAAAAGAAAGATTAAAAGACGAAGGATATTTTAATGAGGAACATAAAAAGCCTATTCCTATATTTCCAAAAAGAATAGGAATAATAACCTCAGAAACTGGTGCAGCAGTAAGGGATATAATAAATGTTTCAAGAAGAAGAAATTCTTTAGTGGATTTAATTTTATATCCAGCTCAGGTTCAAGGAAAGGATGCTTACAAAACTCTTATAGATGGAATAAGATACTTTGATGAAAGTAAATCTGTAGATGTAATAATTCTAGGAAGAGGAGGAGGCTCTATAGAGGAACTTTGGAATTTTAATGAAGAAGAGTTAGCTAAAGAAATTTTTAAATGTAAAATTCCAATAATATCAGCTGTGGGGCATGAAACAGATTTTACTATTTCTGATTTTGTATCAGACTTAAGAGCAGCAACACCTTCTCAAGCAGCAGAAATAGCAGTACCACTAGAAGAAGATTTATATCTAAATATAAAGGGAGCAGAGGAATTTTTAAATAAAGAAATTAAAGGACTATTATCAAAAGAAAGAGAAAAGGTAAAATCTTTAGAAAAAATGATAAATTTACAGTCTCCTAAAGAAAAAATAGTAAATTCTTATATTGAAATAGATAATTTAAAGAAAAGGCTAAATAGTAAAATATTATCTAAAATTTATATAGAAAAAGAAAAGCTAACAGGAATGAATAATCTTTTAATGGCTAATAATCCTATTAGTTTACTTAATAAAGGATATGCTATAATAGAGGATGAAAAAGAAATTATAAAATCTATAGAACAACTTAAAAATGATAAAGATATAGAGATAACCTTAAAAGATGGTAAGGTTAATGGACATTTTATCATAAATAAATAGTAGTATTTTGGTAGGAGGAGTTTATGGCAAAAAAAGAAACTTACGAAGATATGATGTTAAAGCTTCAAAATGTTTTATTATCTTTAGAAGAAAATGATTTAACTTTAGATGAATCTATGAAAGCATATGAAGAAGGGACTAAGCTTGTTAATAAATTATACAAGATTTTAGATACCTTAGAAGGAAAAATTTCTGTTATAAAAGATGAAAAAGAAGTGGAGTTTAAAGATAAAAATGAGAATAGATGATTGTAAAAAAGATATTGAAACTTATTTAAAAAATTATTTTAATGGAAGAGAATCTTATAATAAGCTTATTTATGAAGCAGAAAGTTATAGCTTAAATATGGGAGGAAAGAGGATAAGACCAATACTTATGCTTCTTGTATATAATATATATAAAAATTCATATAAAGAAATTTTAGAAATGGCAGCTTCTATTGAAATGATTCATACTTATTCTTTAATCCATGATGATCTTCCAGCTATGGATAATGATGATTTAAGACGTGGAAAGCCTACAAATCATAAAGTATTTGGCGATGGAATAGCTACTTTAGCAGGGGATGCCCTTTTAAATGAAGCTATGATAATAATGATGAATTATTCACTAAAAAATGGAACAAAGGCTTTAAGAGCCTCAAAAGAAATAGCAGAAGCAGCAGGGTCTGAAGGTATGATAGGAGGCCAGGTTGTAGATATTATAAACGAAGGAAAAAATGAAATCTCTGAAGATGAACTAAAGTATATGCATGCTAAAAAAACAGGAGAACTTATAAGGGCATCCATTGTTTCAGGTGCCATATTAGGAGAAGCACCAGAAGAGGATATAGAAAAGTTAGATTTATTTGGAAGAAAGCTTGGGTTAGCATTTCAAATAAAGGATGATATTTTAGATGTAACTGGCTCCACAGAAAAATTAGGTAAGAAAGCTCATGCAGATGAAGAGTTAAATAAATGTAATTTCATAACAATGTATGGCTTAGAAAAGTGTGAGAAGTTATGTAAAGACTTAACCTATGAAAGCATATCTTTACTAAATTCAATTACTAAAGATACTTCTTATTTAAAAGAATTGACTTTAAGTTTATTAGAAAGAGAATACTAAAAAGAGGAAATGATTATATGAGCAATTATCTAGAAAGTATGAATTTCCCCGAAGATATAAAAAAGTTAGATGATAATGAACTTTTTAAATTAGGTGAAGAAATTCGTAAATTTCTTATAGAAAGTGTATCAAAAACGGGAGGGCATTTATCTTCTAATTTAGGGGTTGTAGAACTTACATTAAGTCTTTTTAAGACCTTTGATATTGGAAGGGATAAACTTATATGGGATGTAGGTCATCAAAGTTACATACATAAAATTCTTACTGGAAGAAAAGATGATTTTAAAAACCTAAGAAAAAAAGATGGATTAAGTGGATTTCCTAAAAGAAATGAAAGTATATATGATTGTTTTCAAACAGGACACAGTAGCACATCTATTTCAGCAGCTCTTGGAATGGCAAGAGCAAGGGATATAAAGAAGGAAAATCATAATGTAATAGCAGTAATAGGAGATGGGGCTTTAACTGGAGGATTAGCCTTTGAAGCATTAAATGATATAGGATTTAAAAAGACTAAAATGATTATAGTAATAAATGATAATCAAATGTCTATAGCAAAAAATGTAGGAGGCTTATCTAATTATTTAAATAAACTTAGAATGAAGCCTAAATACAATAAGATAAAAGCAAAGCTAAATATGGAATTAAGTAAATCTAAGGGCGGAAAAGTCATTTTAAATAATATGTCTAAACTAAAAAATGGCTTAAAAAGTCTTGTTGTTAATTCTATGCTATTTGAAGATATGGGACTTAAGTATATAGGGCCTATTGATGGTCATGATATAAAATTAATGAATGAAGTTTTTGGTATGGCTAAAAATATTGATGGTCCTGTAATAGTTCATACTATTACTAAAAAAGGAAAAGGGTATGAATTTGCAGAAAAAAGTCCTTCAAAGTTTCATGGAATTTCACCATTTAACTTAGAAAATGGTGAACCATGTAGTACTTCTAGTGAAACTTATTCAAAAGCCTTTGGAGAGGCTTTAAATAAAATTGCTAAAGAAGATAAAGATGTAGTTGCAATTACTGCAGCTATGCCAGATGGAACAGGATTAAAAGAATTTTCAAAAAATTTTCCTAAAAGATTTTTTGATGTGGGAATAGCAGAAGAACATGCAGTAACCCTTTCAGCAGGAATGGCTGCAAGTGGTTTAAAACCTGTATTTGCAGTATATTCTACATTCCTTCAAAGAGCTTATGATGAAATTATTCATGATGTATGCATACAAAACTTGCCTGTGGTTTTTTGTATAGACAGGGCAGGGGTTGTTGGTGAGGATGGAGAAACTCACCAAGGAATATTAGATATTTCATATTTATCTACAATGCCTAATATGACTATTGTAGCACCAAAGTGTTTAGGAGAAGTTGAACCTTTATTAAGATGGGCTTTAAATAAAAAAACTCCAGTTGCAATACGTTATCCTAAGGGTGGAGATAAATTAAAGGGTCTTCCAGTTTTAAATAACATTACTTATGGAAAATGGGAAGTTTTAAATGAGGGAGAAAATTTAGCTATAATAGCATGTGGAAAAACTACACAGTTTGCTATGGAGGCTTTAGATAAATTAAAAGAAAAAAATATAAATCCAACAATAATAAATGCTGTATTTATTAAACCAGTTGATGAAGAAAAAATAAAATATCTTGCAGAAAATAATTTTGATATTATAACAGTAGAAGATAATATGAAGCAAGGTGGTCTTGGAAGTACAATTTTAAATTCATTAAATAATTATAATTATAAGGGTACTATGAAAATATTAGCCTATGAAGATAAATTTATTGAGCAGGCTTCTGTTGATATTATTTATAAAGAGAATTTTTTAGATAGTGATGGAATTGTAAAAACAGCTTTAAGTTTATCTGATAAAAAGGAGTAAATTACATGGCAGAGAAAAAAGAAAGACTTGATGTGTTATTAGTAAACAGAGGAATAATAACTTCAAGAGAAAGAGCTAAAACCTGTATAATGGCAGGAGAAGTCTTTGTAAATGGTCAAAGAGTTGATAAAGCAGGAGAAAAGGTTTCTGTTGATTCACAAATTGAATATAGAGGAGAAAAACTTAAATATGTAAGTCGTGGAGGCCTTAAACTTGAAAAGGCTATGAAGGTATATCCTATAACATTAGAAGAAAAAGTATGTATGGATATTGGAGCCTCAACAGGAGGTTTTACAGACTGTATGCTTCAAAATGGAGCTAAAAAGGTATTTTCAGTTGATGTAGGGTATGGACAGTTTGCATGGAAGCTTAGATGTGATGAAAGAGTTGTCTGCATGGAAAGGACAAATATAAGATATGTTACACCAGAAGACATTGGAGAGCTTTTAGACTTTGCTTCAATAGATGTTTCTTTTATATCATTAAGAACTATTATGCCAGCAGTAATAAATCTTTTAAAACCAAATGGAGAGGTTGTAGCACTTATAAAACCACAGTTTGAGGCAGGAAGAGAAAATGTTGGGAAAAAAGGTGTTGTGCGTGATATTGAAGTTCATAAAGATGTTGTAAGAAATATTGTTGAATTTTTATTAAATCATAATCTAAATGTTTTAGGACTAAGCTATTCACCAATTAAAGGACCAGAAGGAAATATTGAATATTTAGTATATTTTACAAAAGATTTAGATAAAGAAAGTTCATTTAGTATGGAAGATATAGATAAGGTTGTAGAAGCTTCCCATACAGAAATTTAAGCTTTAAGTGGGGGATATTATGAAAAGGATAGGTATAGCTATAAATCCTTCTAAGGACAATGAAAATAAAATATTAAATATGGTAAAAGATAAATTTAATGAAAAGTTTGATTTAGAAGAAATAATAGTTTTTAATTCATATGAAACTAAAAACTTAACTTTACATAAACCTTTAGATTTAATTGTAGTATTAGGGGGAGATGGCACTCTTTTAAATGTAGCAAGAGAAATGAGTAAAAAAGCTTATAAAATTCCTATCTTTGGAATAAATATTGGAAATTTAGGCTTTTTATCAAGTATAGATATTTCAGAAATTGACAAAGCTTTAGATAAGCTTAAAAATAAAGAATATTCTTTAGAAAAAAGAATGCTTTTAAATTGTAGCCAAGAAAATAAAAAACCTCTTATAGCATTAAATGATGTGGTAGTTGCAAGAGGAACTTTATCTAGAATAGTTAAATTTGAAATATTTATTGATGGAAAATCTTACTCTACATTCAAAGGAGATGGACTTATAATTTCAACACCTACAGGTTCTACTGCTTATTCATTTTCAGCAGGAGGACCATTTGTATATCCTAACTTAGATTTAATGGTCTTAACGCCTATATGTCCTCACACAAAGAGTATGCAACCTATGATAATAAGTGGAGAAAGCACAGTTGAGATAATCCCTGAAAATGGAGAAGAAGAAATATATTTAACTGTAGATGGCCAAAAAGCTACAAGAATTAACCAAAGAGAACATATAAAAGTATGTAGGGCAGAAAAACATGTTCAAGTGCTTTTATTTGATGATTATGATTACTTTAAGGTATTGAGAACAAAAATTCTTAATAATTCTAGAGAATAAAGTTGGTGATTTATATTGAAATCAAAAAGACATGTTAAAATTTTAGAAATAATTGAAGAAAAAGAAATTGAAACTCAAGAGGAACTTGCAGAAGCTTTAAAAGAAAGTGGATTTGATGTTACTCAAGCAACAGTATCAAGAGATATAAAGAACCTAAAGCTTGTAAAAATGCAAGGAGAGGATGGAAAGTATAGATATAGAGCTCCTAATGTAAACTCATTAAATATATCAGATAAGCTTACAACTATACTTTCAAATCTTACTCTATCTGTGGAAAGAGTAGATAAATTTGTTGTTGTAAAAACAGTATCAGCAGGAGCAGCACCAGTAGCTGAGGCTATTGATAGTTCAGGATTTTCTGATATTGCAGGAACTATTGCTGGGGAAAATACAATTTTTATATTAATGAGAAGCAATGATAGTGCAGAAGAGTTAGTTAATATAATAAAAAAATTTATTGCCTAGAAAATTTGAGGTGGAGAAATGTTAATTCAATTAAATATTAAAAATTTTGCTTTAATTGAAGAGATAAAAGTAGAATTTGATGATGGTTTTAATATCTTATCTGGTGAAACAGGAGCAGGTAAATCTATTCTTATAGATGCTATTGATTATGTTTTAGGGGGAAAATTTTCAAAATCTTTAATAAGAACAGGAGAAGAAAAAACCTTTGTTGAGGCAATATTTTCAATAGATAATGAATTTGTTAAAAAAGAATTAGATGAATTAGATATTGAATATGAGGATATAATAATAATAAGTAGAGAATATACAATAAGTGGAAAAAGCATTATTAAAGTTAATGGAAGAAGTCTTATAATATCTCAACTAAAAAAGATAAGAGAAAAGATTTTAGATATACATGGACAACATCAAAATCAAACTCTTTTAGATAGAGGAAGTCATATAATATATCTTGATAACTTTATAGGAGAGAAAATAAAAGAGCCTTTAAAAAAATTTAATGAATTAAGAGAAAGGCTTAATGAAATAAAAGCTAAAATTTTAAAAATAAATGGTAATGAAGATAGAGAAAAGCTTATTGATTATACAAAATTTCAAATTGATGATATAAAAAAAGGAAATTTAAGAGTAGGAGAAGAAGAGGAGCTTAAAGAGGAATTTAATTATCTTTCTAATGCTGAAAAAATTAATAATTCTTTAAAGCTAAGCTGTGAGCTTCTTAACTATAGAGATGATGGAAATTCAGTTTTAGAATCTTTATCAAGGGTTATTTCTGAACTTTCTTCTGTAGAAAAAAATTCACAGGTAATTGGAGAGAAAAAAGCAGTTATAGAAGAAGCTTATTATAACATAGAAGAGGTTTCAAGAGAGCTTAGAGACATTGCAGAGGATACTGTTTATGATGAAAACAAGCTTGAAAAAATAAATGAAAGAATTTATGAGATAAATGGCTATAAAAAGAAATATGGAAATACCATAGAAGAGGTTATAGAATATTTTAATAAGCTTAAAGAAAACTATAATGAACTTGTTAATGCAAGTGAAATACTTAAAGAATTAGAAGAAGAAGAAAGACATGTTTTAAATGAAATGAAAACTGTTGGAGATACTATTCATAAAATAAGAGAAAAATTTAGTGAAATATTAAAAGAAAGCCTTTTAAAAGAGTTAGCTTATGTAGGACTTGAAAAATCTACTATGGAAATACAAGTTAAGTTATGCGAAAATTATAATGAAAGAGGATTTGATGAAGTAAGCTTTTTAATATCAACAAATACTGGAGAGCCTGTAAAACCACTTGAAAAAGTGTTATCAGGTGGTGAACTTTCAAGAATAATGCTTGCATTTAAGTGTGTTTTTGCAGATAAAGATGGAATATCTACATTAATCTTTGATGAAATAGACACAGGTGTAAGTGGAGCAGTTGCTCAAAGAATAGGGGAAAAGATGTATCAAGTATCATTAAACCATCAGGTTTTATGTATTACTCATCTTCCACAAATAGCTATTTTATCAGACCATCATTATTTTGTTTCTAAAAGTATAAAAGATAACAAGACATTTACAAATATAAAAATTTTAAACAAAGATGAAAAAATTCACCAAGTAGCAACCATGCTTGGAGGAAATGAAGTTACTAAAGCAACCTATGAAAATGTTAAAGAAATGCTAAAGCTTTCAGAAAATAAAAAAAATGAAATAAAAGCTTATAAAAATACATAACTAATTGAATAAAAGGAAAAAATAAAATCACATACCATATGTGATTTTATTTTTTTAATTTTTGTCTTTTATAGAAAAGAAACAATAGCATATAAAAAGAGTTTAAAGGGAAATTTAAAGTTAGAAGCATAGTAAGGAGGAGATAAAATGAGAAAAAATATAATAAAGAAAATTACTGTATTTACTGCTCCAATCTTGATTCTTACTTTAATATTTAGTATTACTTTATATACTTCAAAGAATGAAAAAAATGTATCCTCAAGTGATGATTTATCTAAAACATGTATGACTAAAGATATTGCTCCTTTTAGTACTCTTTTCTATAAAAATGATAAACATAACTTATTAGGTAATTCTTCATTAAAAACAATTGCACTTAATAAAACTGATGATATATATGTAACTCCTGGAGGAGATAGCGTTGGAGTTAGGCTCTCAAGTAATGGAGTTTTAGTTGTAGGATATTCAAAAATTAAATCTAAAGGGGAAGAAAAAGAAAGTCCTGCTAAAGAAGTAGGAATAGAAATTGGGGATTTAATAACAAAAGTTAATAATAAAAGTGTAAAAAGATGCTCAGAATTTATTTCAAAGGTAAAAGAATGTAAAAATAAAAAAATAACTTTAGAAATAGAAAGAGGAAGTCAAACCATAACAAAAGAAGTTGTTCCTAAAAAAGAAGAAAATGGTGAGTATAAGCTTGGAATATGGATAAGAGATTCAACAGCAGGTGTAGGAACCCTTACATTTTTTGATGAAGAAACAGGAAAATTTGGTGCTCTAGGTCATCCTGTTACAGATGGAGATACAAATAAACTCTTTTCAATAGAAGAGGGAGATATTTTAGAATCTTCAATTCTTAGTGTGAAAAAAGGTGAAAAAGGAAATCCAGGTGAGCTTAGAGGAATTTTCCTTGATGAAAGCAATCCAATAGGAAAAATAGAAAAAAACACACAATGTGGAATATTTGGATGTAATAAAGAAAATTTAAAAGAATATAATAAAAATTCTCCAATGAAAGTTGGATTTAAAGAAGAAATTCAGCTTGGAAAAGCTAGTATAATAACTACAATAGATGAAAGTGGTCCCAAAGAATATGAAATTGAGATAGTAAAACTCTTTAATCAAGAAGAACCTACAGCAAAAAGCATGATAATAAAAGTTACAGACCCAGAACTACTAGAAAAGACAGGTGGTATAGTACAAGGAATGAGTGGAAGTCCTATAATACAAAACAATAAAATAATAGGTGCAGTAACTCATGTGCTTATAAATAAACCAGATGTGGGATATGGAGTTTATATAGACTGGATGCTAAAGGATGCAGGAATATTAAAATAAAATTCTTTTGAAAGTAAATAATCTGTTTTTTTCAATTATTCTATATTTTTTTCTAAAATACTCTTTACTAATATAAAAAAATATAGTATAATTTACAATAAATGGAATATGAAAAATAAGACAGATTATTTACTTTCATATTTCTAAGCATACAAATATATTATATTCTATTTTTTATTAAGAAATTTATCTAAATTTTGTCGAAATTTTTTTCAAGATAGTGTATAATATAAGCAAACCATTACAATAGCAACACTAAAATATAGTTTTTAGATGTGGAAAATAAAAGAAAAAGGGGATAGGTGTATGGAAGATTCAAAAATATCTGTATTAATTGCAGATGACAACAAAGAGTTTTGTAGCATTTTAAATGACTACTTATTAAACCAAAGAGATATAATTGTAACAGGAATTGCAAAGGATGGAATAGAAGCTTTAGATCTTATTCAAGAAAAAGAGCCAGATTTAGTAATATTAGATATCATAATGCCACATTTAGATGGTCTTGGAGTTCTTGAAAAGTTAAACAATATGAATTTAAAGAAAATGCCAAGAGTTATTATTCTTTCAGCAGTAGGACAAGATAAGATTACTCAAAAAGCTATAAAATTAGGTGCAGACTACTACGTTGTAAAGCCTTTTGACATGGATGTATTTATAAAGAGAATAAGAGATATGTTTAATAGCACTGAAAGCTCTGAACCTTCAGCAAATAGGTTAGCTCAACAAAATACAATACTTTCAAGAGAAACAATACCACAACAACAAGCACCAGAGAAAAATGAACCACAAGATTTAGAAACAGAAATAACAAATATTATACATGAAATTGGAGTTCCTGCTCATATTAAAGGATATATGTACTTAAGAGAAGCAATAACTATGGTTGTTAATGACATGGAATTACTTTCAGCAGTTACAAAAGAATTATATCCTTCAATAGCTAAAAAATACAACACAACAGCTTCAAGAGTAGAAAGAGCAATAAGACATGCAATAGAAGTTGCTTGGGGCAGAGGACAAGTTGATGCAATCAACAAACTATTTGGTTACACTATAAACACAGAAAAAGGAAAACCAACAAACTCAGAATTTATAGCAATTATTGCTGATAAATTAAGACTTAAAAATAAAGTATCTTAATTATTTATAAAACTAGTGTAATAGGTTTAAGACATATAATTAATATTTTATAAATTTATATTAAAAAATCGACTAATATGTTTTTAAGCCTATTAATTAAGAAGTTTATATGTATAAAAATACTTCTATTGGCAAATGCAGAAATGTATTAGTAAATGGAGGTATTTTTTTCAACAACTATATAAATTACCTAGGAATTTTAGAAAGAGATATGATTATTTAGAAGAAGTTATTGTAAAAATAGCTGATAATAAAAGATCAATTTTAAGATAAAATAAAAGTTTGTATGTTAAAGGGAAAAAGTAATTATGAGTAGTCAATATAAATAATAAATAATAAATAATAAATATATTATATAGAAAATAAAATTAAAGCCTTAGAAAATTTAGAGAATTGTTTAATGTATAAAAATTGGAGTAATAGTGGATAGTTTTGTGAAAGGATATACATTAAAAGATACAGAAACATGACTTTACAAAATAGCTCAAAGAAATAATATTATATACTATAATTATGGTATTAATGGAAATGATTTAAATGGAGAAAATGGTGTTGCTTTAAGGTTTTCAGACATGATAGATGAATTAGATTATATTGTAGTTTTGATGGGGCATAATGATGCTAATCCAGATTTACATAATGGAATTGCAGTTAGCATAGGTTTAGATGAGGATACTGCACTTTTTACATTTAAGGGAGTATTAAATATACTAATCAATGGATTATTGAATAAATACCATATGAGTAAAATTTTATTTCTATCTTCATTTAATAGGAAAGGGATAGAATTACCTTACGTTGAAGCAATAGGGGAAATATGTGAAAAATACTCAGTTAATTTTTATAACAATTATAAAAGTAGCAGGGTAGCTTTCAAAATAATACTCAGTTAACAGATTACGACTTGGATGGTAGTAAACATTTAAATGAAAGAGGACAAGATAGGATTTCTTATAAATATGAAAATATACTTAAGTTAATATAATTATTTGAAAAAAGATAAGGAACAATAATAAAAAGTTTCTTATTTTCTTTTATTTTTATATAAAAATAAAATTTGTAAAGTCTTTTTTGAAAATTTTTTTGAAGTATAATAAATAAAAAGAAAAGAAATAGAGGTGAATAAAATGGAATTATATGAATATTTAATTCAAAGTTATGAAGAAAGACTTTTGGACCAATCAAGGGAAATAACAAAAGAAAAATATAGTGAAATCAAAGATGCATATGAAATATGTCTCACTTGCTTGTGGATTGAAGAAAAATTTAATATTTTATTTGGAAATTACTTAGAGTTTGAAGAAGAATTAGAGAATATCTATTCAGTATTAATTAAAGAAAATAAAAATCCTGAAGAACAAATTTGTTATGGTAGAGAATTTATATCTAAATTAAATAGAAGATTAGCTAACTTTCTTAGCAGTGTTAGAATGTATATTGATCAAGTTCAACATGATTTATCAACTATAGATAAAAAAATAGAAGAAGATTTGAAACTTAAAGAATTATTTTTAAAAGAAACACATATACAATATGATAATTTAGTAGGATATCAAATAATGGAATTTTTAAGAAATAAAATGCAACATGTTGGATTAATAATAGATAGTATAACATTAATTGAACTATTATTAAAAAATGATACTGAATTTGTTCCTATAATGATAGAAATAGATTATAAAAGATTAAAAAAAATGAAGCAATTTGATTCTAAAATTAAAAAGAGAAAAGAGTTAGATGAAATGAAAACAGATAGAATTAATATGATATGGATGTTAAGAGATTATGTTAATTCTTTAGTTAGCATACAAATAAAATTTAGAGAAATAACTGAAGGTATTGTAAACAAAAGTATTGATAAGATAAATAAGATCTTTTTAGAAAACTATGGAGAAAATTTAAATCAAATAGCAATGGTTAAAGTTGAAGTAGAAAATATTAATAATTATGACGGAGTTTTAGTTCAAAAAGATTATTTAATTGATTTAAAAAATAAAAGAAAAAAATCATTAAATACTATGGAAAATAAATTTTTTATAAATAAGGAGGCTTTTAAATGTTCAAAGCATTTAAGAGGTAATTTTGTAAAAATTGATATTAGATATAATATGACCCACTAGGAGTAGTAACTTATAGATGTGTATAACCTAAAAGAAAGGAATGAAATATATGATTAAAAATATAATAGCATATCATCATACATCATTTGAAAATTGGAAATCAATATCGAAAAATGGGTTTGATAGAAATAAATTTAAAAAAATATGTTTAGGATATGGAGTACAAGCTTTATTAGAAGAGACAAATTATCCTATTTTTGAAAATAATTTAGAAGGACAAATAAAAGTTAAGTTTGATAATTGTAATTATTTAAATTATTATGATGATGAAGATAAAAAAATAATTATGAAAAGTGTAGATAAAATTATATCTACAGAGCTATATGAAAAACAAGTTGAAGTTGCAAAATATGAAGCTAAAAGGTTAATTAAAGCTGGATTTGATGCATATACATATAAATATGGTAAAAAAGATATGATTGTATTTTTGAATTTACCCAAATCAATAAAATGGATTCCATATAAAATGCCACAATAATTTAAAAAGTAAATTTTATACATCTAAAGAGTTAATACTATAATAGTGCAAAAATGCTTGAAAAATTTTACAAATAAAAAAAGAAACATTTATGCTAAATTTCTGATATAATTAAATTCTCACACAAAAAAAT
>CACZYK010000005.1 GCA_902785295.1 uncultured Clostridium sp.
AGAAAAAGATGGACTTTATTCTGATGGAACATACTCTGGAGGAACTAAATATGATAGTGCAGAAATTTCAAATTCAGTAACAAATGTTGGAATTCAAGGGGGAATGACAGGTGGAGGAATGAAGTCTGGTAATGGTAAAAGAAATATGCAAAAAGAAGAATGAACTCAAAATAATCAAACTGAGTAGAATAGTTTAAATAACCAAAGTGAAAACAATATAAGATGGTAAAAATTTATAACAAAATATTTATAAATCTAACAAAAACAAGGTGCTAACCTGGGGGAGGTTGCACCTTGTTTTTGTTATTCACCATCTTCTGTATAAGATGGATTTTATAAAGGGGATAAATAATATGCTTAATTACTTTACAACTTAATTTTACAACAGAAATGTGTCATTTTTATGTCAAATAAAAAACAAATTAAATAATTATTATGTTTTTTTAGCAATTTTATTAGCTTAAAATTAGAATAAAATATATATAATGATAAATTTTTATTATGTATGTCGAAAAAGTGAAAAAATATTTTCCATATGTTATACTAATATGTATAAATATACAATGTGATAAATGAAAGGTAGATATATGAAGAAAAGATATAAAATAATAATTTTTCTATTAATAATTTTTATGAATTTAGCTTATATTAATATGTTTAATGTTAATGCTGAGCAATATAGTAGTAGGTATGACCCTAGAGAGCTTGGTTTAATGACGCCTGTTAAAGACCAGGGAAAATTAGGAGTATGTTGGTGTTTTGCGGGAATGGCTGCAGTAGAAAGTTATTTAAAATTAAAAGGTTATGGAGAATATGATTTTTCAGAAGAACATGTAAGATGGTGGGCTACATTAAGGGATGGATATGGATTTAAAAGAGAAAGTTATGATCCATCTAGCTTTAGTGTTGTAAAAAACTATTTAACTAGCGCTGGAGGAGTAAGGCTTGAAGAAGATATTCCCTATAATCCTTCTGAAAGTGCTACTATGCCAATAAATATGGATACAGCATCTCCTAAATTTTATGTTACTGATATAGTTGAAATTTCAAATGATATGAATGAAGTTAAAAAAGGGATATTAGAAGCTGGGGGTGTGGTTTCTGCATATAGGAGCAATAATATTTTTATAGGAAAAACTATGAATCAATATTATTGTAATGATGAGACTTTTGTAAAAGATGAACAACATGCTATATTGATAGTTGGATGGGATGATAATTATTCAAGAGATAATTTTAAGGATAATAATAAACCTAAAAATGATGGAGCTTGGCTTGTAAAAAATAGTTGGGGTAATTATAATGATGAAGGTGGATATTTTTGGATATCTTATGAGGATAAAACTTTATTACAAGCAGAAGATAACTTTTATATAAAAGGAATAAGTGATATTAATGAAGGGAAAAAGATTTATCAGCATGATGAGTTTGGTCCAACAGCATATATTTATTCTATAGATAATGAAACAAAACAAGAAAAACAATCAATAGAATGTGCAAATGTTTATGACTTTAAAGATGGTTATGATATATTAGAAGGAATAATGTTCATGACATCATCAGTAGGTGCACAATATAAAATATCTTATGCTCAGGTTGAGGAAGATAATATATATATAGATGAAAATAAAACTATGCTTTTAGCTGAAGGAGTAGTATCTCATGCAGGGTTTATTACTATTCCCATAGATGGAATAAAGGTACCAGAAGGAAAAGGTTATATAATGGTATCTATTGATAATAGTCAAAATAATAAAGCAGCATTAATTGGGGCTGAAACTTTATCTGATGAGTGTGTAAGAAAAATAGATAAAGGCGAAAGTTATATGGTGGTTGAAAATTATGCTATAGATTGTTTTGATTATAGTAATGAGGGGAATGAAGAAAATTATACCATTAAAGTTATTGCAAGAAATACAAAAGAAAAAATAATAGCTCAAGAAGTTTTAGATAAGCAAAAGGAAGCTTTAAATGAAAGTACAACAAGGAATACTTCTAATAATAAAACAAGTAATGATGTGGTTTCAGAAAAAAGAGATTTCATCTTGATAGTTGAATTAGTTGCGATATTAATAGTAATAATATTTTTTATAAAAAAGAGTAAAAGAAAATAACTAAGTAAGATATGTGTGGATAATTATTTTAGATTTATAAGTAATTATCCACATTTTTAAGTTTAAAGAAATATATATAGTTTTAAATATATGTAAAGTATTAAAGGGGCATTAATACTTGAATTCTAATAGTTAAATAATTTTAAGTAAATATTACAATTTTGATAAATATGTTTTTAATTAACATAAGTGTGGTACTATGTAAATGTAAGAAGTTGATGTAGAAGGGGTAGAATAATATGGAAGAATATATAAATAAAGCTAATGAGATTATTTCAGAAGTTAAAAAGATAGTTATAGGGAAGGATGATATAATAAAGAAAGTCTTAACTACCATATTAGCAAAGGGAAACATTTTAATAGAAGATATACCAGGAGTGGGAAAAACTACTTTAGCATTATCTTTTTCTAAAGCTATGTCACTTGATTGTAAAAGATTACAATTTACACCAGATGTATTGCCAAGTGATGTATTAGGTTTTTCTATTTATAATAAGGAATTAGATAGATTTGAATATAAGCAAGGCTCAATAATGTGTAATTTATTTTTAGCTGATGAAGTAAATAGAACATCTGCTAAAACTCAGTCTGCATTATTAGAAGTAATGGAGGAAGGAAAGGTAACTATTGATGGGATAACAAGGGAGGTTCCAAAACCTTTTATGGTAATAGCAACACAAAATCCAGTTGGTTCTATAGGAACACAAATGCTTCCAGAATCTCAACTTGATAGATTTATGATTAAGCTTACTATGGGATACCCTGATATAAAAAGTGAAATAGAAATTTTAAAAGGAAAACAAAAGAGAGTTCCTCTTGATGAAATAAAGCCTGTTGCAACAAAGGAAGATATTTTGATTATGCAAGATTTAGTTGAAAAAATTTATATACATGAAAAAATATATGAATACATAGTAACACTTATGTCAAAAACTAGAAATCATCCTTTAATAGACTTAGGAGTAAGTCCAAGAGGAAGTGTTGCATTAACAAAATTAGCAAAAGCTACAGCATTTTTAAAAAATAGAGATTATGTAATTCCAAATGATGTACAAGAAATTTTTAAAGATGTTACAATTCATAGAATTATATTGAATACAAAAGCTAGGATAAGTAATACTTCAGAAGAAAAAATACTTTTAGATATTTTAAATAGTGTTAGCATACCAGGAACTAAGTAAGTAGGAGAAGATATGATAAAAACAAAAATAATATATTTTTTTATAATTATAGGAACATTTTTATTTGCTATTTTATATTCAGACTATTTTCCATTAGCAATATTTATCATAACTCTAGTATTACCGATAATATTAAATATTATCATAAGAATTATAAAAAAGAGTATTAGTTTAGATATTAAAAGTATTGATGTTGTACAAAATAAAAATGATGGCATAGAAGTTAAAATACTTATAAAAAATAATTCTATTTTTCCAGCTGTAAATGGAGAATTAAAACTATGCTATTATAATAAATTTTCAGGTAATAAGGAAATAGAATATATAAATTTTCCTATAAATTCTAAAGAAACAGAGAGCATAGATTTTAAAATTAAATCTAAATATTGTGGAAAATTAATAATAGAAATTCAAAGCTTAAAAATATATGATTATTTAACATTTTCATCAGTAAAAAAGAAGGTAAACAAATCTAAAGAAATAATTGTGCTTCCACAAATATATGATTTAAATTTTTCTAGTAATGTTATAAATATAAATTCATTAGATGGAGAAATTTTTTCTAAAGATAAAGCAGGAGATGACCCTTCAGAAGTTTTTAATGTAAGAGAATATGTTGAAGGGGATAAGATACAAAGAATTCATTGGAAGTTAAGTAGTAAAGTTGATAATGTTATGATAAAAGAGTATAGTCAGCCTATAGTACATAATTCTATAATTATAGTTGAATTTTGTGAAAGTAAAAATAATATAAATACAATTCAAGGAATAATAGAAACTGCTATATCCTTATCTCATATGCTTTTGAGTTATAATTATATTCATTATATATGTTGGTATGATAAAAATAAAGATTTCTTTAATAAAATAATTATAAATTCAGAAGAGGATATGTTAGGAGTAGCTTGTGAATTATTATCATTAAGACCATATACAGATGATATTCTGTCATTAAAACATTATAATATTGAAAAAGGTAGTGAAGAATATTCTAGAAAATTTTATGTCACATCTAATATACCTAAAAAAAATATTATGGATATTAAAGAAAATGAAAATATGGATATTTTTTATTTAGATGATGGAAGAAAATCAAATATAGATGGTATAAATATTAAGACTATTGATATAAATAACTTAAAAAATAGTTTAGAAAATTTGGTGGTGTGAGGTAATTGATGTGAAAAAAATAATGTAATAGAAAAAGAAATTATTTTAAGCAAAAATTTTCATTTATCATCATCAGCTTATGAAAAGTGGTATTTAAAGGTATTTTTAGTTATCATGTGTTTTTTTGGAGTTTTTGGAGCCACCTTTTCCTTTATTACTAGCTTTGACTTAGAAATTCATAAGCTTATGATTATTACTTTTATGATATTATTTATAACAATATTTTCAACAATATTTTTCAATAGAAAATATACAAATATTCTAATTATAGCAATAAATATAGTTTATATTGTTTTGTATTTTTTATTTAAAAATATAGTTATTTATGGAGTAATAAATATATGTAATGAAATAAATAATAAACTAATTTCTGTTACAGGTGGAATATTACTTGACATTTCCTCTTTATTAAGTGAAGAAATTAATATTAATCTTGAAGCATCAATGGGTATAGCTTTAACATTCATTATGTTTATAATAACAGAAGCAGTTTGCTATTCAATAATATATAAAAATAATTTTATTTTACTTTTAATAGTAACCTTACCTTGTATAGAAATAGGTGTGTTTTTTGCTATTATGCCTGATGTACTTCCATTTTTAATGCTTATTATATGTTGGATAGTAGCTTCTTCTTTTTCAGTATTTAAGGTTTCTTTAAAAAATAAAGAAGAGTTTAAATATAATAAGAGGAAAAAGAAGTATTATTATGCTAATGGAAAAGTTAAAAGAAATATTAAGATAAAAAGTGGTATGATTTTAGCTATAATTAGTTTTTTACTATTCTTTATTGTTTTTCTTGCTTATCCAAAGGAAAAGTATTTAAGTAATAAAGAGTTTATGGATACTAAAAGAGAGATAGCACAATATATTAATGATGCACAATTTAAAAAGATATTTTCTTTATTTTCAAGTAGTGCAACAGGTGGAATAAATGGAGGAAAGCTAGGGTCAGTTGAAAGTATTGAATATGATAACAAAACAGATTTAATTGTAAAAGTAGACCAATTTAATGATGATATTTATCTTAAAGGATATGTAGGAGAGGTATATACAGGACGTAGCTGGGAAAATATTTCTTCAAGTACTTATAAAAAATATAAAAATTTATTAGGTGATATTTGTACTCAAAATCTAAATTATGAAGCAGCAGAACAATATATTTCTTATTATGAAGAAGAAAAAATTATACAAATTGAAAATGTAGGAGCTAATGATAAATATATATATGCACCTTATAATGCAAACTATGAATTTAACAAGGATATCTTTAATTTTCATAATGATAGTTTTGTTTCTCCAAAAGCAAATAAAAAATCATATTCATTTTATTATTATCCATATGAATTTGATAATTATTTATACACACAATTTGATGAAGAGTATTTAGAAAAAGAAAATAAATATAGAGAATATGTATATGATGTTTATACAAAGCTTCCAAAATCAACTCTTAATAAAGTGAGAGAGGAATATGAAGACTTAGGAAAAAGAGATGATTATAGTGTTGATGATAAAATTGAGCTTGTAAAAGAAGTAATAAATAATGAAACAAGCTATACACTTTCTCCTGGAAAGTTGCCTAGAGGAAAGGATTTTATTGAATATTTTTTATTTGAAAATAAAAAAGGATATTGTTCTCACTATGCTTCTGCAGCTTGTGTATTACTTAGAATTTGGGGAGTTCCATCAAGATATGTAGAAGGTTATTTAGTAAAAAGTTATGAAGCATTAAATGATGAAGTAAATGTAAAAGATAGTAATGCTCATGCTTGGGTAGAAGTTTATATTGATGGAATTGGTTGGAGAATTGTTGAGGTTACTCCAGGATATGATGATGAAGATTCATATACCACAAATAATATAAATAATCAAGAAGAACAACAAAATAAGTTAGAGGAAAATAATGTAGAAGAAAATAAGAATGAGGAAAAAACTAAAATTGAAGAAGAACAACAAACTCCTTCTAATGAAGAGGAAGAAAAGGGGCAAGCTGAAGAAGAAGGTAATAGTTTAAAAAAATCTTCTGAAAATAATGGTGTTTTAAATAAGTTTTTAACTAAAAATAGTATATTAAAGGTGATATTTAAAAATATATTATTAGGATTTTTGATAATAGTAGCTTTAATATCTATTATTCTTGCAAGATATTCATACATTACAAATAAAAATAAAAAATTATTTAATACTGAAGATGTAAATGAAAATGTAATTAACATGTATAAATATTTAAAAAGTATTTTAGATTATTTGAAGAAAAATAGTAAAGAACCATTAAAAGATGAAGATATTATTAAAAATGATGAATTTGATGAAATTCTACAAATTTTAAATAAAGCAGAATTTAGTAATCATAAGGTATCTAAAGAAGAGAGTGAAACAGTAAGAAATTTTGTGAAAAATTTTGCAGATAAAACTTATGTTGAACTTTCAAAAATAAAAAGATTAATATTTAAATATATAAAGGTTCTATACTAAAAATAAACATAAAATATCCTTTATTTAATAGGTTTTAATACAAACACAATATAGAATGATTTTAAAAATATTGATATATTGTGTTTGTATTCTTTTATACTATTTGCTAAATTACATATAATATCTTCTTCATTAAAGCATTGAAGTTATTAATTTTTCTATTTCATCTGAGCTATTGTTTATAGTGAATATTACATTTTCATCAATTCTTAATTTACACTCACAATTACTTTCTTTAATCATGTCTAAATTTAAAGAAGAGGTTTTGATTTCTTTAAATTTTGTTGGAGATATGTCTATTGTAAATTTTGAATTTTTTGCACCAATAATTTTAATAACATTACCATTATTATTGTTATCTGAAACTTTTATGCTTATAAAGTTATTTCCAGCAATAATTTTATCATCTTTTGGAATTTCAAGAATATCAGCTTTGCCATTTAAAGTAATCCAGCCACCACTTAAATTAAGTTTGCACATTATGTTTAATGTATTGTTATTACTTATCTTTTTTAATAGTGTTCCTAATTCAAAGGTTGTTAATTCATATTTCAAGTTAAACACCTCATTTTTTTATTTTTAGTATGCTTATATTTGTTAAAATATATAATGAATAAATTTTTCTTACTTTATAATTTTAATACTAATTTAACAAAGAAAGAATAGAAAATTTAATACTTTCTTAACTTTTAATTTATAAAAACTTATTTGTTTAGAAATATAATTAAAACAAATTAAGATTATGATAAAATTTTTCATGTAGGGGGCGATTATTATGTTAAAAATAAAGGAATTCACAAAAACATATACTGGAGGGAAAAAAGCTGTTGATAACTTAAATTTAGAAGTTAAAGCTGGGGATATTTATGGATTTATAGGTCATAATGGTGCAGGAAAAACAACAACAATAAAAGCTATAGCTGGAGTTTTAGATTTTAAGCTTGGAGATATTGAGATTAATGGTATATCAATAAAAAAGAAACCTGAAAAATGTAAAGAACAGATGGCATATATTCCTGATAATCCTGATTTATACGAGCATTTAACAGGTATTCAATATTTAAATTTTATTGGAGATATTTTTAAAATAAAAAAACAAGAGAGAGAAGAAGCAATAAAAAAATATGGTGATATGTTTGAAATAACATCAAACTTAGGAGATTTAATTTCTTCTTATTCTCATGGTATGAAGCAGAAACTAGCAATTATATCAGCGCTTATTCATAAACCAAAGCTACTTATTTTAGATGAACCATTTGTAGGTCTTGACCCAAAGGCAGCACATATTTTAAAAGGAATAATGAAAGAGTTATGCCAAGAAGGAGGGGCAATATTTTTCTCTACCCATGTTCTTGAAGTGGCAGAAAAGTTATGTAATAAAATTGCTATAATAAAAGGTGGCAAGCTTATTGCAAGTGGAGAGACAGAAAAAATTATAGGAAATAATAGTTTAGAAGATGTATTTATGGAGTTGATAGATAATGAATAATGTTTGGATACTTTTAAAAGTACAATTAATGAGCTTTTTTGGAATAAATAAAGCTATTCATTCAAAAAGTGAAAAAGAAAAGGATAAAATTATATATTTATTAATTGGGGGCATAATAGTTCTTTTTATTATGGGAGTTTACTCATCTTTAATAAGCTATGGAATGGGAAAAGTTTTTAAATCATTAAATATTACTGAAATGTTACTTGCTATAATGTTATCTGCAAGTAGCATAGTAATATTATTTACAACTGCTATTAAAGCAAATGGAGCATTATTTGGTTGTGGAGATTATAATATTATTATGTCTCTTCCAATAAAGACAAGTCATATTATTATGAGTAAAATACTTACATTATATGTTTTAAATTTTATTTTAAGTTCTTTAATTATGGTACCAGCTGGAGTGGTTTATGGAATTTTAGAGAGTATGTCAACAATATATTATATAGTGTTTGGTATAACATTATTTATTATTCCTTTAATTCCGTTAGTTATAGCTATGATTTTAGGTTCATTAATAGCATTTATATCAACAAGATTTAAATATAAAAACTTAGTTAATACAATACTAACATTTATGCTTGTTATAACAATAATGGGAGTATCTTTAAATATTAATAAGATTGAACATAATATTGGCGATATAGGAAAAGCATTAGGAAATAGTATATATAAGATATATCCTTTATCAAAAGTATATGTAAAAGGAATTTGTGAGCAAGACATTTTATCATTACTTATATTTATAGGACTTTCTATAGGAATTTTTGTATTATTTTCTAACATTCTTTCATTAAAATTTAAAGACATTAATAGTAAAATTATTTCTAAAAGTTCTAGTGGAAATTATGAAATTAAGGACTTAAAGATTTCATCACCTTTTAAAGCTTTATATAAAAAAGAATTAAAGAGGTATTTCTCATCAACTCTTTATGTTGTAAATACAGGAATTGGAGTTATATTTTTAATAGCAGCCTCTATAGCAATATGTGTAATTCCATCAGCAAAAATTGAAGAAATTTTTCAAGTACCAAATATACTTGATGTGATAAAAAGTTATGCACCATTTATGTTTTCTATATTTATTGTTATGTCATGTACTACAAATTCATCTATATCATTAGAAGGAAAGAATGTATGGATATTAAAATCCTTACCAATAAAGGTGAAAGTGATACTACTAAGCAAGATAGCTGTAAATTTAACAATTTTAATACCAGCAATATTTATTTGTTCAATAATGCTTTCATTAAAATTAAAAATGGATGCTATACAAAGTATTTTGTTATTTATTATGCCTTGTGTATTTGCATTTTTTATAAGTATTTTTGGTATTGTGGTTAATTTAAAATTCCCTAATTTAGAATGGACTAATGAAGTTACTCCAATTAAACAAAGTATGTCAGTTTTTATTACTATGATAACAGGAGTAATTTTAGTAGGAATTTTAGTAGGAGCAACAATAAAGATTGAAAGTCTAAAAATAGATTTAGTCATTTTAATTATTACTTTAGTGTTAACATTAGTTACAATTATTTTATATAAAATTATGAATAAAATAGGGGAAGAAACATTTAAGAAATTATAAAATGTTGTATTTAAATAAGTAATTTTAGGTTATAATAAAACAGAAGATAAAATAAAGCTAGAAAGGGGAAAAATATGAGCGGAAAACAACATAGTTGCATAGGAACAGTAGCTGCAATAATATTAGGTGTTGGTTTTACAGTAGGACAATCAGGAGCTATAAATATTTTAACAGTTTTATTATTTGTTATTGGAGCATTAGTAGGTTCATTAATTGTTGATATAGATTCAAAAAGGTCAAAGGCATCTCAACAATTTACTAGAATAGTTACAATAATATTTTGGGTATTTTTAATTTTTGTAATATACCAAAAATATTTATCAAATAATGCTTTAATAAATGGAGCTATGAACTTTACAGGAATAAAAAGTTTACTTGATAAAATAGTAATTTTATTTCTTATCATAGCTAAAACTTACATAAAAAGTGGATTTGCACTTATGATTTTATGTGTGCTTACAACACTTGGAAAAATGTCACCACATAGACAATTTACACATAAATGGTTTGGTACAAGCCTATTTTGTATAACAGCCTATTTTGCTTTTGAAAGTAAATTGGCAGTAGGATTTATTTTAGGATACATATTACATATAGTTGCTGATAAGACAACACCCGCAGGAATAGATTTCTTTGATTTTAAACTTCCATTACAAAATAGAAGAGGAAAGTTAGACTTTCATTTTTAAAATAAAAATGATACAAAAAACATAATTAATATAAAAAACATTAAAAAGTTGCTATATTAAGAACTAAGCTTCTTAGTATAACAACTTTTTTGTTTATATGTAGAACATAGTGTTCATAGGATTATTAAATTTATCAGCTTCTTCTACTAAATCACGCAATGTTATAGATGATAACCTTTTAGATATATCTTCATCAAGTTTATTCCAAACTAAATATTCCATTGCTTTTTCAATTGCTTCTGAAGAATCTAATACTGTAGTATCTGTTTTATCAAAAAGGCTTAACTCTATAGCACCTATAATATCCTTTGCAGTTATACTATCTATGGACCTTGCAAGTTGGTACCCGCCTTGAGCACCCTTTATAGAAATTACAAGATTAGCTCTTTTTAAAAGTGAAAAAACTTGTTCAAGATATATTTTTGATATTTTTAATGAGTTAGCAATATTAATGATTGTAATGCATTCATTATTAGTACAGTTTTTAGCTATATATATCATTGATGCAAGACCATATCTAGCCTTTGAAGAAATTTTCATTTTCATACCTCCTTTTCATACAATACATATATGTAATTATTATACTATATAAAATCTGAGTTTTGTCAATAGTTAAAAATATAATTTATAATAGAAAAGTTGGTTTTAATACATTATCTCAATAAAGTATAGTAAGAATATATTTTTTATAAAAATTTTTCTAAAAGTTATTGACAATAGAAAAATATGATATTATAATTTAGTCATTGAAAACATATATGAAAAGTATGTATTAAAAATAAAAGGGGGAATAAAAATGAAGAAAAGAATATTAAGTGCTTTATTAGGAGCTACATTATTTATGGGGGTATTAACAGGTTGCGGAAATGGTAGTGCTAGTAAAGAAAGTGCTTCAAATACAGCTAATGACAGTAAAAAGTCTATAGAACTTTTAAATGTTTCATATGACCCAACAAGAGAATTATACACAGATTTTAATAAAAGTTTTACTAAGTATTGGAAAGACAAAACAGGTCAAGAGGTAACTATTAGCCAATCTCATGGTGGTTCAGGAAAACAAGGGCGTTCAGTAATAGAAGGTTTAGAAGCAGATGTTGTTACTTTGGCATTAGCATATGATATTGATGCAATAGAAGATGCAGGCTTAATAGATAAAGGATGGCAAGATGAATTTGAAGATAATAGCTCACCTTATACATCAACAATAGTGTTCTTAGTTAGAAAAGGAAATCCTAAGAATATAAAGGATTGGGATGATTTAATAAAGGATGATGTTTCAATAGTAACTCCAAATCCAAAAACTTCAGGTGGAGCAAGATGGAACTATTTAGCAGCTTGGGCATATGGATTAAATAAGTTTAATAATGATGAAGAAAAAGTTAAGGACTTTATAGGAAAGTTATATAAAAATGTTGAAGTTTTAGATTCAGGTGCAAGAGGTGCAACTACAAGCTTTGTTGAAAGAGGAATTGGAGATGTTCTTTTAGCTTGGGAAAATGAAGCTTATTTATCTCTTGATGAATTTGGTAAAGACCAGTTTGAAATAGTAGTGCCATCTATAAGTATCTTAGCAGAACCACCAGTTGCAATAGTTGATAAGGTGGCAGAAAAGAAAGGTACAACAGAGGTAGCAAAGGCTTATTTAGAATATCTTTATTCAGATGAAGGACAAAGAATTGCTGCAAAAAATTATTATAGACCAAGAAATGAAAAAATCGCAGAAGAATACAAAGATACTTTTAAAGATGTAAATTTAGTAACAATAGATGATGTTTTTGGTGGATGGAGAGAAGCTCAAAAGAAACATTTTGCAGATGGAGGAATATTTGACCAAATATATGTGCCTTCAAAATAATAAATTACAAATGAGGTGGAAGTAATGAAAAGAAAAGAAAGAGTTATCCCAGGATTTGGGTTATCTATGGGAATTACACTTCTTTATTTAGGATTAATAGTTTTAATTCCTTTAGTAAGTGTAGTTATTAAAAGCTCAAGTATTGGATTAAGTGGAATTATTGATACAGTAACTAACCCAAGAGTTTTATCAGGATTTAAAGTAAGCCTTCAATGTTCTTTAGCAGCTGCTTTAATAAATAGTGTTTTTGGACTTATATTATCTTGGGTACTTGTAAGATATAAATTCCCTTTTAAAAGACTTTTAGATGGAATTATAGACCTTCCATTTGCTCTTCCAACAGCAGTAGCAGGAATTGCATTAACAGCACTTTATTCAAAAAATGGATGGATAGGTTCTAAGTTATACAAATTAGGAATTGAATCTTCATTTTCTAAGTTTGGAATTACAATAGCTTTAATATTTATAGGAATTCCTTTTGTAGTTAGAAATATTCAGCCAGTTTTAGAAGAATTAGATAGTCAGTATGAAGAAGCAGCTGAAATGCTAGGAGCAGGAAAAGTAAGAACTTTCTTTAAAGTAATTTTCCCAGAATTACTTTCACCTCTTTTAACAGGCTTTGCTTTGGCTTTTGCTAGAGGAATAGGTGAATATGGTAGTGTTGTATTTATAGCAGGAAATATGCCTATGAAAACAGAAATAGCACCTCTTCTTATAATGAGTAAGCTTGAACAATATGATTATGCAGGAGCAACTGCAATTGCTTTAGTAATGCTTATATTATCATTTATAATACTTTTTTCAATAAACTTAATTCAAGTTCATACAAATAAATTTACAAGGGAGTGATTAACATGAAAAATAAATTAAGTAAATGGATTCTTATTTTAATAAGTGTATTGTTTCTAGTTTTAATGTTAATATTTCCCTTGATAGTTATAATTGCAGAAGCTCTTAAAAAAGGTTGGGATGCATATTTAGCTGCTATAACAGATACATATACTTTAGAAGCTTTAAAGTTAACACTTATAGCAACAATAATCGCAACAGTTCTTAATACTATATTTGGATTATTTGCTTCTTGGGCAATTACAAAGTTTAATTTTAAAGGAAAAAATATTTTAACAGCTTTAATAGACCTTCCTTTTGCAATATCACCAGTTATTGCAGGGTTAATATTTGTACTTACCTTTGGAAGAGGAAGCTTTTTAGAAAACTTTTTATCAAATAATAATATAAAAATTGTTTTTGCTATTCCAGGAATAGTTTTAGCAACAATATTTGTAACCTTCCCATTTATAGTAAGAGAATTAATACCATTAATGAATTCTCAAGGAAAAGATGAAGAAGAAGCTGCAGCAATAATGGGAGCAAGTGGTTTTACGATATTTAGAAAGGTGACATTACCAAATATAAAATGGGCACTTTTATATGGAATAATTTTATGTAGTGCAAGAGCTATGGGGGAATTTGGAGCAGTATCAGTTGTATCAGGACATATAAGAGGAAAAACTAATACACTGCCATTACATGTAGAAATACTATATAATGAATATCAATTTTCAGCAGCTTTTGCAGTAGCATCAATTTTAGTTATTATAGCAATTATTATATTAATTTTAAGAAATATTGTAGAGTGGAAGGGAAAAAAGGAGGCTTAAGCTATGTATGTTGAACTGAAAAATATAAATAAATCCTTTAAAGATTTTAAAGCGTCAAATGATGTTAATTTTAGCATAGAAGAAGGAAAGCTAATAGGACTTTTAGGACCTAGTGGAAGTGGAAAAACAACAATTTTAAGAATGATAGCAGGTCTTGAAACACCAGATAGTGGGGATATTATTATAGGTGGTACAAGAGTTAATGATATACCAGCAGGAAAAAGAGGAATAGGCTTTGTATTTCAAAATTATGCATTATTTAGACATATGACTGTATTTGAAAATATAGCTTTTGGTCTTCAAGTACAAAAGAAAGACAAAAAATTTATAAAAACTAGAGTACAAGAGCTTATAGAATTAGTTGGATTAAAGGGATTTGAAAAAAGATATCCTCATCAATTATCAGGAGGACAAAGGCAAAGAGTAGCTTTTGCTAGAGCATTAGCTCCAAATCCAAAGCTATTATTATTAGATGAGCCTTTTGCAGCAATAGATGCAAAGGTAAGAAAAGAATTAAGGTCTTGGTTAAAAGAAATGGTAGAAAAGCTTGGCATAACAAGTATATTTGTAACTCATGACCAGGAGGAAGCTGTAGAAGTTGCAGACGAAATAATAGTTACAAATAGAGGAAGAATAGAACAAAAAGGAACTCCAATAGAAATTTACAAAAATCCTAAAACACCTTTTGTTGCACAGTTTATTGGAGAATCAACAATAATAGATAATTACTCATCACTTAAAGGATTTGATGATATAGGAGATGATTCTAAGGCGGTAATAAGACCTGAGTTTATACAAATAGGAAAAGATAGAGATGAAATATCAGTACCTTCAGCAGCTGAAAAAGGTATAGTATCTTCTGTTTCTTTTAGAGGAAATAATATTCAAATAGAGGTTCAGGTTGGAGAAAATAAATTAACAGGATATAGAACATTAGAAGATGAACCTTTAAAAGAAGGGGATGAGGTATTGGTTTTAATTCATAGAATATATGTATATAACAATAAAGAAACTAAAACATTAGAAAATAAATTAAAAGTAGATCCAATGCCAGTTTATATTTAAAAATTTTAAACTTAAAACATAGTAAATATATATTGATAGGTGAATAACATGAAGATTGAAAAATTATCAACTGACGTTTTAATAATAGGGGGAGGAGCAGCAGGGTGTTTTGCTGCAATTACAATATCAAAAGAATCTGATAATAAAGTTCTAATTTTAGAAAAGGCAAACATAAAAAGAAGCGGGTGTTTAGCAGCAGGAGTTAATGCTTTAAATGCTTACATAGTAGATGGAAAAAAACCTCAGGATTATGTAGATTATGCAAAAAAAGATGCAGAAGGTATAGTTAGAGAAGATTTGCTTTTAACAATGAGTGAAAGATTAAATTCTGTAACAAAAAAATTAGAGGATTTAGGATTAGTTATATTAAAAGATGAAAATGGGAATTATGTTACAAGAGGAAATAGAAATATAAAAATTAATGGGGAAAATATAAAGCCAATACTTGCAGATGAGGTTTATAAATCTAAGAATGTAACAGTAAAAAATCATGTAAATGTTATTGATTATATAGTTGAAAATAATGAAATAAAAGGGGTATATGGAATATCAACAGAGGAAGAAATATTTTATGTGGTACAAGCAAAAAGCGTGATATGTTCAACAGGGGGAGCAGCAGGACTTTATAAACCTAATAATCCAGGCTTTTCTCAGCACAAAATGTGGTATTGTCCATTTAATACAGGAGCAGGATTTGCAATGGGATTAAAAGCAGGGGCAGAGATGACAACCTTTGAAATGAGATTTATTGCTTTAAGATGTAAAGATACAATAGCACCTACTGGAACAATAGCTCAAGGGGTATGGGCACCTCAAGTTAATTCTAAGGGCGAAGAATATGGAAGCACTTATGGCAACACTACATCAGAAAGACTTTATGGAACAGTAAGGGAAAACTTACAAGGAAGAGGTCCATGTTACTTAAAAACAGAAGGTATTGGAGAAAAGGCTGAGCTGGATTTATTAAAGGCATATTTAAATATGGCACCAAGTCAAACTTTAAAGTGGATAGAAAGTGGAAAAGGACCAGATAAAGAAAATGTGGAAATTGAAGGAACAGAGCCTTACATAGTTGGAGGACACACAGCTAGTGGTTATTGGGTAGATGTAAATAGAAAAACTACAATAAATGGTCTTTATGCTGCAGGGGATGTAGCAGGCGGTTGTCCACAAAAATATGTTACAGGGGCTTTAGTTGAAGGAGAAATTTCAGCTGAATCTGCAATAAAATATATAAAAAATAAAAAAATTTCAGAGATAAATAAAGAGGAAATAGAAGAAAAGTTTAAAGAGGTTACAAGCTATTTAAATAATAAAGAAAGCTTATATAAAGTAGACGAATTAGAAGAAGGCATGCAAACTATTATGGATAAGTATGCAGGAGGAATAGGTTCTAATTATCAATTTAATGAAAATCAATTAAACTTAGCAGATGATAAAATTGATGGAATTATAGAATTAAGTAAAAATTTAAAAGCAAAGGATATAGATGAATTAGTTGAAATATATGAACTTAAAGAAAGATTAATAGTATGTAAAGCAGTAATAGCACATCTTAGAGCAAGAAAAGAAACAAGATGGCATAGCTTTGCAGAAAATTTAGATTATCCAAATAAAAGTAATGATTATCTAAAGTATGTAAACTCCAAATTAAATAATGGAAAAATAGAGATAATATTTAGAGATTTAATAACAGGAGGGAATAATTATGAGCATACTAATTAACAAGGATAAATGTGTTGGATGTAGAAAATGCAAAGAAGCTTGTCCTGGCAATTTAATTAAAATAGATGAAAATAATAAAGCATTTATAAAAAATCCAAAGCATTGTTGGGGCTGTGCATCTTGTATAAAGGAATGTAAAGTCAATGCAATTAAATATTACCTTGGAGCAGATATGGGAGGAAAAGGTGGAACTCTTACAACTGAAACAAAAGGGGATATTACATATTGGAATATAGAAAAAATAAGTGGTGAAAAAGTAACAATAGAAGTAAATAGAAATAATGCAAATGCATATTAGGGGGAATTAATAATGGATCATTTAGACAGATTAGAAGCAGAAAGTATATTTATAATAAGAGAAGCTTATAAAAAGCTTGGTAAATTAGGAATGTTATGGTCAATAGGTAAGGACTCAACAGTATTATTATGGCTTGCAAAGAAAGCCTTTTATGGTCACTGCCCATTTCCATTTATCCATGTAGATACAACTCATAAGATACCAGAAATGATTGAATATAGAGATAGAGTGGCTAAAGAATTAAACCTAGATTTAATAGTACACACTAATCAAGAAGCAATAGATAAGGGAATAGGGCCACAAAGTGGAAGACTTGTATGCTGTAAGGCATTAAAAACAGAAGGATTACAACAAGTTGTTAAAAAATATGGTTTTGATGGTCTTATAGTTGGAGTAAGACGTGATGAAGAAGGTTCACGTTCTAAAGAAAGAGTATTTAGTGAAAGAAATAAAGACTATGAATGGGATTATTCAAACCAACCACCAGAATTATGGGACCAATTTAAAACAGATTTTCCTAAAGGAAACCATATAAGGGTACATCCATTATTACAATGGAGTGAATTAGATATATGGGAATACATAAAGAGAGAAAATATCCCTATAATAGACTTATACTTTGCTAAAAATGGAGAAAGATATAGAAGTTTAGGATGTGCTCCATGTACTGGAAAAATAAAATCAAATGCAAGCACATTAGATGAAATAATAGAAGAACTAAAGCATACAACTACTGGTGAACGTGCAGGAAGAGCCCAAGACCAAGAGGATTCATATGCTATGCAGAAATTAAGAAAGGATGGATATATGTAAATAGATTCTATCTAATAGAAAATAGTTTAAAAAAATCTGCATTAACATTAAAACGGGGGTATTAAAAATGATTGATAATATAAATAAAGATACTTTAAAAATAGTAGTAGTAGGGCATGTTGACCATGGAAAATCAACAGTAATAGGAAAACTTCTTTATGATACACATTCTCTTCCAGAGGGTGCAATAGAAAAGGTAAAAAGAATAGCAAAAGAAACTGGAAAGCCTTTTGAATATGCATATCTTTTAGATGCTTTTGAAGAAGAACAAGAACAAGGTATAACTATTGATACAACACAAATTCAATTTGCAACAGAAAAAAGAGATTATGTAATAATAGATGCACCAGGTCATAAAGAATTTTTAAAGAACATGATTTCAGGAGCAGCTGATGCTGAGGCTGCACTTCTTATAGTAGATGCAAAACAAGGAGTTCAAGAACAATCAAAAAGACATGCTTACATACTTTCTCTTTTAGGAATTAAGAAAGTACATGTTATTTTGAACAAAATGGACTTAGTGGATTATTCTCAAGAAGTTTTTGAAAATGTAAAAAGGGATATGAATAAGTTTTTAGGAGACCTTAATGTTTATCCTTTAAGCTACATTCCTGTATCAGCATTCTTTGGAGAAAATATTTTAACAAAATCAGATAAGCTTCCTTGGTATGATGGAAAGAGTCTTATAGAATCAATAGATTCAATAGAAAAAGAACGTGGGATAGAAGATAAGGCTTTAAGATTCCCTATTCAAGATGTATATAAATTTGATGATAGAAGAATTATTGCAGGAAGAATTGAAAGTGGAAAATTAAAGGTTGGAGATAATATAACAATATACCCAGAAGGAAAGAAGACAAAAGTTAAGTCTATTGAATATTGGGTAGAAAAAGATAAAAAAGATACTGTATATGCAGGAGAATCAGTTGGTATAACTGTTGAAGATGAATTCTTTAATAAAAGAGGAGAAATTATTACTCTTGATAATGAAGAAGCACCTCAAGTTTCAAATAGCTTTAGAGCAAATATATTCTGGATGGGTAAAAATGACCTTACAAAGGGAAAGAAATATAAGTTAAAGTTAACTACAGCAGAAGCAGAAGCAGAAATAAAAGAAATTGTAAGAGTAATAGATGCTTCAAGCTTAGATAGTGATAAGAAAAACGACAAGGTTGTTTTAAATGATGTAGCAGAAGTTATAATACAAACAAATGAACCACTTGCTTTTGATACATTTGCAGAAAGCCATGCAACAGGAAGATTTGTTCTAGTTGATGGATATGATGTTGCAGGTGGTGGAATAATAATTGCAAATGAAGGAACAAAGGAACTTGAATTAGAAAATGGATTTAAATATAATGATTTAGTTGCTAGAGGAGATATTTTTGAAGAGTTCTATTATGAAGTTTCTAAATATTCTCTTGAAAAAGAAATAAAAAATAAAAGAATATATACTGTTGGAGATGAAGTTCCATTAAAGGGAGACAGTTTTGAATATCCAGAAACATTAGATATTTTAGTTATAAGAGATAAAGTAGCAGTAAAAATAAGAGATGGAAAAGTTTCAGACATTATAAAGTTAGATGAATATAATTATGATAATATTCCTGTGGTTAATGGAAGAGGATTTGGTCTTAAAATTAATTCACAAGAAGATTTAAGAAAGTTCTTATATGAGCATGATGAAGCAGAAGAAGAAGGAAGAAAGAAGATAAATGATTTCTTACGTAAATGGGTCGTAATAGATAAATATAGAAGCCTTGCCTTCCATTCAGATTTTATATAAAAAATTATCAGTTTTACAAGAAAATAAATTTAATAATATTAATTATAATTTGTTAAAATCTTAGGTTCATTATTTTATGAAGCAGTGACTTGAAATTTATAGACTAGAGCTGCTAAATAACATAATGTCCTAAGATTTTTTTACAAGTTATATTTATTTTGCTGTTTTTATATTTTATTCATAATAAAAACATGATTTTTTGTATATTTAAATTAATTTATATGAAAAATATTAATAAATCATATAAATAAATCATATTATTTATATATGTTTTTATAAAAACTATTGACAAAATAAAAAAATAGGAATATACTAATAGCATAGTAAACATATATGTTTTATTTAGCGGAAAAAATAACAGTTAATAGTATGGAGGATGATAAATATGTCAAAAATATATACAAATGTTACAGAATTAATAGGGAGAACACCATTATTAGAATTAAAAAATTATGAAAAATCTAAGAACTTAAATGCAAAGATAGTTGCTAAGCTAGAATATTTTAATCCAGCAGGAAGCGTAAAGGATAGAATAGCAAAAGCTATGATAGAAGATGCAGAAGCAAAGGGGCTTTTAAAAGAAGGTTCAGTAATAATAGAACCAACAAGTGGAAACACTGGTATAGGAATAGCATCAGTAGGAACTTCTAAGGGATATAAAGTAATAATAGTTATGCCAGAAACAATGAGTATTGAAAGACGTAATTTGATAAAGGCTTATGGTGCAGAAATAGTTCTTACAGAAGGAGCTGCAGGAATGAAGGGAGCAATAGAAAAAGCTAGTGAATTAGCAAAATCTATTGAAGGTTCTTTCATACCATCACAATTCACAAATTCAGCTAATCCAGAAACTCACAAAAGAACAACAGGACCTGAAATATGGGAAGATACAGATGGAAAAGTTGATATCTTTGTAGCAGGAGTTGGAACTGGTGGAACAGTTACAGGAGTCGGAGAATATTTAAAATCAAAAAATCCAAATGTAAAAATTGTTGCAGTAGAACCAGCAAGTTCACCAGTATTATCAGAAGGGAAAGCTGGTAGTCACAAAATTCAAGGTATTGGAGCAGGATTTGTACCAGAAACATTAAATACTAATATTTATGATGAAGTAATAAAGGTTGAAAATGAAGCAGCTTTTTCTACTGCAAGAGAAATTGCTAAAACAGAAGGAATTTTAGTTGGAATATCTTCTGGAGCATCTACTTTTGCAGCAACAGAACTAGCAAAGAGACCTGAAAATAAAGGAAAGACAATAGTTGCATTATTACCAGATACAGGTGAACGTTACTTATCAACTACATTATTTTCAGAATAAAATAATTTAATTATTCATTATAAAAATTTATAAAAAGTATCACTTTGCCTAACAATGTGATACTTTTTTTTAGTTGACTTGAAACCTATTTAAAAAATAGCAAAATAATATATTTATTCCGTATTTTTACGAGAAAGCATATCCATACAGTAGATAATAATATAATATATAGTCAAATAAAAAATAAAGAAAAATTCACAACTTAACAATAATAAAATAAAAAAATATTAAATTAATAATAAATTTAAATTTATGTTGAAATATAGCTTTAAATAGTATAGAGTTTATTTTGAAATAATTAAGGAGGAAAAAATATGGAAAATAGAGAAGAATGGGGCAGCAAAATGGGATTCATTTTGGCAGCTATAGGTTCAGCTGTTGGACTAGGAAACATATGGAGATTTCCATACTTAGTATATACAAATGGAGGAGGAGCATTCTTAATTCCTTATTTTGTAGCAATTTTTACTGCAGCAATTCCATTATTAATTTTAGAATATGGAATGGGGCATAAATACAGAGGTTCTACGCCATTAGCTTTGGCAAGAGCAAATAAGAAATGTGAGTGGCTTGGATGGTGGCCAACCATAAATGCATTTTTTATATTAACATATTACTCTATGATTTTAAGTTGTTCAGCTAAATATCTTACTTTAAGCTTTACAAAAGGTTGGGGAAAAGAGACAGAAAAGTTTTTTAATGAAGACTTTTTAAATGTATCATCTTCATCTTTTGAATTTGGTGGTATAGTTATATCAGTGCTTATAGGAATTACACTATTGTGGTTAATCAACTGGTTTATATGCTATAAAGGAATAAAGAGTGGTATAGAAAAGGTAAATAAGGTACTTCTTCCATTATTAATTTTAATAATGATAGTCATAGTAATAAGAGGAGTAACTTTAGAAGGAGCTACTATTGGTTTAAATAAGTTATTTACTCCAAACTGGAGCAAAATGCAAGATTTAGACGTTTGGACAGCTGCTTATGGTCAAGTATTTTTCTCACTAAGTATTGGAATGGGAATAATGATGACTTATTCTAGTTATCTTCCAAAAAAATCAGATATTAATAATAGTGCTTTTATGACTAGCTTTGCAAACTGTGGATTTGAATTTTTATGTGCCATAGGAGTTTTTTCAATCCTAGGATTTATGGCATTTAGTGAAGGTGTACCAGTTGATGAAGTTGTATCAAATGGAATATCTCTTGCCTTTGTAGTATTTCCACAAGTATTTAATATAATGGGAACTTGGGGAAATATATTAGCAGTTTTATTCTTTACATGCTTAACATTTGCAGGATTAACCTCAACAGTATCTTTAGTAGAAGCAGTTTCAGCTCCTATAATAGATAAAACAGGATGGACAAGAAAAAAAGTTGTAACTATGATATGTATAGCAGGATTTATTATAAGTATAACTTTTGCCACAAATGCTGGTATATATATACTAGATATATTGGACAACTTCATAAATAACTATGGAGTAATAGTTGTAGGATTCTTAGAAACAGTTGTTATAGGATGGATAATAAAGCCAAAGACATTAAGAGAACATACAAATTCAGTTTCTTATTTTAGAATAGGAAAGTGGTGGGATATAGCAATAAAATTTATTACTCCTATAATATTAGCATTTATGATAATAAGTAGCTTAATAACTGAAATTAAGACTCCTTATAGTGGATATGATAGAATAGAAACAATAGTTTATGGATGGTCTATCGTAGGACTAGGACTTATATTAGCATTTTTAATAAGTAAAAAGCCTTGGAAAAATAAGAAAATAGAAGGATATGAAATGGAGGATTTTTAATATGACAGCATCAGCAATAGCAGTTTTATCATTAGGCGCTATAGTATTATATGGTGGACTAATAACAACAATAATAATATCAATAAAATCTGATAAAAAATAAAAATTGTAGATAAAAAGTGTTAATTATTATTTTGAATTGACTTAGAGCTTGTCAAAGGAAAAAAATAATAATTAACACTACTTTTTATTTGTAATGTGTATTTCTATATTCTGAAGGTGATACTCCAGTAAATTTCTTAAATGTTTTATAAAAATGGCTTTGGTCATGAAATCCTAAAGTAAGACCTATATCTAAAATACTTTGGTTTGTTGTTAAAAGCAGAACTTTTGCTCTATCTATTCGTATCTTTTTAGCATAATTCATAATGGTCATTCCCATTTCTTTTTTAAAACAGTCTGATATATATCCAGGTGAAAGATTAACTTCTGAAGCAAGTTGTTTTAGGGATATATGGCTTTCTATATTTAAATGAAGATGCTTTAATATTCGGTTTATAACATGGTTTTGAGTAACCTCAACATCATTTATAACAAGATTCATATAAGTATCAACCATTTTAAGTTCCAAATTTTGAAGAGCTTCTAATGAATTTAAAGTTGGAATTGTATCATAAAATTTATTATAAATTGGATGAAGATACTTTGTAGAAATACCATTTGCTACTATTTCTTTACTATACATAGCATTCCATATTAATAAATCATTTTTTTTAGTTTCTAGGGATACTCCTTCTGATAGCTCTTCTTTATGCTTTTCTTTTGTCATATGAATGATTCCTGGCTTATCTCTCAATTGTATTAAAAAAGATAAATCATTATTAAAAATGTGTTTATCAGATTTAAAGTGTTCGTACAAAAAAATCACCTCAAAAAATTAAAAGTTAATAAATATATAGTAATAATATACATATTATATAATAAATATACAAGTAAAGGCAAATAGATTTTTTTAACTTATATTTGATAAATTTTGTTATAATGTTGATTATAAAATATGTTTTTAATGAGGGGAAAAAAATGAATAAAAAAGAGTTAAGAAAAATTATGATTGAAAAAAGAGATAATATACATAAAGAAGAAAAATCAGTTATGGATAAAAATATAATTTTTTCATTAAAAGAAAAAGAGTTTTATAAAAATAGTAAAAATATTTTTATATATCTAGGCTTTGGAAGTGAGATAGATACTATGTCTTATATACAAGATTTTATTAATGATGGTAAGCATATCTTCATTCCTAGAACAGATATAAAAACTAAAAAAATGGAAGCTGTTGAAATTACTTCATTAGAAGGATTAAAAGAAAATAAGTATGGAATTTTAGAACCAGATGATAATAAAGAAGAGTTTTGTAAAAAAAATTTAGATTTAATAATTTTACCAGGAGTAGCTTTTGACCATAGTGGAAGAAGAGTAGGATATGGTGGTGGATATTATGATAGATATTTAGAGGATATTGATAAAAGAATAATAAAAGTAGCATTAATATATGATTTTCAACTTTTAGAAAATGTACCAGCAGAAGAACATGATATAAAAGCAGATTATATTATAACTGAAACAATGAGCATAAAGTGTTGTTAAAACTTGATTATAAAGAATTTAGTACATATAATGGTATTGTTAAACAAAAAATGAATTTGTAGGAGGATAAAAATGAAAATAGAAACTAAATGTCTTCATGAAGGATATCATCCAGAAAATGGTGAGCCTAGAGCATTACCAATATATCAAAGTACAACTTATAAATACAACTCAACAGACGAAGTAGGAAAATTATTTGACCTTTCTTCTAATGGATATTTTTATTCTAGAATAGCAAATCCGACTGTTGGAGCTGTAGAAGAAAAGATTGCTTCATTAGAAGGTGGGGTAGGGGCACTTTGTACAACATCAGGACAAGCAGCTTCACTTATAAGTATAATGAATATTTTAAAAGCAGGAGACCATATTGTAAGTGCAGCTACTATATATGGTGGAACAATAAATCTTTTTGCTGTAACTCTTAAGAAATTTGGAATTGAATGCACTTTTGTAGATGCAGATGCTTCAGAAGAAGAAATACAAAAGGCATTTAAAGAAAACACAAAAGTAGTATTTGGAGAAACTATAGCAAATCCAGCAATAAGCATATTTGATATAGAAAAATTTGCTAAAATAGCACATAAAAATAATGTACCTCTTATAGTTGATAATACTTTTGCAACTCCAGTACTTTGCAGACCAATAGAGCATGGGGCAGATATAGTAATTCATTCAACAACTAAGTATATGGATGGACATGCTGTTCAATTAGGTGGTGTTATTGTTGATAGTGGAAACTTTGATTGGACAAATGGAAAATTTCCTGAATTTACAGAGCCAGATGAATCTTATCATGGAGTAGTATATACAAAACAATTTGGAAAGTCAGCTTACATAGTAAAAGCAAGAGTTCAATTAATGAGAGATTTAGGAGCATATCCATCAGCACAAGATGCTTTTCTTTTAAATTTAGGACTTGAAACATTACCAGTAAGAATAGAAAAGCATTGTAGAAATGCAGAGAAAGTAGCAGAGTTTTTAAGTAATAGTGATAAGATAGAATTTGTAAACTATCCAACATTAGAAGGAAATAAGTATCAAGATTTAGCAAAAAAATATTTACCAAATGGATGTAGTGGGGTAATTTCATTCTCTGTAAAAGGAGGTCGTGAAGTTGCAGCTAAATTTATGGATAGTTTAAAATTAGCATCAAATGTTGTTCATGTGGCAGATATTCGTACTTGTGTTCTTCATCCAGCAAGTTCAACTCATAGACAACTTACTGATGAACAATTAGTTGCTGCAGGAATAACACCAGGATTAATAAGAATATCAGTAGGTCTTGAAAATATAGAGGATATAATAGAAGATATAAAATTAGGACTATCAAAAATATAATAGAAAAAAAGTTGTAGATAATTAATTTTAGTTAAAAAGTGTGAAGTATTATTTTGAGTTAACTTAGAGCTATTGGATAAGAAAAAGTAATACTTCACACTTTTTTATAAGATGTATAAAATTTAAAATATTAAAAAACATTGAATTTATAAAAAAAAAATACGATAATATAAGAGAAAGTAATTAATGTAAATATCAGCTAAGGGAGATGGTACATTGAAGAGGATTATAGCATTATTATTACTCTTAATTCTGTGGTTAATATTATGGTATATTGATTTTTTTGTTGATGTTGAAAATGACTACATAACAAAAATAATGTTTATATTACTTACATCAGGCAGTGCAGTAAGTGCATTAATAATAAAAAATAGTGTAAAAGTAGAAGTAAATGAACAATAAAATTATGATATTTTTTAGCTTAGATTTTAAAATATTAGTATCCTTGAAAATAACATAAGGATACTAATATTTTTAAGTAAGTCTAATATTATAAATAAAATTATCTTTCTTTTTTAGCTATTTCTAATAAAATTCTATTTTCAAAATCTTCAAGAGCTACGCTTCCTTCATCACCATTTTTTCTGCTTCTTACAGCAACAGTGTTGTTTTCAGCTTCTTGTTCTCCTACAACTAAAATATAAGGAGTTCTTTCTAATCTAGCTTCTCTTATTTTATAACCAATTTTTTCAGCTCTAAAGTCTGTTTCAACTCTTACAGATTTTTCTCTTAATGAAGCTGCAACCTTATCTGCATATTCATTGTATTTATCAGAGATTGGTAATATTTTTACTTGAACTGGTGACATCCAAGTTGGGAATGCTCCTGCATATTTTTCTATAAGCATTGCTATAGTTCTTTCATAACATCCAATTGATGATCTATGAATTATATAAGGATGTTTCTTTTCACCATTCTTATCAATATAAGTCATGTTAAATCTTTCAGCTAATGCAAAGTCAATTTGAACAGTTATTATTGTATCTTCTTTTCCATGAACATTCTTAAATTGAATATCAAGCTTTGGACCATAAAAGGCTGCTTCATCATCAGCTTCAGTATACTCAATTCCAAGATGATTTAATATATTTCTCATAATATCTTGAGTACGCTCCCAAGCTTCTGGTTCATCAATATATTTTTTCTTGTTATTTGGATCCCATTTAGAGAATCTATAAGTTATATCTTTATCAATTCCAAGAGTTTCCATAACATATTTAATTAAGTCAACAACACCTCTAAATTCATCTTCTAATTGTTCAGGAGCAACAATTAAGTGACCATCAGCTAAAGTAAATTGTCTAACTCTTATAAGACCATGCATTTCTCCAGAGTTTTCATTTCTAAACAAAGTAGAAGTTTCGGCATATCTTATAGGAAGCTCTTTATAGCTATGTTGTTCTGTGTTGTATATAGTGTATTGGAATGGACAAGTCATTGGTCTTAAAGCCATAACTTCATCATCTTTTTCTTCATCACCTAAAACAAACATTCCATCTTTATAGTGGTCCCAGTGACCAGATATCTTATATAAATCACTCTTAGCCATGTAAGGAGTTTTAGTTAAAACATATCCTCTGCTTTCTTCAAGGTCTTCAATCCATCTTGAAAGGATTTGGAATAGTTTAGCTCCCTTTGGCATAAGAAGAGGAAGTCCTTGACCTACATTTTCATCAGTTGTAAATATTTTAAGTTCTCTTCCCAATTTGTTATGGTCTCTTTTCTTAGCTTCTTCTAAAGCTTCAAGATGAGCTTCTAATTCTGATTTCTTTAAGAATGCTGTACCATATATTCTAGAAAGCATTTTATTATTTTCATTACCTTTCCAGTAAGCACCAGTACTCTTTAATAATTTAACAGCCTTTACATTTTTAATAGACATTAAGTGAGGACCAGCACAAAGGTCTGTGAAATCACCCATTTTATAGAATGAAATTACTTCTCCTTCAGGTAAATCATTTATTAATTCAACTTTATAAGGTTCATCCTTCATTAATTCAAGAGCTTCATCTCTAGGAAGTTCAAATCTTTCTATAGAAGGATTTTCTTTTATAATTTTTCTCATTTCATCTTCAAGCTTATCTAAGTCAGAAGCAGAAAATGGATTTTTAACATCAAAATCATAGTAGAATCCATTAGCTATTGAAGGACCAATAGCAAGCTTTGCTTCTGGAAATAATCTTTTAACAGCATAAGCAAGAACATGAGATATACTATGTCTTATAGTATCCATTCCTTCTTGAGAATCAGCAGTACATATGCTAAGGTCTACATCTTCATTTACCTTAGTACGAAGGTCTACAACCTTCTTATTTATAATTCCACAACAAGCATTTCTAGCTAAGCCTTCACTAATTGATTTGGCAATGTCTAAAACTGATACACCAGCTTCAAATTCTTTTACAGAGCCATCTTTTAAAGTTATCTTTATCATTATTATTACCTCCAAATTTAAATTAAAAAATAAAAAAACTTCATCTCTAAAACATAGAGACGAAGTATAAAGTTCCGTGGTTCCACTCTAATTACCTAAAAGTATATTTTAGGTCACTTGAAAAATATCGTAACGTGATAATGACGGGCTTTATTAGAGCCACTCAGAGATGGTTTTCGAGTTAAGTTCATTTAAGAATAATTCCAGCTACATATTCTCTCTCTGAAAATGAAGATTTAACCTACTGTTCTCTTCAACGTATTAATATATTAATTAAGATTATTATAGTTATTTAATAAAAATATGTCAATATTTAATAAGTTACAAAAATTATATTATTTTTGAATTGCTTTACTTAAATGTTGAATTTTAATTTCATCTAACATATCTTCAGTGTAGTTAACACCACCCATAAGCCTTAAAATTATATCTTCGCTTTTATAACCTTCTTTGTATAATTTTATATTTTTAGTTATTCTTTTAACAGTATTATAAGGTGCATTAAGAATTTGCTCAAGTTCCTTAAAATTATAATATTTTTTATAAAGTAATTTTTTTAGCTTATTTTGCAATTTTAATTTATATTTAATATCTGTTTCTAAGCATTGATGAGGACCATTTTTCCCACGATGATGCTTTTCACATAAATATTTATAGTTAATTTCTATATCAAATCCACCTTCATGTCTATGAACAATATGATGAATATCAGCTTTTTCATGGCAAATTTCACAAAAAAACAACCAAACACCCCCTGTAACTTATTGTATATGTAATGTATAGTAAATCGTAAAACATAGATAATAAAAGGCTTTAAAGGATTTTAAATAATTTTTTGCCCCTCTTTTTGCCCCTTATAGATTTTTTAATTAAAAGTTTTGCTTAACTCATCAAGTTTCTTAACAGCAGTTTCTTTTGTTTCTTTCAAAACATGGGTATAAATATCTAAAGTCATAGATATAGAAGAATGACCCAACAATTCCTGGACTGTTTTAGCACTTTCCCCAAGTTCAAAGAGTCTAGTTGCATAAGTGTGCCTCAAGTCATGGAATTTTCTATCTTCTAAACCAACCTTTAATAATATTTCTTTAAAAGCCTCATGCAAATTTGGAGGTGCTACTATATTGCCAGTTTTAGCAGTAAATAAATTGTTACTTTCTTTAAATTGGATACCTATTTTTAAGCTTTCCTCTTTTTTGAATAACTTATATTGCTTTAATCTTTTTACCAAAAAGTCAGGAAGAGGAACAACTCTATTTCCTTTTGCAGTTTTAGGAGTTCCAACTTTTATATATTCTTTACTTCTACTATCCTTTGTGATGTCAATAACTCTACCTGCAGTTTTGCTTACTGTAACAGTATTTTTAATAAAGTCTATATCATTCCATGTAAGGGCTAATATTTCCCCTTTTCTTAATCCAGTATATAGAGCTACTAGGAATAATACTTCATATCTATGCCCCTCTATAGCTTTTAAGAATCTCTTTTGTTCCTCAAGAGTAAAAGGCTTTACTTTTTTATCATTTGTTTCAGATTTTTTTGGGACTGAGTACATCCTAGAAAAATCTTTTATTATATAACCATTATTATATGCGTATCTTATGCAAGGTGCTATTATTCTATTTGCTACTGATAGCAAAGAATTTGATACATCTTTTTGATATAATTTATTAAAATATTTTTGTACATCAATAGCTTTTAAAGATTTTAGCTTTATATTATATATCTCATTGTTTACAATATACTTTCTGAAAATAGAATCATAAAGCATTTTAGAGCGAGACTTTAACCCTATAAACTTTACATCATAGAGCCAGTCTCTTAAAAAATCTCCAAAAATAATTTCATTAGCTTTTACTCCGTGATTTAATTCATTAGTTATATTTTTAATCTTAGTTTCCAATTCTTTAACAGTTTTTGCGTAAATATCTTTAGGTTTTTCTAAATTCTCATGACGTAGCCTAAAGAAGTAGTATTCTTTACCGTTTTTAATTTTCTTTTTATATACTGTTTTAGCCATTTTAAGACCTCCTAAAAGTTTAACTATATTCTATAAGGGGTAAGTATATATTTAATCTTATAGAGCCTAATAACTAAGTTCAGATTGAAGAGGAAGGCACATTATAAGTCAAATGTACTAAAATCTATTTCTAAATCATCATAAATATTTACTTTTACTTTATCCTTGAATGTATAGGAATTTACTAAATCATAAAATCCATTTTCACCTAGAAAGTATACAAAAATACTCCTTTTTCTAGGGTCAATAATCCAATATTCTTTAACTTTATACTTTTGGTAAAGATTTAATTTAGTTACATAGTCATGCCCAGCATTTGAAGGTGATATTATTTCAACTATCATATCAGGAGACCCAACGCACTTTTTACCGTCACTTAGTTTATTCTTATCACATATAACTGAAATGTCGGGTATGACGATATTAGAGCATTCCTCAACCTCTTCATTATCATTTTTTAGTATTACATCAAATGGAGCAGTAAACACTTTACAAGGTCCTTTATTTGCTTTAATGTAGCTTTGTATTTCAAATAGTAAATTAGTAATTAAGCTTTGATGAATAACTGAAGGTGAACCCATATTAAATAATTCTCCTTCTATAATTTCTATTCTTTCATCACCTGGAAAGGTTAAATAATCCTTGTAAGTATAGATTTTATTTTTATTAGGTATCATTCTAAAGCCTCCTTTACTGATTAAGGTATAATTTATAAGCTAATAATATAAAAGCCCTTGTATGGGGCGTATAGTTGCATATAGTGGCAATTATTATTAATAGTAATATGTCAACTTTTGTTAAGTTTTAAATATACTAATAAATTAAACCTACAAAAACCTACCTTTATTAATTATTTCTTTTAGTCAAACCAACGAATTTCGTTGTTTAGATGTCCTATTTAAGGACTTCTAAAGTAGTGTTTTGCTACCTTAGGTTATTTATTCCTGAAGTACGAATTTCGTACTTCTAAAATACCGTTTTAGTAGTTTTGATTATTTACTTCTATTGGAGCATTAGCTTTTATTTTTTAGATGTAGCATTTTTTAAGATATTTTCTAAAAGTATATGAATTATATTTTTCAAATCTTCTTTATTTTCTTTAGATATAGTTTCAATATTATACTTATCTTTAAATATGTCAGTATTATAATCTAAAATTAACCCGTCTATTATTTCGTCCTCTGTAAAAGAAACATTATTCTTTATTTTTTTTAATATCTTGTTTGGGTCAGCAGATATTTCAAAAACTGATTTTCTTTTCATAACATTTACTAAGCCTATACTGTTTTCATAATATTCATCATTCCATTTACTAGGCTGAATAAATAAATGGTTAAAATTTTCTTCAGTTTTAAATGCTTTATCTTGTTTTTTAGCATACTCACGCAGATTATTAGAAAGTTCACTTATGGAAGCTACACTTTGGTATTTGTCTGAAAAATCATATTCTAATAAGGCAACTGGTGGCACATCAAAAAAAGAAGCTATCTTATAAATTAAATCAATAGATGGGTTTGTTTTAACTCCTTTTTCAATTTGTTGGATATAGGCACCACTAACCCCCAAAATTTCTCCTAGTTTGCTTTGAGATATTTTATTATCTTCCCTTAACTTTCTTAAATTCTTTCCTAAATAACATTTATTCATATCATCACCTATATATATTATAAACTATAAAACAAAAAAAATAAACTAAGTTTAAAAAATAGTTGCATAAACTAAGTTTAAAATATATAATATAAATATAAACTAAGTTTAAGGAGGGGCTCAAAATGGGAAAAAAGATAAAAATAGCAAGAATAAAATTAGGGTTGAAGGCTCAAGAAGTCGCAAAAAAATGCGAAATATCATACACATACTATTCAAAATTAGAAAATGAAAAAGTTAAAAATCCAAGCAGGGAAACAATGATAAAAATTAGTAAAGCTTTAGGAATTTCAGTTCAAGAATTATTCTTTTCAGATGATAAAGAGGAAAGCAAACAAAACTAAAAATTTTAATAAAAAAACTGATTTTTTTAATAGTTTTAGTGCTTTAAAAATCAACAATTCAGTAAAAGAGCATTTTATTAATAATTGCATTTCAAATTAAGCATATCTAAAAGCAAATCTAATTAACTGATAAGGTAGACAACAGGAATTATTAATTAATAAATAAGGTGGTGGAGCAAATGGAACAAATGAACCAGGGATTATATAATCAATTTCTTTCAATGCTAGTTAATGAAATTATAGGACAAGTCAATAAGCAACTAGAGTTGAAGTTAAAAGAAGAAAAGACAGAAATTTTAGTATTATCTCCTAAGGAAGCTATGGAAGTTTTAGATGTATCACAAACAGTTATGTATAATGACTTACTTAAAAGAAAAGATTTTCCTTCTTACAGGGTAGGTAATAAGTGGTACATTTCAAAGCAGGGGTTAGCTGAATGGGTAGAAAAACAAGCTAATAAGGAGTGATTTTATTATGAGTAATAAAGAACTATGTAAGCAATTAGAAACAGGAACATTTTATTATTACAAATTTGGATTACTTGTAAAGTTACCAGTTGCAGAAGTAATTGATAAAGAGGACTTCATAACATTAGATTTTGCTAATAATGCAGGTTATGTTGATGTTTTTGTGGACCATATGCAGAAAGTTAGCAGACCAGGAAATATAATTGCTAAATTCAAATGGTGCTATTCTTTAAAAAATGATTATGGAGACCATATAGGCTATATAGGAAAAACAGAGGAAGAGGACAAACTATACAAGGCTATGGATAAGGCAATAGATGAAGCTATGAAAGAAGAAATATAAAAGGTCATGGGTGCAACTATGGAAATACAAGATATAAACTTAAAAGAATTAATAAAAAAAGAAATAGGGTTAGAATTTGGCAAAAATAATAAAATAAGTTGTCCATTCCATGCAGAGAAAACGCCTTCTCTTAGTGTTCATTTTAATAGTAATACTAATAGAGCAACATATAAGTGCTTTGGGTGTGGAGCATCTGGAGATGCAATTCAATTTATTATGGATTATAAAAATATGTCATTTATAGAGGCTAGAAAGTATTTAGGGCTTGAAGAGGAAGAACCAGAGCAGAAAAAAATAAAAAATTTATTAGAAGAATATTGTAAATGGCTTATGAATAAAGATAAGGATTTAAAAGAATTATTAGGTATATTCACTTATGTAAATGAGGAGAACAAGCCTATATATTATAAAGCTAAGTTTAAAACAAATAGCAAGAACACATATAGGTTTCTCCACATTTACGAATATAATGGTAAAAAATCAGTTAAGCAAGGTATGAGCTTTAATGGCTCGAACATTCAAATACTTCCATATAATTATTATAACTTACTTCAAGGAATAGGACAAAATAAAGTAATAGTTATAACGGAAGGTGAAAAAGATGCTAATACATTAAATCATGTTTTGCCTAATAAAAATTATGTTGCAACAAGTGTTAAAGATGTAAAAGACTTTTCATTTTTAAATGGGGCTAAGGTTTATATAGTTGGAGATACTGGAGAGGCAGGACTTAAATATATAGATACCATTAAGAAAAATATTGTAAATATTGTAGAAGAGTTAAGAGTTGTTACTTTGCCAAGACTTGAAGATTTAGGGGACAACAAAGACATTACAGACTGGATAGAAGCAGGGCACACTAAAGAAGAATTATATAGAGCATTTAATAAAAGTCTAAATTTAAAAAGTCGTTATGATTTACAACAAAATTCAGTTGGTATTTATAAGCAAGTACCCAGCAAGGTGAATGAAGGGGACTATGACAAAATTTATATAACTAATTTTCAAATTCTGAAAGCAGTATCAACAGTTAATATTGATGAAAATATAGAAGGTGTAGAGCTTACAATAAGGGCTGATAATGGAAATATCTTAATTGTTAAAGCATTAGCCACAGACTTTGATGATATAAAATCATTTAGAAACAGATTAGGGTCAATGGACTTAGCATTTAAAGGGAAAATAAATGATTTAATCACTTTAAAGGAATGGGTAGCAAAATATTTTATTAATTCAAGATATAAGCTTATTAATGGAAATAAATTTCTATACAAAGATAATAAGTTAAATTTCATTATTTCAGATGGAGCAGTAAGTGGTGCAGGTATAGATAAGACTATTAAAAGTAATGAAGATAATCTTAAAATAAACCTTCCAGAAGGAGTTATAAGCAAAGATGAACTCAAGGAGCTTATGGAATATTTATTTAAATTTACCACTCCAGCACGTGCATATTCAATTATAGGTACCTTAGTTAACAATTTAGCAGTAGCACAGACTGAAAAGTTAGGAATAAGCTTACACAATTTATTAATAGCTGGTGGAGCAGGTGGAGGAAAGACAACAATATTAAAAAAAGTTGTGGCACCTCTTCTCAATTATCCAATAAAATTTATAAAACCTATAGGAGAGACAACAAAGTTTGCTATGATAAAAGACTTATCTAGTGGAAACTATACAATTTTATATGATGAATACAAACCCTCAATGATGAGCAAATATAGAATTAATGAACTTAGTAATTTATTTAGATTTACTTATGATAGGGAAGCAGTACCAAGAGGACAAAAAAATATGACTGTAAAAAATTATCATATGGGAAGACCAATTATCATGGCAGGTGAAGAAAGTTTTGCTTATGGAGAAGCTGCACAATTCGAAAGGAACTGTATAGTATATCTTTCTAAAGACGAAAGAACAACAGAAAATACTAAAGCTATGGAGTATTTAATAGAGCATGAAGAGACTTTAAACAAGTTAGGCAAGGAATTAATTAAAGAAGTTTTAAGCCTTAACATAGATGACTATAAGGCTATTAGAAAGGGAATTACAATAAATACTATTGACGCAAGAGTGTCAAACACGGCTTTAAATATTTGTGCTGGTATGGAGATATTTAATAGAGTTCTTGTTAAGTATGATTTGCCAATAATAGATAACTTTATAGAGCCAATAGTGGAGAATTTAAAAACCGAAGTATTAGAAGATAGAGAAACAGTTTCAAGTGTAGTGGAAAATCTTTTAAAGAAGTTTGATGAGCTTTTAGAAGATAATAAAGTAACTAATCCAGATAGAGTAATCCAAGATAAAAGAGATGGAACAGAAATATACATTAAAACTAATTTAATGTTAGATGAAATAAGATTGTATGTAAAAAATACTAATAATAATGACATCACAGTAATTTCTGATAAAGATTTTAAAAAACAGGCAAAAAAAGCAGGTTATATTTTAGGTGCTGGAAGAGATGGAAGAGTAATAAAAGTAAGAGAAGATGAACCATCTAAATATAAGACAGTTAGATTTGACATTTACAGTAAAGAAAAATTAAGAACACTTGAAGTTAATTCAATAGTAGAACCAGAACTTACTCCAGTAAGTGAAGAAGAGGCGAAAGTAATTCAAGGTGTTTTTGATAATAAAAAATAGTTACACAGGTAACACCATAAAATTAAATGTGTTACCTAATGTGTAACCTCAATAAATGGCTTTATATCTAGGTTTTATTAATATAAATATTATAAAGTTACACAATTACACTAAATAATAAATATGTATCTTTCACATGAGAATATTTATTATATATAAAAAAATATAGACTATGTGTTTTTATTTTGGTGTAACCTTGAAAAAAAGTTTAATAAAGCTAGAGTATAAGCCAGTTGTAGAGATTTTCAAATGTGTAACCTAAATGTGTAACCTTGATTAAATTGCATTGAAAGGGGGTGATGTAGAATGAAAAATTCTGTAAAAAAGCGTTCTTTAAAAATTTCAAACACTGCAAAGGAAATGAAACGTATAGAAGAATTAAGCAATAAAAATATTTATGGTGGCTCAAGATATATGAATAGGAGTAAAAGAAGGAGATTAGAAAAACTTAAAAAGAAAGGATTGATTGAGTAATGAAAAGAGAAAATTTAAGAAGAGTAAAATGTAAATATTTTGCTGATAGAGTTAAATCGGGATATGCTAAAGAGGCTTTTGGAGAACAAGTGGACAAGTTTGATGTAATTCTAAAAGAAAATGAAGGCTATTTCCATGAATGGAATGGCGGAAGGGCAATTATAGAACTTGAAGATGGAACAATAATTCAGACGCCATACTGGTTTGTACAGTTTATAAGCTAACAAATGCTAATACCAAGATAAAAAAATAGTGAATACAGATACGGTTAATACCTATATTCACCTGGAGCAATTCCAAAAGGATATGCAAACAAACCAATATAAGTATATCCTTTAGGAGTTAAAAATTCAATAGGGGAGGGGGTACTGTAAAAAGTCCCGTGTGTTTTTTGAAGGTACACACCTCGGTCTATTTAAAAACGCCTACAAGCTTTTTAAGGGGGGAGTAGTCCATTTAATGACTAAATACCCTATGAAGATTGTAAAAGCAATACAGAGCCTTTTATAGTGTTTACAAAAGGACATAATAATATTAATTGGAGGGTGCAAGTTTGCACTTTACTAGAAAGGAAGTGTTAAAAATGGATACTTACATAAAGACTTTACTTGAGATAATGCAGGAGCTAGAAGAGAAATAAATTTAGATGTAAAGGAGTGTTAACAATGACTAATGCAGAAATGGAGTTGCTAGAAGCATACTACAAGCTAGTAGAAATGTTAGAAGAGGAGGACAATAACTAATGGGAGAAGCTGAAAAGTATTTGATATGGATTATCAAGAATTTAGACAAAATAAGAAAGAAATAAGGAGTATAGAGCAATGATTAAAGTAAGAATAAGCTATACATCAGAAGAGGAAAAGGACAAGCTACTTATAAGCTTATCCAAGAGCCACAAGATATTAAGTATAAGTAAGGCTTACAAGAATAGGAATAATGATAATAAAAGGGTTTATGTAGATTTAGAAATTAAATAGTTAATGTTGGGGGATTTATTCCCTCTTCAAAATAAATATAAAGGAGCATGAAGCAATATGAAGAGTAAGGAGCTATCAATTAAAGAACTTCAAGAAGACATCACCAAAGTATTAAAAGGATTTAATGATGTAGTAAATGCAGAACTAAATAAGGTCATAATAGATAATGGAGCAGAAAGCTACACCAGAGAAGCAACTCAAGAGAACGAATTAGACTTTATTAGAAACGCATGGGCTAATGCAAGTCAAGAACTTTCAGAACTAGGGATTAACATTGAAGAGGAAACAGTAGGGGAACAAACTAATTATATCTACTTTGAATTAAATGAGGTTATGGAACAAGCTTATATTGATGAAGAAGTTGCAGAGCTTGAATATAATGGAATGATTATTCAATATGATGGATTAAGAAAGGCAAGTGATGATATGTTAATTTTCTATAAAGATATTGATGATGAAAGCACAGAAGTAGCAAGAATAATATTAAATCAAGATAAGAAATATGAATTAAATAAGACATCAAAATATAGTGTTGAACTTGTAAGAAAATAAACAGTAATAACTGGAGGGGCTTTGTAGCCTCTTCAAGTTAGATAATGGGTTTTGGACATACCTATAGGGATTAAATACTTAAAAGGAAGACCTTCCTTTTCTAAAACTTCTTTAAGTTTTGGACATACCTATAGGGATTAAATACCCATCTTCCCATTTTGGGAATGTGCTAAGGATGCCCTAAATTAGGGCGGTGGTTTATTAAACTTAATACCAAAATGGTATTGAGTTCTCACCTGCATTATTTAATTTTCGGATGGGACAATTGGTCACATCTGAATGTTTTGGATATACCTATAGGAGTTAAATACTAGTCTAAAACTCGTGCCCATTCCACGCCTGAGTTTTGTTTTGGACATACCTATAGGGATTAAATACTTTTGGTACCGACATTTATGTTAGGAACATATGTTTTATAAAAACAATAATAATTCCTACTCTATCCACTAAATAGGGGTATAAAAGGGGTACAACGTACCACTATTAATAATAAAATATCCTAAAAAATAAGTGGAGTAGAGCATGGAGCATTACTTGGAGCATTACATGGAAGGAGTTGAAGAGTATATGAAATTGAGAAGAGTATCAGATGAAGATTACAAAAGCGAGACTATTAAAGTGCATTTATCCAAAAGAGAAAAGGACAGATTAGAAGTATACGCCTCAAGATTAGGAATGAACATAAGCCAGTACATTAGAACAAAGTGCATTTATGAACCTTATGAGAAATTGGAGAGTGAATGGAGTTATGGAAGAGATAGAATTTATTAAAGGGCTTATAGTAACCTTGTGGGTATTCTACATAATATTTTTATTAATTCCTATGATAGCCCTAGACTTTTACACAGATTACACAATTAAGAAACTCCAGAAGGAGAGAAGGACATACAACTTAAAAAGTGAGTACCTAGAGATAGAATTAAATTCAGATGACACTAAAAGGCTATATAGGGTCATGGAGCATGAAGGATATACCAACAAGGATAAATATATCAATGATAAATTAAAAGCTTTAGAGAAGGAAAGAGATGAGTTTAAATGGATATCTTAACAGTATTATGTATAGTAGCAACATTACAAGTCATTTTATACTACTTAACTTATAGGAGAATTAAGACCATTATTAATAAGTTGTTCCAGGAGAAGAGGAAAAGCTTAGAGTATTTCAAAGAGAATAAATAACACATGGTTCTGATGGAGCATGAAAGGAGATGATAATATGTATAATTCAAGTTTTAACGATATATGCTTGTATGACGGTGACGACTTACACGACGCATTAAGCATTGTCAAAAAGGTAAAATATCACAATGAAATACTAAATGTTGATAATTGGTATTACAATGGAAACAAATTCATAATTGAATGTAATAATAAAGAGTATCAAATATATAACGATTTAGGCTTATATGTGGTTGAGGAATTAGAAGAAAACTATATAGAAATTTTTGATGTAGTAAAGCAATAGTACCAAAGGGAGAGGAAATTAAAAGCCTCTTCCTTATTTTTTTCGCCCTCTTGTGGTCGAACAATACAAGGTAATAATTTAGCTGATATTTAGACTATGGAGCATTGAAACTCTATCAACAATTTAATCAACAATGTTAATAGAATAAATTTATTTTTGAGTTTTTGGAGTCCTTAAAAAGCCTCTTCATGCTTTATATAACGGCAAGATTACGGCAAGACATATTATATATATGGAACGCTTACAAAACGAATACCGAACGTTTTAGAGTTAATATGCTAAGAAATGCTAAGATTAAGCAACCTCATAGAACCTCAAAGATGTTTAGAAATGTCAAGGTTGAAGCCTAGAAGAAGCTAATACAATCTTTAAGAACTCATTTTATATGAAAAAATATTTATTCTACCCACAAGCTAACAATCTCATCAGAATTTAGAAGCATACCTTCTATAATGCTTACTGGTAAGGCACAACTATATAAATTCTTTTACTCGTCCATTTTGGACGAATGGCTTTATTTCGGCGTTTGGTAAGGCACAACTATATAAATTCTTTTACCAGATAGAGAACCAGTAAAGATTTATATAAAAAATAGATTTCATATTATTATAAAAGTACAATCCTAAGTATTAATAACCTATTTAAAATTATTTTTTTATCAGAAAGAAGGATATTTTTATTAATTCTTAGTAAATAATTCTTTAGCATTTATACATAAAATTTCATGCGTTTTTGTATCTTTTTTAAGCGAATTTATGAAGAAAAAGACTTGTAAATGGCGTGGTTATCACGTTTTATCGTTTCGTTTTTGAAAAAAGTACAATTTCGCTAAATATGTGTTTAGCGAATAAATCTTAATAATAAATAATAAAAAACGAATTATAAATTATAAAATATTAATTAAAAATGATAATAGCATTAAAATGTGATATAATATCATTAAGAATTAATTTATATTGGAGTTGATAATATGAGAGATAAAACAGTTTTAAAAGTTGCTAGAATAAGAAAAGGCTATACAATAGAGCAATTAGCACCATTAGTTAAGCTTAGTAAGAATACAATGAATAAATATGATAAAGGATATTTTAGAAATATAAAGCTGGAGACTTTGAAGAGGCTTGAGGAAGTATTAGAATTGAATCCAATGGATATATATAATAATATGGAGCCTTTGGAAGATGAAGAATAATTAATTATCTGATATAATATAATCAATTAATTTTAGGAGTGTGGCAAATATGGATAAGGAAATATTAGAATTATTACAAGGTATGGCAGAAAGTATTAATTCCTTAACAATGGAAGTTAAAGGATTAAAAACAGGTCAAGAGGAACTGAAAGCAGATGTTAAAGGATTAAAGGAAGGTCAGGAAGAGTTAAAGACAGAAGTTAAAGCAATAAATAAGAAAGTAGATACTTTATATAATGCACTTGCAGAAGCTAAAGAAGATATTACAGAAATTAAAAATAAAGTTGATAAGCTGGAGAATGTAACAAGAGTTAATTGTTACGAGATAGCAAATTTAAAATTAGTTAAGTAAGTACCCTATAAATTTATTATAGAAAGCTTTAGAGCTATGGGAAGTCAAGTATGCAGATTTATGTGTACCTCTTCCTATAGCTTTTTTATATTTATATGAGTATTTTAGTAAAGGGGGCTTATACAAGTGACTAATGAGGAATTAGTATATTTATATCAGCAAGGCAACAAAAACGCCTTAGAGGAGCTTATAGAGAATAATAAAGGTATTGTATTTAAGCTAGTAAATAAATTTAATATAGATTATAACCATACTATTGAAAAGGAAGACCTAGAACAAGAGGGATACATAGGGCTTGTAATTGCAGCAGAAAAATATGATTTTAATAATGACAAGAAAACCGCTTTTATTACTTATGCTATAAATTGGATATATCAAAGGATATACAGATTTGTTTGTGGTGCTACTACTAAAGATTTAGGAAATACTAAATTTAATAAGAGTTGTATTAGTTTAAACACTCCAATTGATGAAGAAGGAGAAACGGAAATTTTAGATTATGTAGAGGGAGTAGACTATTCTTTTGAGAATGTAGAGGAAAAGATATATAATGAACAACTACACCAGGAGCTGGAGCAGACAATGAATGAAACTTTAACATTAAGAGAAAGAGAAGCAATAAAGTTTAGTTATGGCTGGAATAATATAAATCCTATGACCTTGAAAGAAATAGGAGATATATTTAATGTAAGTCAAGAAAGAATAAGGCAGATAAAACAGAAAGGATTTAGAAAATTAAGGACTAGCGAATGGGTAAAAATGAATAGACAAAGATTTATTGAAGAGGGTTATATAGAAGATCCTAATAAATTTTTTAAGCATTGTATCAGTAGCAGGTGGTAAATGCTGATGTGGGAATATTTTATATATAAATGTGTGCTGGTACTGATGAAGAAGCTTTATTATTTATCTCCTAGAGGTAGGGGGGTACTTAAAAAGTTTTGCTAAATTATTAAAAAGTCGCTTATCCAGAAAATTAATTACAGAATTCTAAATAAAAAATAAAAAGGGCAATTTAATTTTGCCCCTCTTTTTGCCCCTTATAGAATATAAAAATATGATATTTAAAATTAATGTATGATAACTAAAGCTAGTATTCATCACAAAAAAGCATTTATAAAATAATACATAAATACAAGTTAATATAATGTATATTTATATTATATAATAAAATATTTGTTATTGGAAGGTGCTTAAAGTATGACAAAATTCTTTTAATTAATATATAACAATAACACTTCTATTTTGTGCTTCAATAAAAAATGAAGGTGGTTTCTCATAAAAACTACTGTTAAGAAAATAAGTTGAAAAAGTTGGAATGAAAAATATTGTTCCAATTAATATAATTGAAAAAATAATATTTAAAAATCCATGCTTTTTATTAGAGGTTATGAGAGATAATCTTAATTTTAAAAGTTTTGCATTACTTGAAAGAGTGGTAACTAATCTTGGTGTAGGACACTTTTTACTAGCAATGTTTAGTAAGCTATTTCCATAATCATATTTTTCAACTAAAGTAAGATTTTTTATAGCATTTTCATCACAAGATATTTCACACCAATTATTTAGATATTTATTAAAAAAATAAATTATTGGATTAAACCAATGAATTGATAAAATTACCATTTGTATAAGTTTTATAAATAAATCTTTTCTTTTAAAATGTGTTAATTCATGAAAAATTATAGGATTAATATTTAATATATTAGAAATATTTGATGGAAATATAATCATTGGTTTTAAAATTCCAATAAGCATAGGAGTAGTTATTAAGTCATTTTCTACAATAGTTATATTTTTTTTAATTTTCATTTTTTCTTTACATTCATTAAAAGAATCAAGTAAATATCTATTATTAGTTAGATAAATATTTTTCATTAAATTTTTTCTAAAATTTATATAGCAAAAAACATGAAAAGTAAAATAAATTAAAAAAACTATAAACCATACTAAAAAGATAATTTCAAAGAAGTTAGTAGTTTTACTAATTTTGTCAAGTTTATTTAAGCTTTTAATAGTATTGTAGTTATTTATTAAATAATTACGATTTAAAGGTATGAAATAAAAAAACGGAATTATAAACATAAATAAAATAAATTTTCCACTTAAATAATGCCATTTAGGTGAAAATAATATTTTTGTAATATAGGATAATGAAATTAAAAATAAAGAAGCAAAACCTCCTGATAGAGATAAAAAAAATAAGGTTATAAAAAAATCTTTAAACACAACTAAAATCTCCTTACTTTATAGCCATTAAAATACCATTATTTTATGATAATAATAATTATATACTATGTGTTATAGTATAAATTTATGTTAAATAATTAATTTAAAATAGTCAATATATTTAAGAGATATTTTTAGAAAAATACAATAAAATAAGCTTTAATTATAATAGATATACTTTTAGATAAATTGAATGAAAAAAAGGAATAACAATAATTAGTTCTACGTTGAGTAGTTGACATGGATTTAGCAATATTGTATTATAAATTTTATAAGTAAACTAATATAAAAATAATAGGAATTTAGTAGAAGTATAAGATTTTAAAATATATAGTAATAGATATATTTATCATAATAAAGGGGAATATTATGAATTTGAAAAGAATATTAATATTTTTATTAATTTTAATTTTTTTTGCTATAAATATAAGTGGATGTAGTAAAAAAGAAAATTATAATAATGAAACATCTACAATTTACGAAGAAGAGTCTTTAAATTTTTTTGAAGAAAATAAAATAAATTTTTTATATGATATGAAAACAATAGAAGAGGATAAAATAGTTATATTAGCTTCAGAAGAAGGAATTTTTAAGTATTTTATATCCAAAGACAATGGAGAAAGTTGGTCCGAAAAAAAATTGGAAGCATTAAACTCTATAAAAAGAAAAATAAGCTATGCAAAAGTAAATAATTCTGGAGATATAGTAGTAACTTATTCAAATGATGAAAGAGGATTTAAAAGTGCATTTTTATCTATAAATAATAATAACTTTAAAGAGCTTAACATAAATCATTCAAAAGCAGAGGGGAATATACCATATTATTTTTTAGAGTTTCTTTCTAATGGAAATTTAGTGTATTTTAATGGAAATGATTCAAAGTTAAATCAATTAGATATTAAAGAAAATAAAATCAAAAATGTTTTATTAGCAAAGGATTTCCCAAGTGGAAGTATAGATAAAGATTTTATAAACTATGAAGGACAGTATATAAAATATTATAACTTAGATACTGGCAAAGAAATTAGTAAATTAAAAATAAAGAAAAATATGAGTATAAGTTTAGTTTCTTCTGAAAATATATATAACAATTGTTTATATGTAATAAATAAAGAAGGAGTATTTAAAAATAAGCTTAATAGTGTTGATTTTAAAAAAGTTATCAATGGAACAAATACTAGTTTTGGAGGGAGTGAAATATCACCAATATATTTTTGTGAAATTAAAGATTCAGAATTTTTATGTATTTTCTATAAAAAAACTAATGGAGAGGAAGATGGAGAATATTTTTTAAAGAAATATAAAAAATCAGAAAAGAAGGATGAAGTTAAAGTTTATTCTCTCTATGAAAATAACTTAATAAGTCAACTTGTATCTAAATATAATGTGGAAAATAGTAATATAAATATAATTTATGATATAGGAATTAAAGAAGGAGAAAAAACTACAAAATCGGAAGCAATAGAGAAATTAAATAATGAGATTTTGTTAGGTAATGGACCAGAAATATTAATATTAGATGATTTGCCATATGATTTATATGAAGAAAAAGGATTTCTTGATGATATGGAATATGTAATAAAAAATCAAAAGGAAGAAGGAAAATTATTTAATAATATAATTAATTATTACAATAATGAAGATAAGTATTATAAACTTCCCTTAAGATTTAATATTCCATTAGTAATTGGAGAAGATATTGATGAAAATCAAACTTTAGATACATTAACTAAAAATATAAAAGCTTTAGGTAAAAAAAATAAAAATATTCTTAAAGTATATGAACCTTCAGAAATCATAAAAATGCTACATTCATATAATTCTATAAATTGGATTAATAAAGATGGAACAATTGATGAAGAAGAAATAAAAAACTTTATGAAAAATTGTAAAGACATTTATAGTGTTTTAAAAAAATCAAATACTGATAAAACATTTAAAGATTATTTAGAAGATAAGAAGTATTATTCAGATTTAGAAAGCTTTGAAAGAAAGGCATATTTATATAGAAATATAACAATATTAGATTTATTATATGATAAATCTAATTGGAAAATAGAAGTTGGAAATTTAACTGATTTTAATGGGATTTCGTATATGTTATCAATAAAAGATATTTTAAAGGGGTATTCTTACTTTCCTTGGAGTAATAATGGACAAATTGTTTTTATCCCAAATACATTAATAGGTGTAAATTATTATGGAAAAAATAAAGATAAGGCAAAAAAATTCTTAACAGAAATTTTTTCTGAAGAATATCAATCTATTTTTAATAATGAAGATTGTGGATTTTCTATTAATAAAGATATATTTTATGGTGAATTAAATGAAATGATAAAAATAGACTTTAATGGAAGGTTGACTATTAATGATAATACAATGATTGAAAATATTAAGCCAAGCGAAGAGGAAATAAATAAATTTACTTCAATAGTAGAAAATATGAATATTTCTGCAAATTATAATACTTTCATGTTAGATTATATAATTCAGGATATGGAAAAATATATTTTAGGAAAATCAGACATGAATAAAGCAATTGAGAACATTAAAAATAATATTCAAAAATATAAACATTATTTACATTGAATAAATTTTAAATAATTAGAGAATAATTTAAATTTTGTTTGGGAATATATGTATGAGCCAATAACTATAATATGTAGTATTTGGAATATAGATATAAAGTAAAGGGAAGTTATCACTTATAAAAAATACTAAGTACTTTAAAATAGCTAATAAATAAAAAAATCTACATAATGTAGTTGATTATTTAAATAAAATAGTGTATCTTAAAGTTAGGGTGAATTTACCATTATTTCAAACTAATTAATAAAAATATAAATGTTCGAACAAAAGTATAAATATAAAATGGAGGTAGTATATGAAAAAAATAAAAAGTAAGAAAGTGATAATAGGTTTAATTTTAGGAGCAACAATAATGACTATGCCTGTTGTTGCTTCAGCAGAAAAATAAATTTTCAAGGTGAATTAAAGTTATGAGAAAATATTTAAAAAAAATAATTATAATTAATTTATTTGCAATTTTTTGTTTCTCAAATATCTTTGGATGTAAAAATAGTAAAATATCAGAAGAAGAAAATAAGAATTATCTTAAAGAGATAAGTTGTAATTTTTTTAATGAAGAAAATATTGATTTTGTATATGATATGAAAGCTATTGATAAAAATAAAGTAGTAATGTTAGCTAGTGATAGCAATAATAAATTAAAATATTTTATATCAGAAAATAATGGAGAGAGTTGGAAAGAGAAAAACTTAGATACATTAAATGACATAAATAATGAAATAAATGATGCAGTTATATCAAAAGATAATAATATTGTTATTACATATAAAAATAAAGAAGGAAAATATAAAACCTCAATATTATATCCTGATGATAAACTTGAAGAGCTAAATATAGACCATTCAAGTACTAAAGGTGATGTACCATATAATTTAATTAAGTTTGCTTCTAATGGAGATATATTACTTTATGATGGAGATAAAAATATAAAACAAATAGGTTTAAAAGATAAAACTGTAAAAAATAATTTTAATTTTGAGTATACTGGATTAACAACAACAGTTGAAAATAAAATAGTGAACTATAATAAAGATTATATAGAATATTATAGTTTAGATAGTGGGAAGAAAATTGATAGTGTTAAAAATAAAATGGATATAAAGAGTATATATTCAGATGATATTTATGATAATTCATTATTTTTTATAAATAGTGTTGGTGTAAATAAATATAAAATTCAAAACAAAAATAATGAAGTTATTATTGATGCTTCAAAAACAAGTTTTGGTAATTCTAACTTGTCCCCATTATATTTTTCACAAGTGGGAGAAAGTGAATATTTGTGTGTATTTATGGAACAAGGAAAAACAGGATTTAAGTACTATTTGAAAAAATATTCTTTAAGTAATTTAGAAGTAACTAATGATGATAGTATAAGAGTGTATTCCCTTTATGAAAATTCACTAATGAAACAAATTATATCAAAATATAATTTAGAAAATCCTAATATAAATATAAATTATGAATTTGGTCTTTCAGAGGAAGAAAGTGATAAAGAAGTAGATGAAATTAAACGATTAAATACAGAACTTATGGCAGGTAAAGGACCAGATATATTAGTATTAGATGGGCTTCCATATACATCTTATATGGAAAAAGGAATACTTGAAAATATGGATGATATTATAGACGAATATATAAATGAAAATAGTTTATTTAATAATATAATTCAATATTATAATAATTCAGGATATTATACATTGCCCTTAAGATTTAATCTACCAATAATAGTAGGAAAAAATATTGAAAATGTTTCTGATTTAACAACATTAACTGAAGCTGTAAAAAGTTTATATGAAGAAAAGTGTACTAGTATATTAGACATATATAGTCCAACTGAACTTATAAAAGCTCTTTATTATACTAATTCAATTAATTGGCTTGATGATAATAATTCAATTAATACACAAGAAATAAAAAGTTTTTTAGAAAATTGTAAAGAAATATATGAGATACTTGAAAAAACAAAAAGTAAAAATAATTATGAATATCATATAAAAAATCAAAAATATTATGAATCTATAAATATGTATGAAAAGATAAAATATTTAAATAGAGAAGTATCACCAGTTATATTATTGTTTGGAGATTCAGGCTCTAAAATTGATATTGGCAGTATGAGAAATTTTTCTGAATTAGGATTAATTATTACTATTTGTGATGAATTTAAAAATTATTCATATAGAACATGGAATAGTGAGGAAAAAGGAATGTTTATTCCAAATACTTTAGTAGGTATAAATTCAAAAAGTAATAATAAAGAACAGTCAAAAAGTTTTTTAAAATTATTATTTAACAATGAATATCAAAATATTGATAGTACATTAGGATTACCACTTAATAAGGAAGTATTTAGCAATAATTTAAATTTCGAAATAGATAATACAGCAAATGGAGAATATTCAATAGATAATAAAGAAACAATTAAAATAAAGAAACCATCAAATGAGGAAATTACAAATTTTATGTCAGTAGTAAAAAATGCTAAAATATCAACTAATTATAATTTAATCATACTAAATCAAGTAATAAATGACATGGAAAAGTATATTTTAGACAAACAAGATATAAATAAGACATTAAAAAATATTAAGAATAAAGTTGAGATATATTTATCAGAATAAAGATTTTTTGAGAGTTAAACTAATAAGAGTTGCTTTAATTAATAAAGTAGCTCTTATTAGTTTTGTTACTTTATAAATTATCTTTTTCTTTTTTATTAAACCAATCTTTAATTTCTTTTAATTCATCATTATTTATATTTTCCTCAAAATAAAGAGCAGATAGAAAGTTTTTTAAAGAGCCTTTATAAAGTTTTTTTAAAATTCCTTGAGTTTGATATTTTTTGTATTCATCACGAGAAACTTTTGCAGTGTATAAATTACTATGTCCTTGTCTTATTACCATTAACACACCTTTTTTTACCATCCTTGTTAAAAAAGTTGCCATAGTTTGAGGTCGCCATACCTTCCCTTCCTTTTCAAATATTGAAATTAATTCAGGAGTTGTTACAACTCTGTTTAATTTCCAAATGGTATTCATAATTTCTAATTCTGTTTCAGATAATTCTTGAATTTTATTCATAAAAAAGCCTCCATATACTACCTAAGGTAGTTGCTATAAATATATTAAAAAAAAATATAAAAATAGTCAAAGAGTTTTATATTTTATATATTATCAAGATATATAAAAATATATTTTTTGTGTAACTTTATGAATTACAAAAAAATAATTCTACTTAATGTAGTTGAATTTTTGTATAAAATATTGTATTATAAGTTTGATTAATGTCAGGGCAATGTTAAAAATTTACTTATTTAGATGAGGTTATAAAATGAAAAAAAATAAAATAGGACTAGCTTTTATATTACCAAGTTTCATAGGTTTATTGATATTTCTCTTGATTCCTTTTATAGATGTTATAATAAGGTCTTTTCAAAGTGTTGTAACAAGGG
>CACZYK010000006.1 GCA_902785295.1 uncultured Clostridium sp.
CCTTCATTTACAAATGAAATCCAATCACAAATAATATAAGTTTTCTCTAATTTTTCTTAATTTTTAATTTAAATTCTTTTACATATTCATTAATATTTTTTTCTTTTATTGTTACTGCAAGTATTTCTAATCCTAATAAGAATATATGAAAATTAAATTTTTCAAGAGGTTCAAAAAGTAAAGCTAAAGATAAAATAATTTTTAATCCAGCAAATATTGATAATAAAAGATATTTTTCTTTTTTACTTCTTTTTATTAAAATATTTTCTATTTCTTCATTAACTTCCTGTAGTCCTAACAACCCCCAAGTAATTCCCATTAAAGGAACTGTACTTTCTTGTTCCCCTAGCACAAAACAGATTCCCATAATAAATAAAATCAAAGAGGAAGCTTTATTTTTATATGTAATCAAATAACGCTTTTCTTTAATAACAAATATGGTATCTGTAATACTTGTAAGTACCATAATACTACCTAATATAGTTGGAAGCCATTTTGCTATTATTTCTGGTATGATAATACACAATAGTCCCACAACAGGAAGTTAATATTGCTTTCCTTGTTCTATATTTTTTTGAGCAAGTTTGTATTCTTTTGAATCTACTGCTCCAATGCTTTCAAGATTATTCAAATATCGTTCTCCTGTAGTTTCATATTGATGTCCAACATCAGTTCCATGAAAAATTGTCTCAGGACAATTTTTTTTAATAGATTTATAAAACTCTAATACTTCAGGAACATGAGTTAATGTTCCATCTATATCCTCATACAGTTCCATAAGAATTTTATCATCCTCTGCTTTCATCCAAATATTTAGATATTGTGCTGAATAATATGGAATTTCAACAAATAAATGTCGCATTCCTTCATTATCATAAAAATCTTTCCAAATTTCATATTCCTTTTTTAAAATTTTATCATCACCATGATTTTCTCCATAAAGATATATTTTAACATCATTTTTTGGATAATATGGTGTATATCTATTTTTATTATATACTATGAGAATTGTTGTAAAAATAATCACAATAACCAAAGGAACTATAATTTTTTACTTGAATTTTTATTATATAAATTATTTTGATACATATGTTAACTCCCTTTTTGGTCTTAGATTTATATCCATTTAGATATAATAGTATCACTTAATAATTTCCTGTGTTCTAAATAACCTTAATTTTATATTATATCTTTTTTAAAGAAATTTCCACCTTTAATGTGTACTATTTATATTCTAGCACCTATCTGGTTAAACACAAAACAAAAACGGCAAAGCTTAAGCCCTGCCGCTATATCACTAAAAATTTCAATTTTTCCCTCAATTATTATTTATTCTATGCTTTCCAGTTCTGCTAATGCATATAATATTTCTTTATCTAAAGGAAGATGTTCAAAATATATCATCTTTTCATCACTCTAGGCATGATTCAATAGCTAAAGATTTTCTACTCTAAAAAAGATTGGAAATAATTAATTTCTGACCTTTTTCCAAAGAGCTGCCATTTTTACGAATACTCCTTTCAATAAAAATGCTAATGCGAAGAAAACAAGAAGTACTCCTATATTTGTCAAAAGAGGATTCTTTACTTCAAAATACAGACCAAAAACAATCTTTTGAGCAAAAATCATTTGTAGTGCATACAATTCCAGTGTGGCTGACCCCAAAACGTCCCAGATTCGACTCTTTTTCACATAACTACTTAAGATTACTAAAGAAATCACCATCGGTACCATAAGAACGTAATACATATCCCTTATTGGGAAATGTAATTTTCTATAAAATCCAAAAAAATACATAAAGGCAATTCCTACAGGAAGAAGCATAACAACCAACCAACGAGGGATTGACTTTTTCCTCAATACATATCCTGCCAGAATTATTGGAATTCTATTAGTAAAAATAAAAATGGCTGTATATGAAAACCCTTTCTCCAGCACAATACTTCCTACCATCCAAAGGAATAGTACTAAAAGAACTTTCCACCTGCTTTCCCACTTTAAAAAGAGCGGATATAAAAGGTAGAACAGCAAAATTGCAGGAAGAAACCATAAAAAAGCACCACCACCTTTTTGAAAAAATTCAAAAAAGGTTAAGGATTTCAATATTCTATGAATTCCGAAGGTAGCATTAGATACTGCCATGAGTCCTACAAAAAAAGCAAATTTGGCATATAATAACACAACTCTGTTTTTCAAAAAAGAACCATAAGATATGGTCTTGCCCGCCAAAGAATAAGCAGACAAAAAGAAAAACAGATCCACTCCCATGTACCCTGTTTTTATTAAGAATTGTTCAATCGTAGTATTGGTAAGTGGCATCCACAGATGAAAAATAAGAATCTGTAATGCCGCAATACATTGTAAAAATCGTTTATTTATTTTCATTGGTGCACATCAAGAAAAATACTAGCTGCTCTCTGCTTGTAGATACGGTTTCATCCGCCTCTGTACAAATATTCCAAGCCGGATTCGCTTTTTCCTTTAATAAAGACAACAGTGCATCTGCATCATCTGTTTCGAATACATATCCTACAAAAGGAATAGTACCAATCACAGGTGAGAACATTACTCCCTTTTGAAAACCAGTAATTTCCTCATCAAATCCATTAAGATAACCCTCTGACACTTCCATTTTTGCTAATGAATATGGAACTTCTATCTGATTTAAAAGCTCATCCACCATTGGTTCTGCTTCAGTTTGCTCAGAATTTTTAAATGCATTCAAATATTGGTTTCCAACTGTTATGTTTTCTTCCTTTTCACTTACAGAAGATTCTACTTCTGTGTTTCCTGTTGTATCTTTTTCTTGTTCCTTTGCTCCACAACCACATAATCCCGTCGCTAAAGCCACTACTAAAAATAAGCAACATAAATTTCTTTTTTTCATACTTTTTCTCCTTTTTCTAATCCCTAAAAATAGGATCATTGTCGATTTATCATAACACAAATAAAAAATAAATGCAAGCTTTAAGCCTTGTTGATACACAACCGAGGTACAGATAATTATTGAATTTAACTCTTCTTAAATCTTCTTTAACTCTCTTATTTACTAGCTTTAGGACTTATTTTGAAATTGAAAAAGAGACTAAACCTCATGGCTTAATCTCTTATTTTTCATTTCATGATTTGTCTAAAGTAGCTTCCTTTTTACTAATACTTTTTCCTTAATTATTCTTAATTCTCTTAAACTTCCACTATAAGATTGTTTTAGTTAAGGTTTAACATTAAATTACAATTCCTTAATTAACTTAACTACTGTTTCTGCATGTGGTGTGTTTGGGAACATATCTTTAACTCTAGTTTTTACAATTTTATAGCCTTCACTTAAAAGAACTTTTAAATCATTTACTAAAGTCTTAGGGTTACATGAAACATATATTATTTCTTTTGCATTGAATTTTATTACATATTCTAATGCTTTAGGATGTACTCCACTCCTTGGTGGGTCTAGAATGATTATGTCTGGCTTATCTTTTATTGTTTTTATTATTTCTGCTACATCTCCTGCTAAAAATTCACAGTTATTTAAGCCATTAAGCTTTGCATTTTCTTTTGCTGCTTCTACTGCTTCTTCAATTAATTCTATTCCTACAACCTTTTTTGCTTTTTGGGCAACTATTTGCCCAATAGTTCCTGTACCACAATATAAATCAAATACTATTTTATTATCTGACTCTCCCATGTATTCTTTTACAATACTATATAAGCCTTCTGCTCCTTTAGTATTGGTTTGAAAAAATGAAAATGGTGATATTTTAAATTTCAATCCAAGAAGTTCTTCCTGTATATAATTTTTTCCATATAGCAAATTTACTTTCTCTGGTATTACAGCATCCGAAAAAGAATTATTTTCAGTATGTAATATAGATACCATTTTTCCTTGATATTCTGCATTTTTTATTATTTCTTTGTATTCTGTTAGGTCAAAATCTATTTGTGTTGTTGTTACTAAATTTACTAATATTTCTCCTGTATTTTTAGCTTTTCTTATAACAAGATGCCTTAGGTATCCTTCTCTCTTCATTACCTTATAATAAGGCAAATTTTGTTTTCTAAAATACTCTATAGTTAGTGAAATTATTTTTCTAAAATCTTCATCTACTATTTGGCATTTATCTACATTTATAATTCCAAAGGATTTATTTTTCATATGCATTCCTAGGGTAAGTTCTCCACCTTTTTCCATATCTCCAAAGGTAAATTCCATCTTATTTCTATATTCCCATTGAAATTTACTTCCTGTTACTCCTTCATATTCACCAGTTGTAACCCCAGCATTATCAAATAATTCCTTTACTTCATCACCTAATAATTCAAGCTGCTTTTCATAGGTAAGATTTTGAGATGAACATCCTCCACATATTCCAAAAACGGGACATCTTGCTTCAACTTCATACTCTGCTTTTTCTTCTACTTCTAGCATCTTTACTTCTGCATAGTCAGCCTTTTTTTTCTTGACTCTTCCTTTTACAACTTGACCTGGAAAAGAATTTTTTACATATATTTTTCTATCTCCTTCTTTTCCAATTCCTATAGATGGAAATTCTGTCTTTTCTATTTTTACTACTATTTCGCTGCCTTTTTTCATTAATTACTCCTGACTTTATATTATCTTATATGTTTAAAGCCTTCTTTCCAATGCTTTTTGTTCCAATTGAGAAATAAATTATATTAGCTATAGCTAAAGCTATCACTCCAAAAGTTGCCCAATATGCCTTAACCATTTGGAAGCCTATTAATCTTAATATTCCTTCAAATACAAGTAATAATACTAATCCAATTACTACTGCTAATACCTCATCTAAAATACTTGCTACTAATCTTTTTAACAAAACCCTTCTCCTCCTTAAAATCTATACGAAAAAATTTAAAGTTAATCATTATTTGTATCATTGTTAGTAACAGTACTTGTTTCAGTAATGTTACCATCTTTTTTAGTAGTAAAATCAAATTTTTTAGTTTCTAATCTATAAACTATATAATCCTTTGAAACAACAAATTCTTCATATAGTCCATTTATATCATTTACTACTACCCCTTCACCTTTTTTGCTTTTTAATTTTTCTATAATCTGTTCATTGATTATTTCATAGTCTCTCTCTTTTTCTTTTGTCATTATTGAAGAATATTCTGCTAATGAAGTTTCTCCAAAATCAAATTTTTCTTCACTTAATGCCTTTTCCCCATCAAAGTTCAAGACAAGTTTCATTATTATTTGTCCTTTAGATAAATCTTCGCCATAAGTTTTCATCCCAAAATATGCACTTTCAAGACGATTTTTTTCAGCATTTTCATTCTCTAAATACATATAATTTTCATTTACTAATTCTTCTTTTGTTTCTTTCACGTCTTCTTTTGTCTCATACTCTAGACCATAGTATCTATTTTTTTCTTCTACTTGACTTAAAAGAGACGCATAATTTTCCTTCAATTCATCTAGTGTTAAATCTGTAGCCCATTCTCCATTAAGATTGTCATACTTATTTTCACTGTTGATTGCTGTTATAGTTTCATTGTTATCTTTCTCATCTTTATTAGAACATCCCACAAGTGATGTTATTGAAAGAACTCCTATTAATAAAGCTGAGATTATTTTTTTTGACATATGACCCTCCTCAAATCATTGTATATGAAAAATTTCACCTAATACCTATTAATTATAACATTAATTTTTTAAATGTGAAATAATATTTAGCCATTATTTTAGATTGTAATATTTTCTTTAAACTTTTCAAATAATGCTTCTCCAATTCCAGTTACATTTTTTATTTCTTCAATAGATTTAAATGTTCCATTTTCTTCTCTATATTTTATTATGGCCTCTGCCTTTGAAGGCCCTATGCCAGAAAGAGTATCTAATTCATTAATAGATGCAGTATTTATATTTACTTTATTTTCGTTGTTACTTGATGATATTATACTTTCTATTTCACTTTCTTTATCATTAATATTAGGAATTATTACAACTTCATGGTCATTAAGTTTTTGTGCTCTATTTATTTTACTTAAATCTCCTTCTTCTGTTATTCCACCTGCTACATTTATTAAATCTTCAATTATACACCCTTCTTCAAGCCAATATATATTGGGATTTTTTATTTCTCCTTTAATATCTACTACAATTTTCACACTTTCTTTTTCTTCTTTTTTAGTTATAACTTCCATAGATTCATTTTCTTCAACAAATATGCTTTCATTATCATTTTTATTAAGTTCAGAACTTCCTCCTGAAAAATAAGATATTAAAAAAAATAAAAATATAATTATTCCTATTGTTATAGTGCCTATTGTTTTATAATCCTTTTTCATAAATATACCTCTTTAAAACATATGATACATTATGTATTATTGCCAGAAAAAATATTTTTATCCATATACATGTAAATTTTAATTTTATATAGCATTCTACTATTTTTTTTGTTAAAATATTGTTTGTTGAATTATATTAAAAAGAAGGTAAAAAAATGAATAAAAAAAATATATATGTCTTTTCTGCTATTTTGTTGGTTATGTTATTTTTAACTAACTTTAATTATAAAACAGTTTATGCAGAAACTACTTCTCCAGATTTAAACTCTAAAGGAGTAGTTTTAATGGATGCTACAACTGGTGAAGTGCTATACTCTAAAGAAGAAAATACTCATTACTATCCAGCATCAACAACAAAGGTTCTTACAGCATTAGTAGTTTTAGAAAATATTAAAAACTTAGATGAAGAGGTTACTGTAGGAAAAAATCCTCCTTTTGCAGATGGTACAAAAATTGGACTTCGTGAAGGGGATGTATTTACTGTAAAAGAATTATTAACAATTCTTCTTCTTGCCTCTGATAACGTTGCAGCTGAAACTTTAGCTGAATATGTATCTGGAAGCTGTGAAGAATTTGCTAAGCTTATGAATGAAAAAGCAAAATCTATAGGAGCTGTAAATAGTAATTTTAAAAATCCAAGTGGTCTTCCAGATGAAGAACATGTAACTACCCCTAAGGATTTGGCTACTATCATGAAGGAAGCTATTAAAAATGAAGATTTTATGAAAATATCAACTGAAACTTATATAGAATTACATAGTGTTATTGATAATGCTACTCTTGCTACAAGTAATCATAACTACATACTTCTTCCAAACTCATCATATTATTATGAAAATTCAATATCAGCAAAAAAAGGATACACAATAGCTGCTGGCTTTACTAATGTTGCTGCTGCTCAAAAAGATGGACTTACTCTTGTGGCTTCTTTTTTAAAAGGAGAAGATATTAATCAAGTATATGACGATGTAAAAAAAATATTTGATTATGGTTTTGAAAACTTTAAGAGAGTAAAATTATACACCCAAGGAGATGAAATTGGCTCTTTTAAGCTTGAAGATGGGACAACAGTTCCCTTACTTATAGCAAATGATGTATATCACACTCTTAAAAATGATGAAAATGAAAATTTAGATAGCAAGTTAGAATTTACTAATCCTAAAGGATGTGATAAAAAATCTTTTAAACGTGGAGAAATATTAACAAAAGCTAAAGTTATAGTAAATGGGGAAGAAGTGGAAACTATTGATTTAGCAAGTGGTATTTCTAGAGATTATAAAAGTACTATAGAAATAGTTTCAAAATCTGTTTCATCAATAGCTTTTTATTTGAAAATTATTGTTGCTATTTTAATTGTAATATTCATATATCTTCTATTAACAAGAAAAAAAAGATTATTTAAAAAGAAACATAAAAAATCCATTCAATTAATCAATGAAGCTAAAGCTAAAAAAAGAAGATAGATTTATTTCTATCTTCTTTTTAATTTCTCTATTAAATTTAATATATCCTCTGGAAGTTCAGCTCTTAATGATAATTGTTCTTTAGTTCTTGGTGATTTAAAATCTAATCCATATGCATGAAGAGCCTGCCTTGGAATTAATTCTTTTTCATCTTCTCCATATCCATATAAAGTATCACCATAAATAGGATGCCCTATATGACTTAAATGCACTCTTATTTGATGTGTTCTTCCTGTTTCTAATAAACATTCTACCAAATCGGCATTTTCAAATTTCTTTATTACTTTATAATGAGTTATGCTTCTTTGTCCTCTTTCATCAATAATTCTTTTAAATATTGATTCCTCATTTTCAGGCTTAAATATAGGAAGGTCTATCGTTCCCTCTTCTTCTTCAAGATGTCCATGCACTACTGCTAAATATCTTTTTTCCAAATGATTTAATTGCATTTCTTTTGATAAGGCCATATGAGCATATTGATTTTTAGCTATTATTATAAGCCCTGAAGTATCCATATCTAACCTGCTTACAAGCCTTACTATACAATTTTGATTAGTTTCATTAAAATAATATAGAATTCCATTTGCTAAAGTTCCTGTTGGATATCCTCTAGTTGGATGAACTACTGTATATGGTGGTTTATTTAATACTAAAATATCATCATCTTCGTAAACTATATTAAGATTCATTTTTTCTGGAATAATATCTTGGCTTTCTACTCTTTCAAGTTTTACTTCCACAATATCTCCTATATGAAGTACTTTTCTCATTCTTACTACTTCTTTATTAACAAAAATTCTTTTTTCTATAGCAGCTCTTCTAATAAGTCTACTTGATAATTCAAGCTCTTCTTTTAAAAATTCTCTTATTACTATTCCATCATACTTTTCTTCAACTTTCTTCTCTAAAGTACTCATTATCTTCTCCTATTTATTATAATTATCACCTAATATAATAATAATATCATACCCATTATATTTTTCTTTCTCTGGAATTTCAGTAGTTACTTTCATATCTCCTAATGTTTTTTTAATCATTTCACCATAACTTTCATTACTTGTCATTATTATACTCTTTCTTGTTAAATCTCCATTTCCTACTTCAACAGAGCTCCAACCATTTTTTTCTAAAAGACCTTTTGCCCTTCCTGCAAGACCTGTTCTATTAGTTCCATTCTCTACTAAAATTTTAACCTCTGGTTTTACTATGCTTTCCATATCAGCATCATTGCCTCTTATTACTTCATATAACTCTATATTCTTGCTTTCATCAACAACTAAATAAGATACTCCTCCTATCATCTGAGATTCTCCCTGAAGAGTTAAAATATTTATCTTTGAACACATTATTTTTGATGCATACTTAAGCATAACATTTCCTGGCATATTTGTATAAATATTTTCTGCTACACAATTTAATATTTTATTAACTTTAAATATAGTGGATGGTCTCTTTAGCTTAGATATAACCCTCTTTATAAACTTATGTTGATTTTCTATTCTTCCTAAATCTCCTGTGGCAAGTCCTGTACCATCATTGTTTTTTCTCCATCTAAAAAACTCCTCAGCTTTTTTTCCATCTAATAATACAGTTGTTCCTCCCTTAAAATTTATGTGAAGATTTTGTCCATCATCATCATAAAACATATCCTGTTCTATTTTCATTTCAACTCCACCAATAGCATCTATGATGCCTCTAAAAGCTTCATAATCTATCTTTATAAGATAGTTAATTTCTACTGGGAGTAAATCTTCAACTACTGAAACTACCTTAGAATCTCCACCAATAGGATATGCTGAATTAATCTTATATCTATTTCCATATTCATTAATTAATGTATCCCTTGGTATTGATACTATTGTTGTACTTTTATTTGATAGATTATAGCTTACAAGAAGCATGGTATCTGTTCTTTTTATAGATTCATTTTCTTGATTATCTATATCACCTATATCAAGACCTAAAACCAATATGTTTACTACATTATTTTTTTCTGGATCTATGGCTTCTATAGAGCAATTATTTTCAATTTTAAAAAAGAATCCCATTAAGTTTAAAGCTATAAAAATAATAAATAGCCCTAAAATTCCACATATTCCAATTAATACTTTATTTTTTAAAGGAATTTTAGATTTTTTTCTTTTTTTCTCTTGATAAGACCTTGAACCTTTAATAGCTCTTGAACTTCTTAAATCTTCTGGATGTCTTCCTTTAGGACGTTCTCCATTTCTTACTATTTGAGGATTTCTAGCGCTTTTAGAAGAGGTTCTATTTCTTCTATTTTTATTTATATCTTCTCTTGTTTTTCTATGCTTTACTCTTCTTTCATCATCATTATTAGAATCTCCTAGTGACTCTTCATATCTATCTCTTGCTTTTCTTCTCTTAATTGCTTCTATTTCTTCTGGTGTCCTTTTTCTTTTTTGTCTAGGCCTATTATTTCTTTTTTCATCCATCCAATCCATCCCCTTTAAATATTAATCTATTAAAGAGTTTCTTGCTTTTATTGTATTTAAATCAATTAAATTCCCCTTCTTAATTAAAAAATTAATTGTTTGATTTATGCCCATAAGCACACCTTTGTTTAGATTTTCTAGTGTAACCTTTCTAAGCTCATTAACTCCTTCAAAATCTCTTGAAGGTTCAATCATGTCTGCAATATAAATTATTTTTTCTAGCTTAGTCATATTTTCTTTTCCTGTAGTATGCCATCTTATAGCACCTAAAATTTCTTCATCTTCTATTCCAAGCTCTTTTTTAGCTACTACAGGTCCTAATATACTATGCCATATACTTGGAGAATTTTTCTCATCTTCATTTAAAATTATATTGTTTTCTTCCATAATCTCTATCATTTTTGTTTTTGGTATATTTTTTGCAATATCATGACACAAAGCTGCCATTTCTGCTTTTTCTTCAGATACACCATTTATTTTAGCTAACTTTTTTGCTTCCTGCACTACCCCTAAGGTATGTATAAATCTGTTTTCTTTTAGATTTTTCTTAATATATTCATAAGCTTCTTCTAAAGAACTCATATTTTATCACTCCTTATATAGACCTTCCTTCTCTATCACATTTAATACACCTTTTGAAAGAAGATTATCTACTTTTTTTCCATCCCTTATTTTTTCTCTTATCATTGTAGATGATATATTTTGGCTATTAACATGTATAAGTATTATTTTTTTATTATACTTTTCTTCAATTTTTTCCTTTTGAGCTTCAAGTTTTTCTTCATCATAGCCTGGTCTTGTAAAAACTACAAATTCACAAGCATCAAAAATTCTTTTAACCTCATTCCACATTTCTAAACTCATTAAACAATCTGCCCCTGTAATAAAAAACAACTTTCTATTTGGAGCCTTAAAATTCTCTACTGTTAGATATGTGTAGCTCATACCCTTTTTCTTAATTTCATAGTCTGAAACTTCAAAATAATCTATTCCCTTTATAGCTTCTTTTACCATTTTAAGCCTTATTGAAGCATCTGTAACCTTTTTATTTACTTTAAGTGGTTGATTTCCTGCTGGCATAAATAGAACCTTATCAAGATTTAATTGTTTTTTTGCTTCTTCTGCTATATATATGTGTGCTAAATGAATAGGGTCAAAGGTTCCACCCATTATTCCTAGTCTTTCCATGATTATTTGCTAGGTATCTCTATTTTAGGGTTTTTCTTAGATTGCTTATATAAAACAATCTTACTTCCTATTGCTTGAATTCCTTCTGCACCAACTTTACTACATATATAATCTGATGCTTCTCTTGTTTCAAGTCCACTATTTTCTAATACCTTTATTTTTATTAATTCTCTTTTTTCTAATGCTTCTTCAACCTGTTTTAAAAATGTTTCTTCTATTCCATTTTTACCAATTTGAAATATTGGTGATAAATCATTAGCTAGTCTTCTTAAATATGCTCTTTCTTTTCCTGTTAGCATTTTATTCACTCCTATAATACATATTCAAATTCAAAATCATTAAGTCTTACCATGTCGCCATCTTCAATGCCCATTTCTCTAAGTTCACTTAATACTCCCTTATTATTTAATACTTTATGGAAATATCTTAAAGAATCTGCATCATTTACATTGACAGCACTTAATAATCTATCCACAAATAAACCTTCTACAATATAAGTATTTGTACCCTCTTCATTTGGTTCAATTCTAATTTCATAAGTAAATTTCTTATCTTCTGGAATATATCTTTCTTCATCAGAAATAACAAGGTCTGTTACTGGAATGTCTTGAAGCATTCTTGCAGCTTCTTTTATTACAACATCTACATTATCTCTTGTTGCAGCTGACATTTTATATACCTTATCAAAACCTAGTTCATTTACCTTTTTCTTGAAATCTTCAAATACTTGTTCATCATAAAGCATATCACACTTATTAGCTACAACTATTTGTGGCCTATCCCATAGCTTTATAGAATATTTTTTAAGTTCTTCATTTATTGTGACAAAATCTTCAAAAGGGTCTCTTCCTTCTATTCCTGATATATCAACAATATGAATTAAAAGTCTTGTTCTTTCAACATGTCTTAAAAATTGAATCCCTAAACCTACGCCTTCTGCTGCTCCTTCAATTATTCCTGGAATATCTGCCATTACAAAAGCTGGAGCTCCTTCTGGTTTAACAACTCCTAAGTTTGGTCTTATTGTTGTAAAGTGATAATTTGCTATCTTTGGCTTAGCTGCTGTTGTCATTGATAAAAATGTTGACTTTCCTACATTAGGGAAACCTAATAATCCAACATCTGCAAGAAGCTTTAATTCTAAAATAACAAACATTTCTTCTCCAGGCATTCCTGGCTCAGCAAAATGAGGTGCTTGCCTTGTTGGAGTGGCAAATTTAGCATTTCCTTTTCCACCTTTTCCACCTTTTAAGAATTTAAATTCTTCATCTTTATGAGAAAGGTCTGCAATAATTTTATTTGTTGAAGCTTCTCTAATGATTGTACCTAATGGCACATTTATAACAAGGTCTTCTCCATCTTTTCCATAACATTTTGATGTTCCACCATTTACTCCATCTTCTGCCACATATTTTTTCTTATATTTGAAATCAAGAAGAGTTGTCATTCCTGTATCTACCTTAAATACAATGCTTCCACCTCTTCCTCCATCTCCACCATCTGGTCCTCCAAGAGGTACATATTTTTCTCTTCTAAAGGAAACTGCTCCCAGACTTTATAAAAATTCTAGCCTTATCTATAAACATTTCTTCACCTTCTCTTTTACAAAAACTCTTTTCTTTATAGTATTACCTAATTTGTGTATATTTATTATATCATCTATCAAAAATATATTATTTAAGATTTTATTAATATTGACTTACATATTTATACACCTAAACTGTTTAAAGATTTAAAAAAGCACCCTTAAAACTTAAGGATGCTTCATTATAAGAATAAATTATTCAGCTATTTCTTCAACGTCTACTGGGTAAACACTTGCTTTTTTCTTATCCTTACCTACTCTTTCAAACTTAACAACTCCGTACCTTTTCCAACATTTTCACCTGGGTGAATCTTAGTTCCTCTTTGTCTAACTATGATATTTCCAGCTAAAACAAATTGTCCATCAGCAGATTTAACACCAAGTCTCTTTGATTCAGAGTCTCTTCCGTTCTTAGAAGAACCAACCCCTTTCTTATGAGCGAATAATTGAAGGTTCATTAATAACATGGTCTACACCTCCTCTTTTAATAAAGTTATATATTCTTTACGTTTTTTAATCCCAAACATTTCATCTAAGCTTAAAATTACACTTTCTAAGCTTTTCTCAAAAGTTTTTAAGATAACTTGAGCTTTCTCTATTTCTTCACTCGTAAAACCATCAAGATTTAGAGAAAGATATCCATCTGAAATTTCATAATTTACATTAAGCTTTAAAACTTCATCTAAACCAATTATAGCACTTTGAGATAAAACTGATACAGAATTACATACCATATCATAAGCCTCTCCTGCTATTATAGCCTCTCTATTAATAAGAGCATGGCTGTTTATTTCATAGGATAAAATATTTCCTTGATTAGATCTAATTTTAACTTCTATCATAAGAATTAAGCTTCGATCTTTTCGATTTGAATCTTAGTATAAGGTTGTCTATGACCATTCTTTCTTCTATAGTCCTTCTTTCTCTTATACTTGAAAACTATAACCTTCTTAGCCTTTCCTTGAGCTACAACTTTAGCTGTAACCTTAGCTCCTTCAACTACTGGAGTTCCAACTTTTAAAGTTTCTCCTCCAACTGCTAAAACTTCTGTTAATTCAACTGTTGAATCAACTTCAGCATCTAGCTTTTCAACGAAAAGAACGTCTCCTTCTTGAACTCTGTATTGTTTTCCACCTGTCTTAACTACTGCGTACATTATTAAAAACACCTCCTCATAACGGTCTCGCCACTATTGGTACAAATCTCTAAAATTTGTTTTATAAAAAAACCATTCCGTGAGCGGTTTACCAAAGTATTGTATCATGTTTTAATATTATTGTAAAGAAAATTTTTAATTAAAACTAATCTAATTCAACCTTTCCATCTCTTATCTTTACCTTATACCCATTAAGAGCTCCTATGCTTTTAGCATTATAAAGATACCAATATTTTTCATCAAATTTAACATAAATATATTCTGTCTCTTCACCTACCATACTCACTCCACCTTTTCCTCCAGAATACAATTCTGTTCCTATAGGAAATCCATTTGATTGATTATAAGTTAGTGGTTTAATAAATAATGGTACCTTACTTTGTACTTTTCCTAAATATGCTCCAACTTCTTCTGAGGTTTCCCCTGTTATTATATATAAGTTTTCATTATACTTAATATAAATATATCCATCTGAACTATTTATATATAGAAATAAAGATATTACTACTATTAAAATACAACCAACAATTTTCCAAGACCTTCTATTTTTCTTTATTTTCTCTTCTGATTCTGTTAGGTCTTTTGAAATAAAAAATTCTAACATCATAAGAATTATTGATAAGATAATAAATATTACTGGTTCTATAATATAGTTATTTCCAATTAAACCTCCAATAGCAAATCTTATAGAATCAAATGATATAAAAGCAAAAAGTATAATAATTGATACAGTTGCTAATATCTTCTTTTTTTCTGCACTTAATTTAAAATAAATTGTTGAGAAACATAAACATAACAAATATACAAACAAACATAAGCCAAATTTAAATAAATAATCCATAAACACATTGGTAACCTTTGGTAAATACAATCCTTTTTCATATACTTTTTCAAAAAGAGTATGATTATAACCCATCTTAGGAAATAAATGATGTATTTGATTTAATGTAAATTTTAATATTAAATCTACACTTGACATAATAATTGAAATAAAAACTCCACTTTTTATAGTTCCTTCTATAAAATTTTTTCTTGATATATTATTACCTTGAGAAAAATTAAAAGCTGGCTTTAATATTGTCAATGCTATAATTCCAATAAAAACTACAGTGCTTAAATCTGTACCCCTTGTTATCCCCCCATCAAATACTTCAAAAAAGCAACTTAAAATTTTAATTGATATTATTATAAAAAAATATACACAATAAAAAATTATCATAGGTTTTAAAATTTTATTAAGTTCATATTTGCAAATCTTTTTATCCATTTATCTTTCCTCCTTTTTAGTTAAACTAATAAATAATTTTTGAAGCTCTACTTTCTCTAATTTGAGTCCTAATGTTTTTATTTTTAATAAATTCTTTTCGCCCCAAATTATTACTTTCTTGAATGATGCCATTTCTTCAATAGAAACTATATCTTCTTTTTTTACACATTCTTTTAAATACTCCTCAACAACATTACTCTTTCCAGATATTAAATATGTTGATGATAATATTTCTTCTATTTCTCCACTTTTAATAACTTGTCCATCTTTTAAAATAATAACTTCTTCAATAATATTAGTTACTTCTTCTATTAAATGAGTTGATATTATAATCGTTTTCTCTGTCTTTTCATAAATCTTTAAAAGCTCTTTATAAAATAACTCCCTATGATTTGCATCAAGCCCAAGAACAGGTTCATCGAAGCATAATATCTCTGCCCCTGAAGAAAATGCAAGTATTATTTTTAAAATGGAGCTATATCCTGTAGATAATTCTTTAATTTTTTTATTTATATCCAAGTTAAATTCTTTACTTAAATGTAGTGCATAATCCATATCAAAATTTTTATAAAATTCTTTTGTCCATTTAAATATTTTTGATATTTTCATATCCTCTTCAAAATAAGTTTTCTCTTCCATTAAATAAATTTTTGAAAGAACCTCTTGATTTTCATATGAATTTTCACCATCTATAAAAATTTCTCCACTAGTTAATATCTCTCTATTATTTATTAATCTTAAAAGAGTTGTTTTTCCTACTCCATTTCTTCCAAGCAACCCATATATCTTTCCACTATTAATTTTTAAGAAAATATCTTTTATAACCTTCTTATCTCCAAAGCTTTTACATACATTTCTAAGCTCTATGCTACTCATCTTTTTTCCCCCTTTTTATCATATTTATTACTTCTTCTGTTGATATGCCTAGTTTTTCTGCTTCCTCAATTAAATTGACAATATAGTTATTATAAAATTCATTTTTCCTTCTTATTTTCAGCATATTCCTTGCTCCCTTTACAACAAACATTCCTAACCCTCTTTTTTTATAAATAATTCCTTCATTAACCAAAATATCAAATCCTTTTCTTATAGTAGCTGGATTAATTTTATAATTTATTGAAATCTCTGTTGTGGATGGAATTTGACTTTCTTCTTCATATATTTCATTTAAAATTCCATCTTCTATTGCATCTGCTATTTGAATATATATTGGTGTTTCATCATTAAAATTCATTTTTTCACCCCTTTGTTAATTAGTTAGTTACTCATGTAACTAACTATATATCGTTTAGTTATTTTTGTCAAGAAAAAAGTGGCAATTATTACTTTGCTTTTTCCGCCCTATGACTTTAATTCAATGCAAAATAATAATTGCCACTTTTTATAATTTTTCTATATACAAACTCTCACAAATCTTTTAAAGTTTCCCTTACATACAAAAGAGCTGTCAATTATTTTAAAACCAGCTGATTTTATGTATTCATCCATATCCTCAAATGTTATTAAAACTAATTTATTTGCAATTTTTCTTGAGTAATTAATTATATCTGTTTGCTCTTTTAATGTAGTTGGAGTAAATAATCCATAAGGAAGGTCTATTATTGCTGCATCATATTTTTCTTTTATATCACGCATATCCTTGCAAGTAATACAATCATCATATCCAAAAAACTTTAAGTTTCTTTTTGCATCATTTGCAACTGGTAATCTAAGTTCTACTCCTTTAATATCTATTCCCATTGAAAGCCCTTCAATTACTACTGTCCCAACTCCACAACAAGGGTCAATAATCTTCGTATTTAAATTATCACAAATAGCTATATTTACTAATGCTCTTGCAATTCTTCCACTTAAAGAATTTGAATAAGAACAGGGCTTGCTATCATGTATGTGCCACTTAAAATCATTTTTTTCATACTCACCAAAAAACCACTTGTTATTTATGCAAATTACTCCTAAAGTAATTTTAGGATTTTTCATATTTGGTTCTCCATTAATTACAAGCCCTATTTCCCTCATAGCATTTAATCTTTCTTCATAAGAAATTTCATTTTTATCTAATCTTATATAACAAACCTTAAAATCTTTATATGATAAATTATCTCTTTTTATATTTTCAATAATTTTATCTAAAGATTCCTCTTCATAAATTATAGCTAAAGATTCTTTTATAAATGGACTTCTTGTTGGTGTGATATATTTTTTAGAAAAGAAAGTCTTCCCTTCTAGTTCTAAATTAAAAAGAGATTTTATTTCTAACTTGCATAAATCTTTTTCATATTGTGGATAATTTACTACATAAAAATATTTATTTTCTTTAATCATTATTTTTCTCCAAATTATTATTTCTAAATTAACTTATAATATTTCTTTTTTTCCCAAATTATATTATAATATCTTATGGTTTACTTTTTACCTTTTATATTACAATTATGCACTTTTAAATTATATCATAAAAATTTAACATTTTTTTAAAAATAATTTTTTATTGATTATTCAATTTTCAGAAAATTATGATATAATTTATAATATAATTATTCAACTTACTCAAGGAGATGATAAAAATGATATTAGCAGAAATGGATAAAATTTATTCAACATTAAATGACGAAGGCTTCAGTTTATCTAGTGCTTCATATGAAAAAGATGATTATCATGTTTTTTATAAAAGTGGCTTAGTTCTTACAATGGACCTTTCTACAGAAAATGTAGATGCAACTATGATGTATTTTGATTCTAATGATGAATTTGTATCTTATACTTATAATTTACCTACTCCAAAATCTTTTGAGGACCTTTTAGAGCATGTTTTAAATGTCATTGAAACAAATAGTATGAAATTAAAATGGAATCTTAACCTTTATGAAATAATTCATTTAGATAAATTAATATTTGTTTCTAAAAAAGACCTAGAACAAATTTCTTCAAAAGATAATTTGGACAATCTTAAGATTGAAAGAATTATGAATTTTGACAGACCTCTATTTAATATGATAGTTGGATTTGGTGATGATAAAAATAAATTTACTCTTTTGTATGACAAGCTTTCTAATGAGGGATTTAAAATAATGCTTATAGAAAAGAGTAATACAGGAATAGCTAATATAACTAGAGCTTTATTCAGGAAAGATGGGGTTTTAATTGTTTTATTCTATGAAGAATCTGGAGTTATCCTTTGTGGAAACATTTATTTCCAAACAAGTAATCCTATAAGTGATAATTTATATATAGATGATGATAATATCTTAAATAAATTTGACTTAGATGATGAAAATGAATCTAAAGACTGCATTCTTTATAAAGTAAAATTCTCTGAAACTACATTAAAAACTGTTTTATACTTAATGAATAATACTGATATTATACATTCTAAAATGTGTAAAGGTGCTTATCAAAGCATAAACTTAGTTAATAGTACAACTTATCTTGCAAATAAATATCATAAACACTTAAAATCTATTGCTGATGAATTATCTGATGAAGATTTAGAAGCTTTAGGAATGAAATAAGAAAGCATAATTAAAACTTATGGCAGAATAAATATATTGTTTAGTCTTAACTTGAAGCTAATAGGCTTAAAGAGTACAATAATATATCTATTCTGCTTTTTTTATTTTATCATATTGATTAGTATTTCTTTATTATTTAAATTAGGATTTTCAATCACTTTATCTAAAAGCTTATTTAAAATTATTCCTATATCCTTTCCTGGTTTAATTCCTAAAGCTATTAAGTCTCTTCCATCAATAGCTAAATCTTTGATAGTAAAGCATTCTTGTGCTTCTATAATTTCATTTAGTTTTTTTTCTGACTCTATAAGCTTTTCTTCTTTTTCTTTGTATAATTTAGGGTTTTGAGCTAATGCATCTGCCTTCTTTACTTTAAGTAGGTCTCTAAACAGTTCTTCTCCAATTAAGCTTAGAAGCTTTCTTATGGATTTTTTAGTTCTTATGTCTCTATCGTGGTACTTTACTAGTGTAACTACCTTGTTTATTGTATCATTATCATATTTCATTCTTTTTAATATTTCAAAGGCTTTATCAGCTGATGCTAAGTCATGGCCATAAAAGTGTCCTATTCCTTTTTCATCTACTGTTTTACATTGAGGCTTACATATGTCATGTAAAATCATTGTAAGTCTTAAATGCAAAACAGGTTCTATATTTTCTGCTGATTTTAATATATGTGTTAAAACATCATATATATGATGAGGATTTTGTTGCTCAACGCCTTTACATAAACATAACTCATTTAAAAAGTGTTTTAAAAGACCAGAACTTATAAGTTCATTAATGTACATAGGATTTGAAAGTATTATTTTATCAAATTCTACCCTTATTCTTTCAATAGAAACATTTTTTATGTTATCACTTAAGTTTTTTATTCCTTTTTTTGTTGATTCTTCTATTTCAAAACCAAGCTGTGCTGCAAACCTTATGGCTCTAAGCATTCTTAAGGCATCTTCTTCAAATCTTTTATCTGCATTTCCAACTGCTCTTATTATTTTATTATCTAAATCTTCTAGCCCTTTAAAATAATCTATAAGACCATTCTCTTCATTATATGCCATTGCATTTATGGTCTCACTTACAAATTGAACTTCCTCTGGGTGCCTTCCATCTTTATACTCTCCATCAATTCTATATGTAGTCACTTCAAAGTTTTCTTTATCTAAGATAACTGTTACTGTACCATGCTTTATTCCTGTTGGAACTGTTTTTTCAAAAATATTTATTGTGTCTTCTGGCTTTGCATTAGTGGTTATATCCCAATCGTTAACTTTTCTATTTATTAAGCTATCTCTTACACAACCACCTACTGCATAGCTTTCAAAACCATTTTCTTTAAATTTATCAATTATAAATTTTACATTTTTAGGAAGCTCTATTTTAAACTCCATTTAATATCACATCCCTATTTATTGAAATCATAAGTTCTTCTACTTTATCATAATCAGGTTCATCTTTTAAGCAAGTATTTTTTGAAGCATAATCAAATTTCTTTTCATAATCATTTACCATTTCAAATATTTCACTATAAGAAAATTCTCCATTTCTTATTTTAAGAAGAAATTCCCTATCATTTTCTCTATAGGTATTTATTCCTCTTCCTTCTAAAAGCTCTGTGCCCATTATAAAAAGTCTTATTAAATGCATGGCATGTTTATTTAAATGATTTGCATCTTTTTTGCTATTTCTATGGTTTAACTTATCATAGTCATTTATCACATTACTCATTTCAGCATATATATTTTTAAAATCTCTAAGAGGATAATGATTAAAATTTACATCTATAAATAATTCGCTTTCAAATCCTTCTTTTTTAGATTTATCAATATAAATATTAAGATTTTCCTTTGAAAAAACTTCATATCTATCCTTCATAGTAGCTATTTGAGTTTTTATTGTATTAAGCATGTGTATTTCTTTTTCTTTTTGAGGATAATTATCTCTTGCTAATGCGTTTTGAAGCCTTCTTAACTGAGCAGAAGCATATCCTCCAAAGCTTTGGATTGCTCGTTTAGATAAAAATAAATTTATATTATCCTTAATCATTTTTCCATATTTATTGCATATAAATATATGCTCATCTTTTGTTCCAAGCATTTCTAATACATTAGGGTTACAATTTAGCATAAGTTTAAGTATTTTTCTTAAACCATATATTACAGTGTCTGTTTCTCTATTTTCAAATTGTTCAAATGAAGATGAACCAAGAATTTCACAGCTTCTTTCAACAGCTATTCCCCTAATATCAAGGTCACTTGTTTCAACATTTGTTCCATAAGCATAACTTCCACCAGTAGTAAGAAATATAATATTTTTTCCTAAGTGCTTATCAGTTCTTAAAAAATCATATTCTTTAGATGCAAGTTTTTCTTTTATTTCAGAAGTATTCAATCCATCACCCCATTTTTACTAAGCTAAATATTAAATTTATATTTTCTAATAGAGGATATACTTAGTAATTAATATGTTATTATTCCATAAGCAAAAAAGCTTATTATCTCAATTTTTTTAATCTAACTTAATTAAGTATTGAGCTAAATTGGTCTTTTGGTTTTTAAATATTAAAGGCTCAATTTTATATCCTTCTATTCCATTAACATAATTTAAATATATTTCTTTATCAAGACCATCAATATTTCTTAAAAAGCTTATTAAATCCCCACTTACCTTATCTTTATAGTTTTCATCTAATTCTATTAAAAAGTCCTTTATTCCATTTTCACTGCTTAATCTTTTTATGTCATTATGAATTAATCCTTCTAAATAAGAAAGCTTAATAAGTCTGCCCATTCCATTACATAAAGGACATTTCTCTTCCATATATTCATAAACACTTTTCCCTCTTCTTTTTCTAGCTATTTGTACAAGATTAAGCTCTGTAAATGGAAATATTTTTACGTTTCCTCCATCTTCTTTTAAAGCTTCTTTAAGCTCTTTTAAAACTAAAGATTTATGGCTTTTATCTCTTAAGTCTATAAAGTCTATTACTATAATTCCACTCATATTTCTGAGCAAAATTTGTCTTCCAATTTCTTTTGCTGCTTCTAGATTAGTTTCTAAGATTGTCTTTTCAAAGTTTCTTTCTTTAATGTTTTTCCCTGTATTTACATCAACTACATACATAGCTTCTGTTTTATCAATTACAATAGAGCCTCCACAACGAAGGGCAACTTTATTGTGTCTAAGCTTTAAAAGCTCTTTTTCTATTCCATAAGTATCAAAAAGACCTCTTGTATCATTAAAAATTTTTATTGTTATGTTTTCTTGGTCTTTTAAATAGCTTTTTGTAAATTCAAAATCATCAACATCATCTAAAACAATCTTTATAGGTTCTGTTCCAACTTTATCTCTTAAAACTTTATTTAATGCAAGATTATCTCCATAAAGCTTTCCAAGATTTGTGGAAAACTTCATTCTTCTCATAATCTCTTCATATTCTTTTAAAAGAAGGTTTCTTTCTACTTTAAGTTCTTCAATGCTTACATTAGCTGATTCTGTTCTCATAATAAGCTTAACACCTAGGATTTCATCAAGTTCTGCTCTTATAAGTTCTTCCTTTACTTCATCTTTGAATCTTTTTGAAAATTCCATTCCTTCTCCACAGCTTTCAAGAACTATATATTTTGAAGGTATGCTAAATTTTGTTGTTACTTTAGGTCCTTTATCATTTAAGAGTTCTTTTATAACTTCTACTATTATTTCATCACCTTTTTTAATACCACTTTCTTTTAATTCATTGCTATAATAAAGATATGCTTCTTTATCAAGACCAATATCTACGAAAATTGAATTAGTAGCAGGAATAATATTTTTAACCCTACCTTTATAAATTTCACCAATTAAAGGCCCTTTATTTTCTTCTTCTACAATACATTCTTTTAGTATTCCCTTATTTCTAATTGCTATTCTAAGAATATTATTTCTTCTTTCTACAAAAATCTCTTTCATATTAAAACACCCTACCTAAAGTTACAAAGTGGTATTAATTTTTCATTTCTTGTAAAATACATTTCTTCTCTTTTTATATCAACAAAAGCATCTTCATTTACATTAGATGTTCTTTCTTTAATATAATCAACTAAAAGGTCAGCAGATAGATGTTCACGACTTCCTGAAGCTAAAAGCACATTTAAAACAAGCTCATTATCCTTAATCCAGTATTTAAACTCTAAAACTAAAGGTTTTATATTAACTTCTCTTTCACCTTTTTTACTCTTCTTTATAGTAGTCCAATCATTATCTTTTAATAAATTTTCTATTTCTGTTTCAAGGCTTGAAGTATTTTCATAAGAAATCTTAATTATGTATCTACATGCATCTATAAGTGCCATAGCTTGAGGTGCTTTCTTCTCTCCTTCAACATTAACAACTTTTCTTGCTTGAATAAATTTTATTCCTGAAGCACTTTTAGAATTAAGCTTTTTTATAATTTCCTTTTCATCTACTTCATCTGATAAAACAAGGTCCATATACTCCCCTTGAGAATAAACTCCTACAGATAGGGGCTGTGCAATTGACATAGCCATATGAGGATTAAATCCTTTTGAATATTCCATAGGTAAATCTGCTCTTCTTACTATCTTTTGAAGTGTTCTCATTAAATCTAAATGAGATATAAATTTTATATTACTTTCTTTAGTAAATTTAATTAAGTATCGCACCCTTAAAGCACTCTCCTTCCTTGAAGTTAACATTTATTCCACAACCAGTACATCCTTTTCTGCAATTTTGTGTAAGTTCTGCTCTTTTTGCTTTTTCATTTTCATTTTCTAGATATTTTCTGTTTACTCCAATATCTATGAAATCCCATGGTAAAATTTCATCATAGCTTCTTTCTCTATAAACATAAAAATCGCCATCTAAATTACATTCTTTAATAGCTTCCATCCATGCATCAAAATTAAAGTATTCACTCCATCCGTCAAACTTAGCACCTTTTTCAAAAGCCTTTATTAAAACTTCTGAAAGCTTTCTATCTCCTCTTGCAAATAAAGCTTCCATATAAGATGTTTTTTGTTCATGGTAGTTATATACTATACTTCTTGATTTTAATGCTCCCTTTATAGCTTTTATCTTTTCTCCTACTTCATCCATTCTAGCCATCTTAGCCCACTGGAATGGAGTAAATGGCTTTGGAACTAATATAGAGGTACTTACAGTAATCCTTAGCCCTTTCTTTCTTACACTCTTTGGCACTGCAAAATATTCATCAGCTATTTTTTGTGCTAAATCTGCTATTGCAACACAATCTTCAATTTCTTCATAAGGAAGACCTATTATAAAATAAAGTTTTATTGAACTCCATCCTGCTTCAAAGGCACTTCTTGATGCTTCTAATATCTTTTCTTCTGTTAATCCTTTATTAATTATGTCCCTCATTCTCTGAGAACCAGCCTCTGGTGCAAAAGTAAGACCTGTTTTCTTAACCTTTTGAATTTCTTTTATTAAATCTACAGAAAAAGCATCAACTCTTATAGATGGAAGGGCAACAGCTACTTTCTTTTTGCTATGCTCTTCCATAAGTTCATGTATAAGTCTTTGGATATCTGAATAATCACAAGTACTTAATGAAGAAAGAGAAATTTCTTGATAGCCTGTATTTGCAATAAGCTTTCTTGCTTGTTCTTCTAATGTTTCTCTTGTTTTTTCCCTTACAGGTCTATAAATCATACCTGCTTGACAAAATCTACAGCCATTTGTACATCCTCTAAAAGTTTCAAGAACAACTCTATCATGCACAATATCTGTATAAGGCACTATAATGCTATCTGGAAATTCTGATTTATCAAAATCTACTACAATTCTCTTTTTAACCTTAGCTGGTACATCTTCATATTTAGGCTTAAATTCTTTTATTGTACCATCTTCATTATAGGATACATCATACAATGAAGGTACATAAATGCCTCTTATATGTGATATTTCTCTTAAAAATGCTTTTTTATCCCACTTATCTTGATATTTTTTATAGACATCAAGAACATCATTCATCATTTCTTCTCCCTCTCCAAGTTCAAAGAAATCAAATATTTCAGCTAAAGGCTCAGGATTATAAGCACAAGGACCTCCTGCCATTATAATTGGGTCATTTTCTCCTCTTTCTGAAGCTCTTAAAGGAATTCCTGACATATCAAGCATGTTTAAAATATTAGTATAGCTCATTTCATATTGAAGTGTGAAACCTATAAGATTAAATTCTTTTAAAGGTGTTTTAGTCTCTAAAGAATATAATGATATATTATTTTTTCTTAATTGCTCCTCCATGTCTGGCCAAGGTGCAAAAACTCTTTCACAATATGTATCTTCTCTTTTATTTATTGTGTGATATAAAATTCTTGTTCCTAAATGAGACATTCCTACTTCATAAACATCTGGAAAACAAAAAGCAAATCTTATATCTATACTATCTAAATCTTTAATAATTTCGTTAAGCTCCCCACCAATATATCTTGCAGGTTTCTCAACCTTATATAAAATATTATCTGTTATTCTATTCATCAAAAGAATCCTCCTATGTATTCTCATATTTATTTATTTTATCATATAAGATATCTTAAAGAAATAACGATTATTTTTTTCTTTTTCTTAAAAATTTTTCTAATACAATATTATCTATAATATTATTTTTCTCAATCCATGTTGAATATGTTATTAATATTGATGTTACCAACAAACTAACATTAGCTCTATGTATAAAAATCGTTAATAAAAATATAAATATAAGCAATATTGAAAAAATAAAGCTTATATTAATTAATATGATTTTTGATTTTTTATATAAAATTTTTTTAGATAATAAAATTTCATATATTCTAGCACCATCTAAGGGATATGCAGGAAGCATATTAAATATAAATAATCCTAAATTAATTCCTATACTCTCACAAAAAGAAATTATATTAATTTTAGTAAGTAACAATAAAATAACATAGATAATTAAATTAAATAAAGGTCCTGAAAAATATATTATAATCTTTCTTCTATTATTTAATTCTTCAATATTCTTTAATTTTATTTTTGCACCACTTAAATTAATTTCTAAAGATGATAAAGAAGCACCATAATGTTTAGCTACTATAATATGAGTTAATTCATGTAATATAATCCACAAAAATGCAATCAGCAGTGTTTTATCATTAAAACTACAAATTATCAGCATTATCCCAAATTCTAATAACACTATTTTAGTTTTTTTATTCATATGATGCTCCTGCACATTGCTTTTTAAAAATCACTCTTAAAAAAGATTATCTTTATTGATTTTTTCTCTAAATTCTTTTATATATTCACTCAAATCATCTTTTATATTATCTAAAAATTCTATTTTATATCTTTTATTGATTTCTGCTTTAACATTTGCAAAAGCCTGTTGTACATCTTCTGATTTACTATTTTTTGCTATTATAGCAATTAAAATTAGTAATATTGCTCCTATTATTTGAAACATAAGCCTTTTCATAATACCACTCTTTTCTTTTTTGTTTACCCTAAAATAATTATCAACATTATGTTTATCTTCTATTTTAGAATTATTGTTTTCTAATGTTTTTGAATAATAACTTTTATACAAATTCCTATAATCTGTCATGGCTTTCTCCAACTACTTATATCAATTAATTATATTCATAAAAAGAAGGTCTTATGAAATATTTTTTTACTTCATAAAACCTTCTAAAAAAGTGTTAATTATTACTTTGCTTTTTTCTTCCTGCTGACTCCAATTAAGCATAAATTAAAAATGTATTTTCTTTTTTCTCATTCCTACATTTAAAACTAATGCCATTGCCATAAGAGTTGTAAGAAGAGAACTTCCTCCATAACTTACCATTGGTAATGTTATTCCTGTAATAGGCATAAGACCTATATTCATTCCTATGTTCTCAGTTATGGCAAATAATAAATAAGATACCATTCCCAAAACTAAAAGTGAGCCAAATAAATCCTTTGCCTGTCTTGCTATTTTTACCATTTGCACTATTATTATCGAATATAATATTATTACAACTAAAGCACCTACTAATCCACACTGTTCTGCAATAGCAGTAAAAATAAAATCAGTTTGTATTTCTGGGACATTACTTGCTGCATATCCTATTGTACCATCAGGCTCTAATGAAGGCTGAGAGCCAAGAATTCCTCCTGAACCCATTCCAATTAAAGCCTGATTAAGCTGATATCCTGCATCACTATTTTCTTTTTCAGGGTCTAAAAAAGCTGTAAATCTAGTTACTTGATAAGAAGGAAGTAATCCTGAGTTAACTATTATAACTATTGCTATTGCTAAAGTTGTAAGACCTCCTACTATTATTTTTCTATTAAATCCTGCAGCTGCTACTATTCCTAAAACTATAAAGAAACAAACCATTGTCATACCCATATCTGGTTGAATAGCAATAAGTCCAACTGGAATAATTGCATAAAAAACAATTTTAAAAAAGTTCTTTACATCATTTATTTCTCCATCCATTTCATGAATAAGCTTTGCAATCATAAGTATAAGAGCAAATTTTGCAAGCTCTGCTGGCTGAATGCTTATTCCAAGCTTTATCCATCCTCTTGCTCCATTAATTTCTTTTCCTATTCCTGGAATCCATACACATATAAGAAGTATTACAGAAAACCAATAAAATATTGGAACATACTCAAAAATAATAGAATAATCTATAGATACTAATATATACATTGCTACTAAAGATATTATAAACCATGTTATTTGTTTTTTAACAAAATAATAAGGATATGTTACATTTCCTATACCTGCTTTAGTACATAAATATATATTAAAAATTCCAAATAACACTAATAAAATTATAGATATTAAAAGTGCTTTATCTATTTCTCTTATAAGCTTAAAATCTAACTTATGTCTTTTAAAAAAATTTTCTCTTTCAAACAAAAAATTACACCTCCTTGAATAAATATAACATATTGATTATACTATATAACATATATTTTTAAGATAATTAATAAATTATTCATAAATTTCTTATAAAACAAAAAAGAAAATTTAATATATAATTTCTTAATAGTACAAAAAAGCTACTATATGATAAATAAAAATTCATCACATATAGTAGCCTTTTTATTATCTTCCTCTTACGCCCTTTATAGGTATATTAGCAACTAATGCTGAGTTTGTATCTCCTTTTAATGCTTCACTTTTTGTAACAGATATTTCTACATCTTCACATTCAATTTCTATGTATTTTGCAAGAACTTCAAGAATTTCGCTTCTAATTTTTTCTATTGTCTCTTCTGGAATATCTCCTCTATCATGTATAAGTATAAGTCTTAACCTGTCTTTTGCCACTTGCTTAGGACTTTGCTTTTTAGAAAAGCTACTAAAGAATCCCATAATTCTCACCTCTTCCACTACTTTCTTTTAAAGAACTTCTTTATTACACTAAAGAATCCTTCGTTTTCTTTGCTTAAATCCATGAAAGGCACTTCTTCTCCAGTGATTCTTCTTGCTATATTTTTAAAAGCTTGACCTGCATAAGCATTGTTTTCTAAAACTATTGGTTCTCCTTTATTTGTAGAAATTGTTACATTTTTATCATTAGGAACTACCCCCATAAGCTTTACAGATAAAGTTTCTATTATATCTTGAACATCAAGCATATCTCCACTTTTAGTCATCTCATAATCTATTCTATTAACTATTATTCCATGGTCATCTAAGCCCTTTGCATCAAGCTTTCCAATAACTCTATCTGCATCTCTTACAGAAGTAATTTCTGGATTAACTACTACTAATGCTCTATCTGCCCCTATTACAGAATTTTCAAAACCTTGCTCTATTCCTGCTGGGCAATCAATTAATACATAATCATAATCTTCTTTAAGTTCATTTATAACCTTTAACATTTGTTCAGGACTTATATCATCTTTGTCCTTTGTTTGTGCTGTTGGAAGCAAGCAAAGATTTGAATATCTTTTATCCTTTATTGTTGCTTGCTTAAGTCTACATCTTCCCTCTATAACATCAAAAAGTGTATAAACTATTCTATTTTCTAATCCCATTAATACGTCTAAATTTCTAAGACCTGTATCTCCATCAACAACTATAACCTTTTTTCCTAATGCAGCTAGTGCTGTACCTATATTAGCTGTAGTTGTAGTTTTTCCAACTCCCCCTTTTCCAGATGTAATTACTATAGATTCTCCCATTACTATACTCCTCTCCTAATCAAACTAAAAATATTTATTACTTATATATGGCTCTACTATTATAGTTCCATTATTTACTCTTGCTACTTCTGGATATTCTGGCTTTTCATAATCATCTGGTGAAATTGTGATTATATTACCAATTTTCAATATTCCTGGCTGAAGAGAATATGCGGCAATAATTGCTTCATCATTTCCAGTAGTTCCTGCAAAGACATTTCCTTTAATATTTCCAAGAACAATTATATTACCAGTAGCATAAACCTCTGCTCCACTATTAATATCCCCAATAATAACTATATTGCCTTGATAGTTAATACGTTGTCCACTTCTTATAGTTTTTCTTATGAATTTAGTTTTTCCTTCATGTACTCCACTAAAGCCTTTACTATCATCTTCTTGTTCTTCTTTTTGAAGTTCAATATCTTCAAATATTACTTCTTTTACTTCTATCTTCTCAATTAAAGTATCTTTTAATTTTAATATTTGTTTTTCATTAAGATTAGAAAGCTTAGTTGATATATATAAAGAAGTTCCTTTATAAAATTTTTTTCCTTTTGAAAGTTTTATAGTTAAGGTTTCAAGCATATCTTCAAAATTTCCAAATTTATCACTATCAACCTCCGCTATTAATCCATCTCTCTTACCTTTTATTCTTACACCATCATTTCGCATTGGTTACTAACCTCCAGCAATTATAAAATAACTTTTACTAAAATCATAAGTTGTTACTTTAAAAATGTTTTATTTTATTAATTATACCATTAATGAAAAGGTATTTGTAGATTATATAAAGTTTTTTTTGCCAAATTTCAAAACAAAAAGGCTTTACACAAAGCCTTTTTTTATTAGGAAATTCTATTCCTCTTCTTTGTTGTCTTCAGGTATTGTTAAAACATATTTTGAAAATGTTTCTGATTTATTTGCATAATTTGGATCGATTTGTAATAATCTTTCTTTAAAATATGCTTCATAAACAGCTCTTGTAACCTTAGCAACTGAGCCACCATGACCTCCATCATAAGCAACAACCACCACGGATATTTCAGGATTATCAAATGGTGCATAGCTTATATAAGTTGCATATGGTGCTCTTCCTATTTCATATTGTTTATCAGAAAAATCTGCTGTACCTGTTTTACCAGCAGTTGCTATTGGAAATCCTCTAAATGCTACTGAGGCTGTACCACCTTCTTCATTAACTCTGCTCATACCATCTTTAATAGCATTTATTGTACTTTGCTTTAATTCGGTTTTATCTAAAACTTCTGGGGTATATTCTTCTATTAAGCCTCCATCTGGATTGGTTATCTTATCAACTAAATGAAGTTTATATCTTATACCATTTGTAGCCATTGTAGATACATACTGAGATAATTGAAGTGGAGTAAATGCATTCATACCTTGACCTATAGATGCATTAATAAGTTCTGCTGGAGAAGTTATTTCACTTCCCTTATCCTGAACAACAAATCTTGCTATTACATTTGCTACAACAACTGCTTGTTTATCTATTGTAGTAGTAACATTTTTGCTTTCTTCATATGCTTTAAGATTTTCTCTATATTTTTCTGATGAATTCATTAATTTTTTTACATCATCTAAAATATATTTTGCAAAATCATCTGTTCCTAAAGCATTTTCTCCAGTTCCTATTTGATTAAGTCTATTTGTTATCTTTTCTTTTAAATCAACCTTAGCATTTTTTACATCTTCTTCATCCTCTTCACTTTTAGAGTAATCTAATGGTACAAAAAAAGTGCCATTATATTCTCCTCCCTCTAAATATTGAGCTAAATAAAGTTTTGAAGATGCTATTGCTCTTGTTTTCCATGACTGGAAGTTATAAACCTGACCAAAGTTTTCTTCTATTTCTATTCCTGTACTTGGATTTTGTTGACCTTTAGGGTCTACTCCTAATCCAAATCTCCATGCATAGTGTGCTAGTATATCTAAAGAACTAAGATTAGCACCACCATTTTTGTATATTCTATATCCTGTTTCATAGAAATAGTAGTTACATGACTGCTCAATTGCTGAACCAATTCCTATTGTTCCATGATATCCAAGACATGTTGGTGCAAAACCACCACCAAAAGTTTCCTTATGCTCATTAAAAGTGTGCCTACATGTTATTCTAGTAGTTGAGTCTATAGCTCCACTTTCTATTCCAGCAACACCGGTCATAATCTTAAATGTAGACCCTGGAGGGATAAGCCCTTGAGTTGCATAATTATAAAATGGTTTTGGATATAAATCATATTGGTCTTCTCTTACTCCATTTGAATTCAACGGGAATAAATCATCTACATTTTTTTGCAATCCTCTTGATGATATAAACTGATTTCCAAATGCCTCTAAATCCGGTGCAAAATATTCAGTTGTTTTTTCTGGTGAAAGTTGTCCTGATATTGCAAAATCATTTGGATCATAGTTAGGAAGAGAAACTAAAGCTAATATTCTTCCTGTATTTACTTCAGTAACAATTACAGCACCTCTGTTACAATTTCTATAACTTCCATCACCATTTCTTATTTCTTCCATTGTATCAGCTAGTGCTTTTTCTGCAACATATTGAAGATTTTTATCTAAGGTTAAATGAACATTATTTCCTGGATATGATTCAAGCTTAAATAATTCTTGAGTTACTCTTCCTGTAGAATTAACCTTAACAGTTGTTCCTCCTTTTACACCCTTTAACTGCTCTTCAAAAGCAGATTCTATTCCTGCAACTCCTATAAGGTCTGTAGAAGCATCATATCCCCTTAGCTCATATTTTTCCTTATTTGAGCTGCTTATAGGAGATAGGTATCCTATTGCAGAAGAAGCCAAATCTTTATATGGATAATTTCTTATAGGCTCTAATGAAATATCTATTCCTGGAAGGTCATTTAACTTTTGATAAATTATAAAAGCAGTTTCTTTATTTATATTTTTTGCTATGGTTACAGACTCATATCCATTTAAACTCTTTAATCTTAATGCGTCAAGAACAACCATATACTTTCTTAATTGTTGACGTGTATAATTTTGAAGTAAAATGTTGGTAAGTTCTTCACCACTCATTTCTTTATATTTTTTTATTTCTTCATCTGTTGGATTTAATAACTTTATTAAATTGTGAAGCTTTACTAAATAATTAAATGATTCATTTGCTGTAACTTCCATAAGCTTATCATTTATTTTTTCTATTTGTTTATCTGTTAAGTCTTCACTTTCATCCATATCTTCATCTTTTCTAAGAGCCTTTTCAAAATCTTCATTCATGCCTCTATCTCTTTTAAATAAAAGCTCTTCTGCTCTTTTCCCGCTATCACTTGTTGAGGTATATTCAAAATATGGTTTATCATTTTCATCAATTTTTAAAATAAGCTCATCTTGAATACTATTTATATCATCTTTTTCTTCTAATATCTCCATAAGAGTATCCATTGTTTTAAAGAAATGTTTTGTAGCTTCATCTGTAATTGTATAAGTTATAGCATATGTTTGAGTATTATTTGCAAGTATATTTCCATTTTGATCAAATATTATTCCCCTAGGTGCTGTTTCTGATACGAATTTAGTTGATGTTGTATCTGCTTTTTCTTTATAATCTTCATGCTTATAAACTTGAATATATATAAGTCTAGCAATAATAGATGTAAAAACTATTCCTGTAATTATCAAAAAACCAGTATATTTTGATAATTTTTTCTTCTTTTCTTGTTTCTTTACTATCATCTAAAATTCTTTTTTCTCCTTTCAAAATCTTTGTTTGAAAATTTATAAATTAGTCCATAAAATAAATACATCAAAATAGAATTATAAAATGCCACAAACATATTTTTAAGTAAAGTTGCCTTTATTCCTATAATATATATAATAATAAATACTACTATAAGCTTTATAATGCTTGAAAAAAACATTGTAATAACAGGAATTATTCTTCTATTTTTCCATATGCCTTCTCCTATAATACCTACCACAAAGCATATAAGCATATTTACTAAAGAATTTATTCCAAAAGCTTGAGTAAAATAAATATCTTGAAGTATTCCACTTACTACTCCAATAAATACTCCTTCTTCTTTTCCATTTATAATTGAATATGCTATTGCAAATACAAATAAAGTGCTAGGATAAATTCCCTTAATAGCAAGAAAAGGAAGAAAGGAAATATCCAATATTAAAAGTAGTATTGAAATTAAAACTACAATAAATTTTTTCATTTCTTACTCCCCATATTTTATTTCTTTTTTATCATTAGGAACAATTATAAGAAGCTCCTCAAGTTTGTTAAAATCTACATATGGTTCTACAATAGCACTTTTCATTACCTTTACCTTATCTTCTTTAACAGATATAACTTTTCCTACTCTTATATTCTTAGGGTAAACTAATCCTAAACCTGATGTTAAAATAACATCTCCTTCTTTTATATCTGAATCTATAGGAAGATAATTAACTTTTGTAAGGTTTTTATTTTTACTATCTACATATCCTTGTAAAACTCCAGTATTTTCTCCAGAATTTTCTGACATAACACTTACAGCAACATTTTCATTTATTATGCATTGAATTATAGACCAATTATTTCCAACAGTTGTAACCTGGCCTACAAGCCCTTCCGCTGCTATAACAACCATGCCCTTTTCTACTCCATTTTTTTTGCCCTTATCTACTATATATCCATCTAAAATCCCGCCTGGAGTATATCCAATTATGTTAGTTGCTAAATAAGTATATTCTCCATTTTCTTCTTTAAACTCTAATAAACTTCTTAATCTTTCATTTTCTTCTTTTAGATTTGAATATTTTGCAAGCTCATTTTTTAATTCATTATTTTCTTTAACAAGCTCTGCATTAGTATTTTTTACCTCAGAAAAATTCAAGAAAAAGTCTACAAAATTCTTTGCTCCATTATTAATATTATAAATTATCTTCTGCATTGGATTTAAAAGCTCTCCTGCATTACTTTCTAATCCCTTTGTATCTTTACTTGCAGTATATATAATCAATCCTAAAAATGTAACTGACAGAACCACTATAGTTACTGTCAGTTTATTTTTAAAGAGCTTCATATATGCTATCTTTCGCCTCTACTTATCTTGTCATAATCTTCAAGTGCCTTTCCAGCACCTAAAACAACACAATCTAGTGGTGTTTCTGCAATATGTACAGGCATATTTGTTTCCTTTTCTATTAGTATGTCAAGTCCTTGTAAAAGGGCTCCTCCTCCTGCAAGCATTATTCCTTTATCCATAATATCTGCTGCAAGTTCTGGTGGAGTTTTTTCTAATGTTGTTTTTATAGCCTCAACTATTGAACTTACTGGTTCTCTTAATGCTTCTCTTACTTGATCTTCTGAAATTGTTACTGTCTTTGGAAGACCTGTTATTAAATCTCTTCCCTTAATTTCCATAGTTTTTTCATCTTCAACCTTATAAGCTGAACCAATTTCCATCTTAATTTGTTCTGCTGTTCTTTCACCTATCATTAAGCTATGTTCTTTTTTAACATAAGCAATTATTGACTGGTCAAATTCATCTCCAGCAATTCTTAAAGATTTACTTGTTACTATTCCACCTAGAGAAATAATAGCAACTTCAGTAGTTCCTCCACCAATATCAACAATCATACTTCCAGTTGGTTCACTTACAGGAAGTCCTGCTCCAATAGCTGCTGCCATTGGTTCTTCCATAAGTACAACATCACTTGCACCAGCTAATCTACTTGCTTCTTCAATTGCTCTTTTTTCGACTTCTGTAACACCTGAAGGATAACACACTATTATTCTTGGTCTTTTAACACCTTTACTTATTCCTTTTTCAATAAATGATTTTATCATCATCTGTGCTGTATCAAAATCTGCAATAACACCATCTTTTAAAGGTCTTATAGCTATTATATTTCCTGGGGTTCTACCAATCATAAGCTTAGCTTCTCTTCCTACTGCTAAAGGTCTTTTAGTATTGCTGTTTATAGCAACTACTGAAGGTTCTCTTAAAACTATTCCCTTTCCTTTAACAAATACTAAGGTATTTGCAGTACCTAAATCTATTCCTATATCTTTACTTGAACTGAAAAATCCCATTGTCTTTTCCCCTTTCTAATTATATAATTCCTTTTTCTTTTAAACTTATAAATTTATTATTTCCTATAATAATATGGTCAATTAACTGAATTCCTAAAATTTTTCCACTTTCCTGTATTCTAAGGGTTATATTTATATCTTCCTTGCTTGGCGTTGGATCTCCTGAAGGATGATTATGACATATAATAACATTTGCTCCACCACTTTTAATAGCCTCACAAAATATTTCTCTAGGATGAACTATGGAAGTATTAAGACTTCCTTTAAATGTATCTTTTACTTTTATCACTTGGTTTTTTACATTAAGAACTATCACTTTTAATATTTCTTGGTTTATTCCTGTCATCTCTCGCATAAGCATTTCTGCTACATCTTTAGGCGAATTTATATAAATCTTATCTTGCTTTGACTTTAATGTTCCTATTCGTCTTACTAATTCTGATAGTGCAAGAATTTGAGATGCTTTTGTGTCTTTTACACCTTTTATGGAAATCATATCTTTATATGAAACATCTAAAATTCCATCTAAACCACCAATTTTACTTAAAATTTTTTGGCTTAGTGATATTATATTTTCACCCTTTACTCCGCTTCTTAAAATTATAGCTAAAAGTTCTGAATTAGTAAGGCTTTCTGCTCCTAAGTATAATAATTTTTCTATTGGTCTTTCGTTCTTGGGCATATCCATAATTTTAAAATTATCCATTTTTTATTCTCCTTAATTATAGACTCCCATCCCACCTATTTTAAATTATTGAGCATATTCTTTATTTTATTTAAAGGTAATCCAACAACATTATAATAACAACCATTTATTTTTTCTACAAAAACTCCACCTTTTCCTTGAATGCCATAGGCTCCTGCCTTATCTAATGGTTCATCACTTTCAATGTATTCTCTTATTTCCTCTTCTGTAAGAGTTGAAAATTTAACTTCTGTACATAGAAAGTCTTGCATTATTTCATTTGTTTTTGTATTAATTATAGCTATACCCGAATAAACTTTGTGAACATTTCCGCTTAATTCACTAAGCATGTTAAAGGCATCTTCTTTATCTTTTGGCTTTCCTAGTATTTTATTATTTATAGTTACAATAGTATCTACTCCTATTATAACAGATGGTTCTTTTACCTTATCAGCTACATCTTTTGCTTTTCCTAAAGAAAGCTCTTTAACATAATCTGATACACTACTTTTTAGTTTTACTTCATCTTCATTAAAATTACTAACTATTATATCAAAATCATCAACAATTCTTTTTAATAATTCTTGTCTTCTTTCTGAAGCTGAAGCCAGTACAACCTTCAATAATTTCACTCCTTGTAAATATCATTTTTAGTGTTGCCTTTTTATATAATTTATAAACATAACCTTTTAAATTAATGCTTATTATTAAGTGTAGTTACAATAACTAAAATGGCATTACTACACTTAATATAGTGTATCATTTAATACTTTATGAAACAAGGGAAAATATATAAATGTAACTTATTTTAATTTTTTTTTAAGATTTATACTTAATTAAAAAATTATATAAAAAATTTATAGAATCACTTATATTTTCTTTTTTATATTCTTCTGGAAGAGAGGTTATATTTTCTAATAATTTATTTAGATTTTCTTCTTCTTTGCAATTTGATGATACCTCAAAAACCCATTCTTTAAACTTTGTTGTATTATATCCTTCCACATCTTTTTCATTTACAGTATCTATTACTTTTAAATAAGCTTCTATTATTTTTGATATAATTTTTTCATTTGAATCATTATTATTTAATACACAATTTATATTGAAATTTTCTACCTGTTGATTAGATAATAAAGATAGTTTTTCATTTATGTTTTCTTTAGAATATATTCCTGCAATCACTTTATACTTATCATCACTTTTTACTAATACTTTTTGAAAATCAGAAGAAATATTATTTAAAACTTCATTTGCATTTTCTTCACTTGAAAATAATCCACATTGAATTATTCCAAAGCTTATATTTTCTTTAACATCATTATTAAGATTATTTCCAATTTTATTGTTTTTTATAAGTTCAGTTCTTCCTAGAAATAAAAATTTAAATATCACCGTACCTATAATCATGGAAAATATAATAACAAGGGAATAAATAATAAAATTTTTTTTTCCTTTTTTTCTATAATCATACCTTGTGTAACTCATCTTTACCCCTCCTATATATATCAATATATAATTATTAGGAAGGGTTTTTATTTATTCATTATGTTAATAATTATTTAAGTTACATATTATAGTATAGATTTTCTGATGGATAATTAGGGTCACAAGTTATATCTATTCCTAGCTTTCCAAAGGTTTGTTCATCACTTTTAGAAATCATTGTTGTTGAATGTGCTTGACACCCTTTTAATAATTCTAATTTTTCCATAGCCACTTGTGCTATTGGATTTGTTGCTGCACATATACTTAATGCTATAAGAAGCTCTTCACAATTTAATGCAGCTCTATTATTTTTTAATGTATTAGTTTTTAAATTTAATATTGGTTCAAGAATTACTGGAGAAATTAAATATATACTATCATCAATGTTTGCTAAATATTTTACTGCATTGATTATTACAGCTGCTGTTGCATCCATTATTTCTGAACTTTTTCCTGTAAGTATTGTTCCATCTTGAAGCTCTAATGCTACTGCTGAACAAATATCATTATTAGAATTTTTTCTTAGTTCATTAGTCTTTTCTCTAGCAACTGGTACTACTTTTCTATCTTCTTCTTTAAGATTTACTTCATCCATAATTAACTTTGCTCTATTATAGGTTTCTTTATCTACATAACCCTTTTTATATTCACAGCCTGTTTTAAAATATCTTCTTATTATTTCTTGTTTTGAGGCTTCCTTTACCACTTCATCATCAATTATTCCATAACCAACTCTATTTACACCCATATCTGTAGGAGATTTATATATAGATTCTTTTCCTGTTATTTTTTCTATTATTCTTTTTAACACTGGAAAAGATTCAATATCTCTATTATAGTTTACTGCTACCTTGTTATAAGCATCCATATGGAAAGAATCAATCATATTCACATCTTTTAAATCAACTGTAGCTGCCTCATATGCTATATTAAGAGGATGTTTTAATGGAACATTCCAAACAGGGAAAGTTTCAAATTTAGAGTATCCTGCTGAATTTCCTCTTTTATATTCATGATATAATTGGCTTAAACATGTAGCAAGCTTACCACTTCCTGGCCCTGGAGCTGTAACTACAACTATTGGTTTTGAAGTTTCTATGTAAGGATTTTTTCCATAACCTTCATCACTTACTATTGTATCAACATCTGTTGGATATCCCTTTGTAGCTCTGTGTTTATAAACCTTTATTCCTCTTCTCTCTAACTTGTTTATAAATACAGTGGTTGAAGGCTGGTCGTTAAATCTTGTTATAACAACACTATTTACATCTAAATTATAGCTTCTTAAATCATCTATAAGTCTTAAAACATCCATATCATAGGTTATTCCAAAGTCTCCTCTTATCTTGTTTCTTTCAATATCACCTGCATAAACACAAATAATTACTTCTACTTTTTCTCTTAATTTACAAAGTAATTTTATTTTTGCATTTTCATCAAACCCTGGTAAAACCCTCTTTGCATGCATATCATAAAGAAGTTTTCCTCCAAATTCTAAATAAAGCTTATCATAGTTATTTACTCTTTCTAATATGTATTTTGATTGCTCCTCTAAATATTTTACATGATCAAATCCAACTTTCATTTTTTACCTCTCCGTTCTTATTTTTAGTATTTTGGTTAAAATTCATTTAGTTATTATGACATAAGAAAATATTGATGTAAATTTTATATTTATGTTTTTGAAATAAATTAATATTATGTATGTTCTTTATAGTATTCCTCTATTGCTTATTCATATATACATACAAATTGAAATTTATTAAAAATAGTGATATTATTTTATACGTATCACCATTTTGAAACAAAAGGTGGAGTTTTCAAACATCTTCAATTTTTATAATAAAAAAACTGCTTATTTTGAATTTAATTTCAAAATAAGCAGTTTTCTTATTCTAATTACTTAAGGCAATCTAATTTCTTTATTCTTTCTACAGCCTTTATAACATTTTCTCTATCACCAAATGAAGTAAGTCTGAAGTATCCTTCTCCATTATTACCAAATCCAACACCTGGTGTTCCAACTACATTTGCTTCTTTTAAAAGTAAATCAAAGAAATCCCAAGATTTCATTCCATTTGGACACTTTAACCATACATATGGAGAGTTTTCTCCTCCAACATATTCTATTCCCATTTCAGTTAAAGCAGCACCTATTATCTTAGCATTTTCTTTATAATACTTTATAACTTCTCCTGTTGCTTTTCTTCCTTCTTTAGAGAATACTTGAGCAGCACCCTTTTGAACTATATAAGGTACTCCATTAAATTTAGTTGTTTGTCTTCTAAGCCATAACTTATTTAAAGCAACTCCTCCAACTTCTAATTCCATTGGAACTATAGTATATCCACATCTAACACCAGTAAATCCTGCTGTTTTTGATAATGAACATATTTCTATTGCACAAGATTTTGCTCCTTCTATTTCATATATGCTGTGAGGAATATTTTCATCTGAAATAAATGCTTCATAAGCAGCATCAAATAAAATTATTGCTCCTTTTTTCTTTGCAAATTCAACCCATTTAGTTAATTGTTCTCTTGTATAAACAGCTCCTGTTGGATTGTTTGGAGAACAAAGGTATATTAAATCTCCTTCTAAATCATCACTTGGCATTGGTAAGAATCCATTTTCTGCATTTCCGTTCATATAGTTTATCTTTCTTCCACCACTCATAACATTTGTATCAACATAAGCTGGATAAACTGGGTCTGGAATTAATGCAACTGCTTCTGTTGAGAAGATATCTAATAGATTTCCTAAATCACTCTTAGCTCCATCACTTACAAATATTTCATCAGTAGATAATTCTACATTGTGTTCTCCATAATATTCTTTTAATACATCTTTTAAAAATGCATATCCTTGTTCTGGTCCATATCCATGGAATGTTTCTTTATGAGCCATATCATCAACAGCATTATGTAATGCTTCTATTACAGGTGCACAAAGTGGTTGTGTAACATCACCAATTCCTAGTGAAATTACCTCTTTATCTGGATTTGCAGCCTTATATTCATTAACCTTTTTAGCTATTGTTGAAAATAAATAGCTGTCTTGTAACTTAAGAAAGTTTTCATTAATTTTTATCATTTTTATCCTCCAATTTATAAATATGTATTTGGTTTCTCTCTTTTAAATGTTCAACCTTTTATTTAATTCCATATTATTATATCATTATTTTTATAACTTTTATACAAATTAATTTATTTACATATTTTTCTTTGCAGCTTTTATTAATGCAACAAATAATGGATGTGGTCTATTAGGTCTTGATAAAAATTCTGGATGATATTGAACTCCAACAAAGAAATCATTTTTATCTATTTCCACAGATTCAACTAATCTTCCATCTGGAGATAATCCTCCAAAGTCCATCCCATTTTTAATATACTCTTCTCTAAATTCATTATTGAATTCAAATCTATGTCTATGTCTTTCTTCTATAAAATCTTTTCCATAAGCTTCATAAAGCTTGCTGCCTACTTTTATCTTACATGGGTAAAGACCAAGTCTCATTGTTCCTCCCATATCTGTAATACCTTTTTGGCTCTCCATTATATCTATTACAGTATGCTTTGAAAGTTCATCAAATTCTCTTGAATTTGCATCTTTATATCCTAAAACATTTCTAGCAAACTCTATGGCTGCAACTTGCATTCCTAAGCATATTCCTAAAAATGGTATGTTGTTTTCTCTGACATATCTAACAGCTTCTATTTTACCTTCAACACCTCTATTACCAAAACCTCCTGGAACAACAACACCTTTGCAGTCCTTAAGTTTTTCAGCTACTGTTTCTTTAATTATTTCTTCACTGTCAATCCATTCTATTTCAACCTTTAAGTCATTAGCAAAACCTGCATGCTTTAAGCTTTCAACTACTGAAAGATAAGAATCATGAAGTTGTACATACTTACCTATTATAGCTATTTTTATAGTTTCAGTTGCATTTTTAACCTTCTCTACCATAGCAGTCCATTCAGTTAAATCACATGTAGTTCCTTTAATTCCAAGTTCTCTACATACTACTTCTGAAAAATTGCTCTTTTCAAGCATTAAAGGTGCTTCATATAATACTGGTAATGTGCTATTTTCAATTACACAATCCTTTTTAATGTTACAGAAAAGTGAAATCTTGTGCTTAACTTCTTCTGTTACTGGTCTATCGCATCTACATATTATTATGTTAGGAGATATTCCTAAGCCTTGTAATTCTTTTACACTGTGTTGAGTTGGTTTTGATTTTAATTCTTCTGAGCCTTGTAGGAAAGGAATTAGTGTTACATGTATAAATAAGCAATTTTCTCTTCCAACTTCTAAAGAAACCTGTCTTATGGCTTCTAAAAATGGTTGAGATTCTATATCACCAACAGTTCCTCCAATTTCAGTTATTATTATATCAGCCTTAGTTTTTTCTCCAAGTAAGTAAACTTGATTCTTTATTTCATTAGTTATATGAGGAATAACTTGAACTGTTTCTCCTAAGTATTCTCCTCTTCTTTCTTTGTTTAAAACATTCCAATAAACCTTACCTGTTGTAATATTAGAATATTTATTTAAGCTTTCATCAATAAATCTTTCATAATGTCCTAAATCTAAGTCTGTTTCTGCTCCATCATCAGTAACAAAAACTTCTCCATGTTGAAATGGGCTCATAGTTCCTGGGTCTATATTAATATATGGGTCAAACTTTTGAGCTGCTACTTTTAATCCTCTGCATTTTAATAATCTTCCAAGTGATGCAGCCGTAATTCCTTTTCCTAATCCTGATACAACTCCACCAGTTACAAATATATACTTTTTATTCATTTTCAATACTTCCTTCAAATACAAATTCTGCTGGTCCTGACATATAAACCAAACCATTTTTCATAAATTTTATTGATAATTCTCCTCCAAGAAGTTTAATTTTTATTGGAGTGTCATATTTGCAATAACCATTTAAAACAGATGAAACAACTGCTGCACATGCTCCTGTACCACATGCCCATGTTTCTCCACTACCTCTTTCCCAAACTCTCATTTTTAAGGTATTTTCATCTATTACTTTTATAAATTCAGTATTAACTCTTTCTGGAAATATAGAATCATTTTCAAATTTAGGTCCTAACTTTTCTAAGTCTAAATCATCAATTTCATCCATATACACAACACAATGAGGATTTCCCATAGATACACAAGTTATATTATACTCAGAATCAGCAATCTTAACTCTTTCATTTATAACTTTTTCTTTATCAAATTTAACTGGAATTTCTGAAGCCTTTAATATAGCTTCTCCCATATTAACTTCAACACTTTCAACCTTATTTTCTTCATTAACACTAAGCTTTAGTGTTTTTATTCCTGATAAAGTTTCTAATGTTATTTCTCTCTTATTTGTTATGCCTTTCTCATATACATATTTACCAATGCATCTTGTAGCATTACCACACATTTTCCCTTCTGAACCATCAGCATTGAACATTCTCATTCTAAAATCTGCTTTATCAGATGGCAAAATCAAAACTATTCCATCTCCACCAACTCCAAAATGTCTGTCACTTAACTTTATAGATAGCTCCTCTGGATTTTCAATTTCTTTTTCTAAGCAATTAAAATATATATAGTCATTGCCTATACCATGCATTTTTGTAAATTTCATAGACTACACCTCATAATAATTAATTATTTTTTCTGCTAGCTCTCTTTTGCTAACTCTAGTATCCATTGCTTCCTTTTCAAGATATTTATGTGCTTCTTCTTCTGTCATATTTCTATATTGAATCAAAATGCATTTTGCTCTGTTTACTACTCTTATATCGTCAACCTTTTTCATAAGTTTATCCTGCTGAGTTTTCATAGCATTTACTCTTCTTAAAGAAGTAAAAACAAATCTTACGCCTTGATAAAAAATTGATTTACTAAAAGGCTTTGGAATTACGAATATTCCATATTGTTCTAGCTTTGCCCCTACCATATCTGCATTTTCAGACTTAGTAATTAAAATAACTCCCGTAAGCCCTTGTTGTGTTATTTTAATAGCTAAATCACTTCCAAATTCATCAGTTAGAGGAGTATCTATTATTATAAGACTATATTCATCATGTAGTAACCTTCTTCTTGCAGATGCTCCATTTGATTCAGCATCTATATTATTATACCCTATATCTTTTAAATATTCAGCAAAAACCTTTGTCCCCTTTATAGAGCTACATACAAGTAATATCTTATCCATTTAGCACCCCCTGAAGACATGTTAAAGTTTATAGAAATAATTTGCAATTTCCCATTCACTTATACTGTCTTCAGCTTTGCAATTATTTTTATAATCCATCCATTCTTTCTTCTTAGCTTTTATAAACTTATAAAATAGGAAATCTCCTAAAATATTTCTTACAAAACTACTCTTTTCCATCTCTTCTATAGCTTCTAAAAGATTTTCTGGAAGCTTTTCATACTTTTCTAATTCCTCGTCACTTAACTTATATAAATTTACATCAGTTGCTTTAGGAAGAATCTTTTTCTTTCTTATTCCTTCCATTCCAGCTTGTAATAAAACTGTAAATGCTAAATATGGATTACATGTACAATCTGCACTTCTTAACTCCATCCTGCTATATTCTCCTGTAGATGCAGGTATTCTTATAAGTTGAGATCTATTTTTATGTGACCATGTTACATATTTTGGTGCTTCATGACTTCCAAATCTTTTATAAGAATTTACTGTTGGATTTAATATTGCTGTTATTTCCTTAAGCCTGTCTAATATTCCAGCTATAAAGCTTTCAGCTTCTTGTGAGTGTCCATTTTCTGTTTTAAATAAATTTTTACCATCTTTTGCAATAGATAAATTTATATGAAATCCTGAACCACTTTCATTTTTTAATGGTTTTGGTAAGAAACTTGCATATAATCCATTTAAACTTGCAATTGTTTTTATTGCTATTTTAGTTGTTATAAAATTATCAGCTGAAACTAATCCAGTATCATGTTTAAAATCTATTTCATTTTGACCTGGACCTGATTCATGATGTGAGCTTTCTAATACAAGTCCCATTTGCTCTAAAGTAAGGCATACTTCTCTTCTTACATTTTCTCCTTTATCAACAGGTGCTACATCAAAATAACCAGCCTTATCATGAGGAATAAGACGTGGCTCACCTGATTCGTCTGTCTTAAATAAATAGAATTCACACTCTGGACCTACTTTTGCAGTATAACCCATCTTCCATAATTCTTCTATTGTCTTACTTAATATTGTTCTAGAGTCTCCCTCAAATGGTTCTCCATTAGGTTTTTTTATAGTACAGTAAAAACGTGCAACCTTTTCCTGTTGAGGTCTCCATGGTAAAATACTTAATGTTGATGGGTCTGGAAATAAAAATAAATCTGATTCTTCGACATTTAAAAATCCATCAATAGATGAAGCATCAAAACTTATACCTGTTAAGAATGCTTTCTTTAACTGTGATGACATTATTGAAATATTTTTTATATTTCCAAATATGTCACAAAACTGTAATCTTATAAATTTAATATCATTTTCTTCTACGAAATCTAAAATATCAGTTATTGCCTGATCCAATATAAATTCCTCCTAATATTTAATATATTTATTAAAATTATCTTATAGTAACTTTTTATTAGATGAGATTTTAAAATATTTACTATTTATTAATTCATCAAAGTTTACTTTAAACTCCTCAGAAAATTCTCTTAAATAATTTTCTATTTCTAGTCCATTTTTTAGTTCTTCACATATAGCATCATTAAATAATTCTTCCGGTTTCCTTTTACTTCTTATATAAATGCTTCCTCCATTTATTTCTGATGCACAATACTTTCCTACTGGACATTCATCACTATTAAGTCCTAAAACAATAATTTTTCCGTTCCTTTGAGATTCTCCAAGAAAATCTCCAACACTTCCCCCTATAATAATAACAGAAGCATCATCTTGTTTTTGGGTCATATGTATTCCAACCCTATATCCAGCATTTCCTTTAACAAATATTTTTCCTCCTTGCATAGAATAGCCAAGTGCATCACCACAGTTTCCATTCACTACTATTTTACCACTTTTCATACTATCTCCAATAGCATCTTCGCAATTCCCATCAAGAAAAATATCTGTTTTTTCTAATTCCTTTCCCACTTTACTTCCTAAGTTTCCTTTTAGAATTAGTTTTTTATTTTTTATTTTACTTGCAATATATCTTTTACCTTCTAAATTCTCTAAAGTAATTTTTTCTTCTTTTGAATTTTTTATTATTTCATTTATTTCTATATAACTTAAATTTTTTGCATCTATAATCAATATTAATCCCTCCAAGTTAAAAAGTTCATTGCCTTTTAAGGTTTTTATTTATATATCTGCAAAATTAAAAAGTTATCATACATTTATAGATAGGTATTTCTATAAAAACAAAAAAAGGCATATTAATAACGTGTATATTAAATTTTATACACAAAAATTAAGAACGCCTTTGTCCTAAACAACATTTTAATTTATATAAATTTTTTTGTCAATATTTTAAATTTAGTCTTGATTTTTTTAAATTATGAGTTTATAATAACAACATAAACAGCAAAGGCGCTGTAGGAATTGGTCCTACGGCGTCTTTTTTTATGAAAATACCAAAATTAAAGGAGAGATTTAATTATGAGTACTAACGTTACTAGCGTACCAGAAATATTTGGTAGCATGGTCTTTAATGACAAAGTTATGAAAGAAAGATTACCAAAGCAAGTTTATAAAGATTTAACTGCTACTATTAAAAGCGGTAAAAAACTTACATTAGAAGTTGCTAATGTAGTTGCAAATTCAATGAAGGATTGGGCTATAGAAAAAGGAGCTACTCACTTTACTCACTGGTTCCAACCAATGACAGGAATAACTGCTGAAAAACATGATAGCTTTATTTCACCTAAAGATGATGGAACAGTTATAATGGAATTCTCAGGTAAAGAACTTATTAAAGGTGAACCAGATGCTTCAAGTTTCCCATCAGGTGGATTAAGAGCAACTTTTGAAGCTAGAGGATATACAGCTTGGGACCCTACTTCTTATGCTTTCATAAAAGAAGATACTTTATGTATTCCAACTGTTTTCTATTCATATTCTGGTGAAGTTCTTGATAAAAAGACTCCTTTATTACGTTCAATGGAAGCTTTAGATGTTCAAGCATTAAGAATATTAAAGTTATTTGGACATGATGAAGTTAAAAAGGTTATAACAACTGTTGGACCTGAACAAGAATACTTCTTAGTTGACCAAAAATTATATGAAGAAAGATTAGACCTTAAATTAACAGGAAGAACACTTATCGGTGCAATGCCTCCTAAAGGACAAGAAATGGACGACCACTACTTTGGAAGCATAAAACCAAGAGTTGCAGCATACATGAAAGAATTAGATGAAGAATTATGGAAACTTGGAATTCTTTCTAAAACTGAACATAATGAAGTTGCTCCAGCTCAACATGAAATGGCTCCAATCTTTGGAACTACAAATGTTGCTACAGACCACAACCAATTATCAATGGAATTAATGAAAAGAGTTGCTAAAAAGAATGGATTAGCTTGTCTTTTACATGAAAAACCATTTAAAGGTATCAATGGTTCAGGAAAACATAACAACTGGTCAATTTCTACTGATACAGGAAAGAACCTTTTAGAACCAGGAGATTCTCCTGCAGAAAATGCTCAATTCTTAACATTCTTATGTGCAGTTATTAAGGCTGTTGATAAATATCAAGATTTATTAAGAATATCTGTTGCAAACGCTGGTAATGACCATCGTTTAGGAGCTAATGAAGCACCTCCTGCAATAGTTTCTATGTTCCTTGGAGATGAACTTACTGATATATTAAAATCAATAGAAGATAGTTCAGAATATGTTGCTAAAGGAAAGACTACTATAGAATTAGGAGTTCATACTTTACCAAGCTTCCCAAGTGATACAACTGATAGAAACAGAACTTCTCCATTTGCATTCACTGGAAATAAGTTTGAATTTAGAATGCTTGGTTCAACATTCTCAGTAGCAGGACCAAACATAACTCTTAACACTATAGTTGCTGATGCTTTAAAGGATTTTGCTGATGAATTAGAAGCAAGCACAGAAGACTTTACAGTTGCTCTTAACAAGTTAATAGTTAAGACTTTAAAAGAACATAATAGAATAATATTCAATGGAAACAACTACTCTGATGAATGGGTTGTAGAAGCTGAAAAGAGAGGTCTATTAAATCTTAAGACTACTGTTGATGCTCTTCCTCACTTTGTTGATCCAAAGAATATTGAAGTATTCACAAAGCATCATGTATTTACTGAATGTGAAATGAGATCAAGACTTGAAATATTATTAGAAGAATATGCTAAAACAATTAACATAGAAGCATTAACAATGTCTCAAATGATTCATAAAGACATTTTACCTGCAGTACTTTCATTTATGAAGGATTTAAGTGATACAGTTGTTGCTAAGAAAGCTGCTGGTATATCTGTATTTGGATATGAAACTGGAGTATTAAATAAAGCTTCTGTTTTAGAAGATACTTTATATACTGATGTTACTAAATTAGATGAATTATTAACTAAGACTGATGAATGCGAAGATACTGAATCTTTAGCTAGATTCTATCAATCTGAAATAATAGCTCAAATGGATAAGGTTAGAGAATCTGCTGATGCTCTAGAATTATTAGTTGGAAAGAAATATTGGCCAATTCCAACATATTCAGATCTTTTATATAAAGATACACCTCAAATGCCATACGGAGAATATAAATAAAAATTATAATTTAGACAAAACGCCACAACTTTTAATAACAAAAAGGCTGTACACCAAAAGATGTACAGCCTTTTTAAATATATTTAACTAAATAAATTCAATTAAATCTTTTCCTAATTTTTTTATTCTTGCAAGAGAATAAATATCATATCCTTTTTCTTCTAGCATTGCTCTTCCTGGCTGAAATGATTTTTCTATAACTATTCCTATTCCACATACCTTTGCTCCTGCTTCTTCAACAAGTCTTATTGCTCCAAGAGCTGCTTCTCCATTAGCTAAAAAATCATCAATTATAATTATATTGTCATCTTTATTTATAAACTTCTTTGAAAGTGTAAGTTCATAATCAGAATTTTTAGTAAATGAATGTACTGTTGTTTGATAGACCTCTCCATTTAATATTTTAGAGGTTTGTTTTTTTAAAGTAACCATAGGAAGATTCATTTGAAGTGCTGTCATTACAGTTGGTGCAATTCCTGAACTTTCTATTGTAAAAATTTTTGTTGCACCCTTATCTTGAAAGTATTCCTTAAAGCATGTTCCTATTTCATACATAAGTTTAGAATCTACTCCATGATTTAAAAATGAATCTACTTTAAGAACATTTTCACTAAGTGCTTGTCCTTCTTCTAAAATTCTTTCACATAATTTTTCCATTTTACTTGCCTTCTTTCCTATTTTTCTTCTTTTAGTATCTTATTTAATATAAGTGCTGTTATAGTTCCAGTTGATATTCCAGATGAAAATATCATATTTAATCCTTGTGGAAGATTAGAAACAAAATCTGGTCTAAATGTTACTCCAAGACCTAGTCCAACTGAAGCTGCTATTATTAATAGATTTCTGTTATTTATATGTACTGTACTTAATGTTTTTATACCTGCTGCTGCTATTGTTCCAAACATAACAATTCCAACACCTCCAAGTACTGCTTGAGGAATTGTATTTATTAACGCTGCAAATTTTGGGAAAAATCCAAGTATTATTAGAATAATACCAGCCATTATAGCTACTGCTCTACTAGCATTTTTAGTAAGAGGAATAAGACCTACATTTTGGCTAAATGTTGTATTTGGGAATGTTCCTACAGCTCCTGCTATTGAACTTCCTATTCCATCTGCAAAAACTCCTCTACCTATAATCTTGTCATCTGCCTTTATTTTTGATACTTGGCATATTGTTGTTAAGCACCCAACAGTTTCTATGGTAGTTACTATATAGGCAGGAATAAATGCAAGAACATATTTTATATTAAAGTCTACTCCATATGCAAAGATATTTGGAAGAGCAAATCATTTTGCTTCCTTAACAATAGTAAAATCTACTTTTCCAAGTGGTATACAAATTATATATCCAATAACCATTCCTATAAGCACTGAAGCACTGCTTACAATGCCTTTTGCATATCTGTTTAGTAAAAGAGTTATTATTAATACAAAAATTGAAATTCCAACATTCATAAGGCTGCCATAATCAGATGCACCACTTCCACCAGCTGCCCAATCCATAGAAACAGGAATTAATGTTAATCCTATTAAACATACAACAGTTCCAGTAACTAATGGTGGAAAAAGCTTCATAAGTGGTTTTATAAAGAAGCTTAAAATAATTTCAACTATTGAACCAAGTATTGCTGCTCCTACTATTCCAGGCATTCCTGCAATAGAGCCAACTGTTATTGAAGGTGAGACAAATGTAAAGTCTGTTCCCATTATACATGGCACTCTTGCCCCTACTTTTCCTATTCCTTTAGATTGTATTACAGTTGCTATTCCAGCTGCTAAAATACAAGCACTCATAACTGTAGTTGACATTGCTGTGTTAAATCCTAATGCATTAGAAATAACAAGTGGTACTGCAATTATTCCTCCAAAGGCTGCAAATATGTTTTGAAAACCTAAAAGTATTTGTGTCATGATATTAGGCTTATCATCAATTCCATACAGCAGTTCATCATCTTTTAAAATTTCTTTTGTTTCTTCCATCATTACCTCCTACATAAAAAAACACCTCAAAATAAATTTGAGGTGCAAATAACTTAGAATATATTATTCTAAAACACTCACCTCGTAGTTTGCCATTTTAAGGTTAGCAAGTAGATACTCTTAGACCATATTTCTAAGTATATACGAGTTTTTTCTGTTGTTCCTTGAAAGTATAACATATAAAAAGTGCTTTAGTATAGTTATTATTTAATTTCCTTTAAAAATCTTTCTATTCTTTTTAATGCTTCTATTATATTTTCCATTGATGAAGCATAACAAGCCCTTACAAAGCCTTCACCACATTCACCAAAAGCATTTCCTGGAACTACAAGAACTTTTTCATTAATTAAAAGTTTTTCACAAAATTCATCTGAAGTAAGACCTGTAGATTTAATAGAAGGAAATACATAAAATGCTCCTAATGGTTCAAAACATTCTAGTCCTAATTTTCTAAATCCATCTACTAATACTCTTCTTCTTCTGTTATATTCTCTTACCATTTTATTAACACTATCATCTCCACTCTTTAATGCTTCTATTGCAGCATATTGAGCAGTTGTAGGAGAACACATTATAGCATATTGATGTATTTTTTTCATCTGGCTTATTAATGCTTTATTTCCACATAAATATCCAAGTCTCCATCCAGTCATTGCATATGCCTTTGAAAATCCATTTATAACTAATGTCTTGTCCTTTATTTCCGGGAAACTTGCTATAGATACATGAGGTTTATCATAAGAAAGCTCAGCATAAATTTCATCAGAAATTACAATTACATCTTTTTTTGCTAAAACTTCAACTATTGGCTTTAATTCTTCTCTAGTCATTATTGCCCCTGTTGGATTATTAGGAAATGGGACTATAACAACCTTTGTTTTTTCTGTAATTGCTTCTTCTAATTCTTTTGCTGTAAGCTTAAAATCATTTTCTGCTTTAAGGTTTAATACCTTTGGAGTTGCCCCTGTAAATGCAGTACAGCCTTTATAAGCTACAAAGCTAGGCTCTGGAACAATAACCTCATCTCCAGGGCCTACTAAAGCTCTTAGTGCTATATCTATTCCTTCACTTCCTCCAACAGTTACTATTATTTCATCATCTGGAGAATATTCTAAATCAAATTTTCTATATAAATATTTTGAAATTTCTTTTCTTAATTCTATAAATCCAGCATTAGAAGAGTAATGAGTATGTCCTTTTTCTAATGAATATATTCCTGCTTCACGCACATTCCAAGGGGTAACAAAATCTGGTTCACCTACTCCAAGAGAAATAACATCATCCATTTCATTTATTATATCAAAATACTTTCTTATCCCTGATGGAGGCATGTTTTTCACTTCAGGTCTTATCATATCTTCAATTATCATATAAATATATCCTCCCTATCATCAAATTTTTCTTCTTTAAATATAGTTCCATGGTCTTTATATTTTTTTAATACAAAATGAGTTGCTGTTCCTGAAACATATTCTTGACAAGCTAATTTATTTGCCACAAATGATGCAACCTCTTTCATTGTTTTTCCTTCAACTATAACAGATAAATCAAAACCTCCAGAAGACATTAAATAACATGCTTTAACTTGTGGAAATTTATATATCCTTTCTGCAACCTTATCAAAGCCATCTCCTCTTTGAGGAATTACCTTTACATCTATAATAGCAGTAATAACTTCCTTTCCTGTATTTTCCCAATTGACAAGAGTTGTGTATCCAGCTATTATGCTTTTTTCTTCATAATCTCTTATTGCTTCTCTAACTTCTTCTACAGTTTTGCCAACCATTGTAGCAATTTGTTCATCTGTATATCTACTGTTTTGTTCTAGAATTTCTAAAATCTCTTCCATTTTTAATCCTCCTATTATTAATAAAAAAAGCCTCATCCCAAGCAAAGGGACGAAGCTAAAATCTCGTGGTACCACCCTAATTTAAGTAAAATATTTTACTTTCTTTAGTAGAATATAATTAATATATTCTCCCTTTATAACGTAAGGGATACGTTAATGCCTACATTAAGTTTAAACTTAGTTCTCAGCATAAGATTCAAAGGCTGCCTTCTTAAAAATAATCCTACGAAGCTTTCACCTGTACCTTCGCTCTCTTTAAAGGTCTTATTTATAATACTCTTCCTTATCATTATCTTTGAATTATTAATTTATTTATTAATATATACTATTATTCTTTGTAAGTCAATATTTATTTAAATTCTTCTGCCAATTTAGTAAATGCTTGTAATGATTTTTCTATCTTTTCATAACTTATACAATAAGATAATCTAAAGTATCCTGGACATCCAAAAGATGAGCCTGGAACAATTAATAAATTATATTTTTTTGCAGCTTCTGCAAAAGCCTTATCATCTGGTATTAATGATTTCGGGAATAAGTAAAATGCTCCCTGTGGCTTTACACATTCAAAGCCTAAGCTTATTAAATGATTATATAATAAATCTCTATTTTTCTTATAGATATTTACATCAACTTCTGCTCCTAATATTCTTCCTATAACTCTTTGGAATAATGAAGGAGCATTTACAAATCCTAATATTCTATTTGCAACATTTAATGATTGTATAATATCTTCATAATCATCCATTTCACTATTTGCTACAACATATCCTATTCTTTCTCCTGGTAGTGATAATGATTTACTATATGAATATCCTATGAAAGAATTTTTATGATAATTTAGAAGAAATGGTACTTCTGCTCCATCATAAGCTATTTCTTTATAAGGCTCATCAGATATAAGATATATACTTGTTCCATACTCTTTTTCCTTCTTTTTAAGTACCTCTGCCATCTTTGTTAATGATTCTTCAGAATATATTACTCCTGTTGGATTATTAGGCGTATTTATTATTATTGCCTTTGTTTTTGGTGTAATTCCTTTTTCTAATGCTTCTATATCTGGTTGGAATGTTTCTTTATTTGATTGAACAACTACAAGCTTTCCATCAAAGTTATTAACATAATTTTGATACTCTCCAAAAAATGGTGCTATTACAATAACCTCATCTTCTGGATTCAATAATGTTTTTAATATAATGTTTAGTCCTCCAGCTGCTCCACAGGTCATCACTATATTATTTTCTGTAAGATTTGTATTATTCTTTTCATTTATAAAATCTGCAATTTTCTTTCTTACATCTTCATATCCTGCATTGTTCATATATCCATGAACCAAGTTTTGAGGTTCTTCATTAATTATATCTATAATGGCCTTTTTAACCTCTTCTGGTGGTTCTACATTGGGATTTCCTAAACTATAATCAAATACATTTTCTTCTCCATATTTTGCTGATAATTTTTTTCCTTCTTCAAACATAGCTCTTATTGTGGAACTACCTTTTACTAGCTTTTCCATTTTATTAGAAATCATTATTACTTTCCTTCTTTCATTTTATTTTCTTGACTTTCCATATAAGCCCTTTAGTATTAAACCTACACCTGCTGCTGTCATTCCATACATCATAATAGTTGTAAATAAATCTGTTCTTCTAAATGTTATTTCAAGACCCATTAATATTCCAACTAATATTATTGCTAAACCAACTATAACAAAAAGCCATCCTAGTATGGAATTATCACTAAAAAATAAAATCATTACCCCTATGATTAATGGAAGAAGTACTACACCTGTTGGAAAGTTATTCATAAAACTAAACCATCCTCCAAATCTAAAGGCTGTATGTACATCAGTATTTTTAAATATCATAAATGCACCTACACAAAATACTACAAGTCCAATAAAAAAAGTAAGAGCATCTCCTTTCTCTTCATTTCTTTTATTTAACTTATCAGACATTTCTTCAATTTTTTTGCTCATATTCCCCTCCTAAAAACTTAGATTAACACCTTTATTATACCAAGTTTTTCCCTATATGTATTTAATTTTTATTATTTTTTATAAAAACTATTGTTATCTTCTTATTTTTTACTCTTTATTATTTTCTATAACTTTAATTTTATTTTTATTAACTCCTAACACTGTACATCCAAATTTTAAATATCCTTTTATATCTTCAATAATATTTTTAGTCAACATTTCCCCTGGAGATATAATAGGTATTCCTGGAGGATAAGGAACTATTGCCTCTTTAACTATCCTTCCTTCCCCTTTTTCTAAAGTACAGCTTTCTTCTTTGAAATTAAAGATCTCATAGGGTTCAAAAATTTTCTTAGGAACTTCTTCTCTAAAGCTTACACCTAGTTTTTCATCTTTTAGTTTTTCCATATCCATATTTTTTATAACATCATAAAGCTTATTTAAACCCTCTTCTCCATTGCATGGAGCTAAAAGCAAAACAACTCCAGAAGAAAAACTCATCTCTCCTTGAATTCCTTCTTTTCTTAAATAATTAAGAAATTTGTGGCCACTATACCCTATTGGAAGAATAATTAAATATCTTGCTTTATCTATTATATATCCTTTAGGAAGATTTTCATTTCCTATAACTTTAACTTTTCCAAGATTATTAATCTCTTCTCGCTTTTTTTCACATATATCAATTAATTTTTCAAAGTCTGTTTTTCCGTAATTTTCCAAGTAATGTCTTGCATAATCTAATGATGCCATTATAAGATATGATGGTGAAGTTGTCATAAAAGCACTTATATAAAATTCAGCTTTTTCACACTCATCATTTACAAAAACAAAAGACCCTCCAGTTAATGCAGGTAATGTTTTATGTGCACTAGTAATAACATAATCACCTAAAGATGCCATCGATTTTGGAAGTTTTTCACTTATTCCATAATGTGCTCCATGGGCCTCATCTATTATAACTTTTAATCCCATTTTTTTTAACTTACACACTACATTTTCAATATCATAGGATATTCCAAAATAATTAGGGTAAGTTATTATAATTCCTTTTGGATTTTTTGACTTTTTTAAAGCCTTATATATTCTTTCTTCATCTGGTGGAAGAAAATATCCTTCTTCACAAACTTTAGGTTCTATATATATAACCTTAAGTTTTCTTAAAATAAGCCCATTATACACTGCTCTATGACAGTTTCTTTCAACTAAAACTTCATCTCCTTCATTAAATGCAGAAAACATAGAAGATAAAATTCCTCCTGTACTTCCATTAACCATGAAGAAAGCTTTTTTGCATTTATAAAGCTTTCTTAATTTTTCTTGTGCTTCTTTAATAACTCCTTCTGGATGGTGAAGATTATCTAATGGTTCAACTTCAGTAATATCTAAAGAGCCTAAGCTTTCTATAAATTCTTTGCCTTTAGAATCTCTTTTAAAAGCTTGTCCATCTTTATTTCCAGGCATTGAAAAAGCTATGTTATTTTCATTTTTATAATTTATTAATGTTTCTAATAAAGGTAAATCCATTTTTACCCCCTTGGATTAATAACTTGAATTGTTGCTTGTTTAAGAACCTGATTACCAATAGCTAACATTTCTTTTACAAGTATATTATCCATATTTTCTAACATATTTTCATATACTTTATAATCATTAAACATAACACTATATTTTGAAATTTCTTTTGCAAGTTGTATAGTTTGCTCTTCTTTAAAAAGTTGTCTAAGTTTTATATTTTTGCATAATTCTTTTATTCTTTCTTCATCTAAAGAAGTTGCATCATTTTTTACCTCTTTAATAGATTCTTTAACAAGATTTATTGCCTTTTTAACATTTTTTTTAGATGTGGTGAACATTATTTTATAAAGCTTAACATCTTTATCATAATCTATTTCACTACATACATCATATACTAATCCATTTTTAGTTCTAAGTTTATCAAATAATACAGAATCTGCTCCAACACAGAAATATGCATCAAAAAGCTTAAGCATTTTTAACTCTAGTTCTGTTAATTCTTTTATTGGAAATATCATTTCAACTCTGCTTACCTTAATTCCATCTTTTTCTTCAATGAACTCTCCTTTTTTTGGAGTTTCAAGTGAAGAAAATGTTTTTAATCTTTTTCTAAATTTCCATCCACCAAAAAATCTGTTTATAATTTCTTTAACACTATTAAAATCTAGTGACGACACAACAGCTATTGATGTATTTGATGGAACATAATTTTCTTTATAAAATTCCTTTAAATCTTCTAAAGTCATATTTTTCAATCCTTCTACACTCCCAATAATAGGATACTTTAATCTATTTTCCTTAAAAGCATTAAAAAATAATCTATCCTCACAATACTGATTTATATCCTCGTCCCACTCTTTAAGCTCCTGAAGTATTACATCCATTTCTTCCTTAAAACCATCTTTAGGAAAAGTTGGATTGATTAAAATATCCGATAATATATCCATTCCTGTTTCAAAATCCTCTTCTAGAAGACTTCCATAATATATAACATAAGAATAATTGGTCATAGCATTATGGAAAGCAAAATTTTTATCAAAAATTCTATTTATTTCATATTCACTTCTAGTTTTTGTCCCTTTAAATACCATATGCTCTGTTGCATGAGCAACTCCCATAATGTTTTTTTCTACTCCTGCACCTGCATCAAGCCCAATAGAGATTGATGTTAGCTTAGATTCAGTATTTTTGTATATAATTTTTATGCCATTATCTAACTGATAATATTCCATAATTATCTTCCTTTTATTTATTCAATTTCTTCAGCCTTTAAAGCTATAGCACATTCAATTCTCTTCTTTTGCATCTTACAACCTATTTCATAAGGTATATTCATATCACCATTAAAGTTTACATTATTAGCTTGGCATCCTCCACTACAATAGAATCTAGCCCAACATTCTCTACACTTAGGTTTATTGTATATATGTGCCTTTTTAAATTTCTTTCCTAACTCAGCATCATAAGTATCATCAAAGATTGAACCAAGCTTATATTCTTCCTTACCAACAAATTGATGGCATGGATAAACATCTCCTTGTGGAGTTATAGCTACATATTCAAAACCTGAGCCACATCCAGAAATTCTTTTATAAACACAAGGACCACCTTGTAAATCTATGTTGAAATGATAGAAAGTGAATTCGTCTTTTCCTTCTCTCTTTCTTCTTGCCATCTCATTATATAATTTATCATAGTTATCAAATATTTCTGGAAGGTCTTCTTCTCTTATTGCTAAAGGATGACCTTCTTCTAAAACTACTGGCTCTATTGATATTTCTCTAAAACCTTCATTTAACATAGAAACTACGTCTTCATAAAAATCAACATTATCTCTTGTAAATGTTCCTCTTACATAATAAGTCTTTCCTTTAGTTCTTTTAGAAATCATCTTTTTAATGTTAGGAAGTATATCATCATAAGAACCTGAACCATCTGGTTTAATTCTTACTTTGTCATTTACTTCTTTTCTTCCATCTAATGATAAAATAATGTTACCCATCTCTTTATCCATAAATTCCATCATTTCATCATTTAATAAAGTAGCATTAGTTGTCATTGTAAATCTTATGTTTTTATTCCACTTAGCTTCATTTTCTCTTGCATACTTTATTATTTCTTTTATTGTATCCATTATTAATGTTGGTTCTCCACCAAACAAATCTATTTCTATGTTCTTTCTAGGACCACTTCTTTTAATTACATAATCAATAGCCTTTTTAGCTGTTTCAACAGACATTACTCCTTTATGTCCATGATATTCTCCTTCGTCTGCAAAACAATATTTACATCTTAAATTACATCCATGAATTATATTTAAACAAACAGCTTTTATATAATCTCTATCATCCATTGAACTATGAGCTATTTCTTCATATTGGTCGGGAGAATATAATACTTCTTCTTTTACAAGCTCTTGTATTTCATCATAAGCCTCAGAAATTTCCTCTTCATCATATTTTCCTTTTAATTCATTTATTATATTTACTTTTTCCTTTAATTTATCATCATCTAATATATCATAAACAAGCTCATCCACTACATGGACTGCTCCTGTATTCACATCTAATACAAAGTATTTATCACCTTGTTTAAATTTATGTATAAAAGCCATCTAAATTTCCCTCCATATAATTATAAAGAAGCAGTAACCAAAAAAGTTACTGCCACTTCTTTTTAATTAGTTTTCACATTCTAAGTTTGCAACAGTACAAGAAGTCTTACATGCTGATTGACATGAGTTTGCACATTCTTTGCATCCTGGTTTACATAAACTATTTTTTATATTAGTTTTGTTTATAGTTTTTATGTGTTTCATGCTAATATCCCTCCTTATAAACTTTTACTACTAATTATACCATATTTTTTGATAGTTTAGGACAAAATTTATAATTCTACATGAAAAATTGTTCTATTTTTTTCACTTTCAGCATAAATTTTTCCATTATATTTCTCCACAATGGTCTTTGCTATTGAAAGTCCCAAACCATATCCTCCTTTTTCTCTTGCTCTTGATTTATCTACTCTGTAAAATCTTTCAAATATTTTTTCTAAATCTTCTTTAGGAATATTCTCTCCTATATTTTCTACAGACAAATGTATTTTTTGCTTATTTTCTTTTAGGATTATTTTTATTTCAGTATCTTTAAAAGAATGTTTTATTGCATTATCTATAAGTATTCCTATAAGCTGATTAAACCCTTCTTTGTTTCCTTTAAATAAAATATTTTCTTTAATATCACAATTTAACTCAATATTATTTTCATATAAAATAGCTTCAAAATTTAGTGCTTGGTTCATAACAACATCACTTAAATTGAACTCAACTTCCTCACCAAGAACTTCATTGTTATCTGCTTTTGCTAGATATAAAAGGTTGCTAACAAGCTTTGACATTCTATCAGTTTGAAATGCAATATAATCAATCCATTTTTTCTGATTTTTAATAGTATCATTTTTATTTGAATTTAATAAATCAATGTTTGTATTTATTATAGCAAGTGGAGTTTTTAATTCATGGGAAACATCTGCAATAAATCTCTTTTGTGAATTATATGCTTCTTCAACTGGTTTTATTGCTCTTTTTGCAATTATTAAGCTTATAAAAAATAATAATATAAGACTAGCTACTCCAATAATACTAGAAGTAATAATAAGCCTTTTTAGAAATTGTTTATGACTACTTTCTTCTCTTAAAACTATTGATATATTACCAGAAGGAGTACTCTTATACATATAAGCAAAAGTATAGTCACCACTCTCTATAAATCCCCTATCTTTATTACTATTTAAAACTTCCTTTACTGCATCTACTAATTCTTCCTCTTCTATATCTAATTTTGTTTGATATATAAGTTTATTATTGATAATATTATAAGTTCCTATAATGCTATTAAGAGAATCTCTATCCATAGGTCCATTCATATTGTTAGGCTTCATTTTCATGCTATTTAAACTTTCATTAAGATGAGAAAATATTTCATATTCACTATTACTTCTTACTCCTATATATATAGCCATTATAACAAGAAGAACTATAGAGGTAAGTAAAGTCATTGTGGTTACAATAAATCTTATTTTTAACTTTTTAAACATTTACTTTTCATCCTTATATTCTAAAAGATATCCTATGTTTCTTATTGCTTTTATTGTAACCTTAGATTTTAAAAATGTAAGCTTTCTACGCAAAAAAGAAATATATACCTCTACATTATTATGCTCTGCTTCAGATTCAAAGCCCCATAGTTTATTTATAATATCATCTTTATTAATAATGCTTCCTTTTCTATTAATAAGAAGTTCTAAAAGACCAAATTCCTTTGCTGTTAATTTAACTGAATTTAAGCTCGTAGAAAGTTCTAAAGTTCCAATATTTAAAGTTATATCTCCAAAAGATAGTTCATTATCATTTGTAACTTCTCCTTTTCTTCTACTTAAGGCTCTTATTCTTGCAAGAAGCTCCTCTGTATAAAATGGCTTTGGAAGATAATCATCTGCTCCACAATCTAATCCTGCCACCTTATCAGATACTTCTCCTTTAGCTGTAAGTAAAATTATAGGGCATTCTATTCCTTCTTTTCTTGCTTTTTTAAGTACATCTAATCCATTCATTAAAGGAAGCATTATATCTAAAATTACTAAATCATAAATATTTGAGAGTATATAATCAAGACCATCTTCTCCATTAAAAACTCTATCAACAGTATAATTATGTTTTTCTAAAATAGCTCCTAAAGCTTCTGATAGTTGTTGTTCATCTTCTACTATTAAAATTCTCATATGTAATTCACCTCTTTATGAATATTTTAACATACAAAGCTTAAATAAAATTTAAAATGGGAATGACTTTTTAATAAAAAAAGAGATACGCAAAAATTACTCTTGCATATCTCTTTTATATTACTTAATCTTCATTAATAACTCGCCAGTTTTTACTTGTTGTCCTTCCTTAACAGCAATAAATTCTATAACTCCAGATACAGGAGCTACTATATTAGTTTCCATCTTCATAGCTTCTATTATTATTAAGCTTTGACCTTCTTTAACTTCGTCTCCTTCTTTAACAAGAACTTTATTTATGTTACCTGGAATACTTGAACCTACTTCATTTTTATTTTCTGGGTCTGCCATAACTGTATTATCAGCCTTTGTAGCAATTCCTGTATCTCTTCTTGTCTTATCTTTAATCTTTATTTCTCTTCTGTTTCCATTAACTTCAAATACAAGATTTCTATTACCTTCTTCATCATGTCTGCCAATTTCTACTAATTGAACTATTAAGGTTCTACCTTCTTCTACTTCTATTTCACAAGTTTCACCTTCTGCTAGTCCATGGAAGAATACATCACTTCCCATACGGCTAACATCACCATATTCATCAACAAACTTTAAGTAATCTTCAAAAACATCTGGATATAAAGCATAGCTTAATAAATCTTTATTTGTTGGTTCATACTTAAACTTTTCTTTTAAGTGTTCTCTATCTTTTTCAAAATCTTCTGGTGGTAATAATTCACCTGGTCTTACTGTAATAGGTTCTTCGCCCTTTAAAACTACTTTTTGAAGTTCCTTTGGGAATCCTCCTTCTGGTTGACCCATCATACCTTTAAAGTATGATACAACTGAATCTGGGAATGCCATATTCTTAGCCTTTTCACATATATTTTCTGGAGTTAAATCATTTTGAACCATAAATATTGCCATATCTCCAACCATCTTAGAAGAAGGAGTAACCTTTATTATGTCTCCAACCATTTCATTAACTCTCTTATACATATGTTTTACATTATTAAATTTGTGTCCAATTCCAAAGCTTTCAACTTGTGGTTTTAAGTTTGAATATTGTCCTCCAGGAATTTCATATCTGTAAATTTCTGCACTACCAGTCTTTAGGTCAGATTCAAATTCACTATAAACTTGTCTTACTGCTCCCCAGTAATCATCAATTTTTTGAATCTTATTTAACTCAATTCCAGTGTCTCTATCAGTATTCTTTAATGCTGCTACAACTGAGTTTAAAGCTGGTTGACTTGTTAAGCCTGACATATTATTAAATGCTGTATCTATAATATCAACTCCAGCATCTGCTGCCATTAATACAGTTGCTACTCCATTACCAGTAGTATCATGAGTATGTAATTGAATTGGAATTGAAATTTCATTCTTTAACGCAGTTATAAGCTTTTTAGCTGCATAAGGCTTTAATAAAGCTGACATATCCTTTATTGCAAGTATATGAGCACCCATCTTTTCAATTTCCTTAGCCTTATCTACATAATACTTTAAGCTATATTTATCTCTAGTTTCATCTAAGATATCGCCAGTATAACATAATGCAACTTCAGCTATTTTTCCACATTTTAATGTTTCATCTAAAGCTACTTCTATTCCCTTTAACCAGTTAAGTGAATCGAATATTCTAAATACATCTATTCCACTCTTAGCAGATTCTTTTATGAATTCTCTTATAACATTATCTGGATAGTTCTTATATCCAACACCATTAGCACCTCTTATAAGCATTTGGAACATAATGTTTGGTATTCTCTTTCTTAATTCTTCTAGTCTTACCCATGGGTCTTCTTTTAAGAATCTATATGCTGTATCAAATGTAGCTCCTCCCCACATTTCAAGAGAGAATAAATCTCCAGCGTAAGTTGCAGTAGCTTCTGCTATATTTATCATATCCTTACTTCTAACTCTTGTTGCCATTAAAGATTGTTGAGCATCTCTCATAGTTGAGTCTGTAAGTAAAAGCTTGTTTTGAGATTTTATCCACTTAACTACACCTTCTGGTCCTTCAGCATCTAAGATTTGCTTTGTACCCTTTAATCCTTCTAATGTATCTACCTTTGGAATTACAGGTACATCATAATCTGTCTTAATTCCTTGAGTTCCATTTACTATCTTTTCACCAACAATTTTTAATACTCTTTGTTCTTCATCTGTTCTTGGCTTTATGTCAAATAATTGTGGATTATCTGAAATGAAGTTTGTATCACATTCTCCTTTTCTAAATGTTTCATTATTTAAAACATTTATCAAGAAATCAACATTAGTCTTAACTCCTGTAATATTTATTTCCTTTATAGCACGTATAGATTTTCTTACAGTATCTTCAAAAGTTCTTGAATGTGCAGTAGTTTTTACAAGAAGACTATCATAATAAGGACTTATAACAGCTCCACTAAATCCATTACCACCATCAAGTCTTATACCAAATCCTCCACCTGTTCTATAAACATCAATTTTACCAGTATCAGGTGCAAAATTATTTGAAGGGTCTTCTGTAGTTACTCTACATTGAATAGCATATCCTCTTGGTTTAATATCTTCTTGAGAATATATTCCTATTTCCTTAGAATTTAATTTATATCCTTCTGCTATTAATATTTGGCTTTGTACTATGTCTATACCAGTTACCATTTCTGTAATTGTATGTTCAACTTGTACTCTAGGATTCATTTCTATGAAATAGTGATTTCCGTGCATATCAACTAAAAATTCTAAAGTACCTGCATTTAAGTAATTAACAGCTTTAGCAATCTTTAATGCATCATTACAAATAGCTTCTCTAACTTCTGGAGATAATTTTACTGCTGGACTTATTTCTATAACTTTTTGATGTCTTCTTTGTATTGAACAGTCTCTTTCATAAAGATGTACTATGTTTCCATATTTATCTCCTAATACTTGAATTTCAATATGTTTAGGACCTTCTATGTACTTTTCGATGAACATATCATCTATTCCAAATGCCTTCTTAGCTTCATTTTTAGCACTTCTAAAAGCATCAAGTAAATCTTCTTTACGTCTAACTATTCTCATACCTCTACCACCACCACCGGCAGCTGCTTTTACCATTACAGGGTATCCACAATAATCAGCAACTTTAAGAGCTTCTTCCTCAGATGCTATAGGCTTTTCAACTCCTGGAATTACAGGAACCCCAACACTTTTTGCTACTATTTTAGATTTTATTTTATCTCCTAATTTATCCATCATTTCAGATTTAGGACCAATAAATTCTATTCCTGCTTCTTCACATTTTTTTGCAAACTCTGCATTTTCTGATAAAAAACCATACCCTGGATGTATAGCATCAACATGCTTTTTTAATGCTAAGCTAATAATCTCATCAATATTTAGATATGCTTCAACTGGTCCTTTATTCTTACCAATTAAATATGCTTCATGAGCCTTAGTTCTAAAAAGAGAACGCTTATCTTCTTCTGAATATATAGCTACTGTTCTTATTCCTAACTCATGACAAGCTCTAAATATTCTTATAGCTATTTCACCTCTATTGGCTACTAACACTCTTTTAAATTTTTTCTCCAATGAAATGCAACTCCTTCTATTATTTTAATTTCATCATTTGTCATATATAATGACAAACAAATAACTTAAAATTTTTTCATAATAAATTGATTATATCATAAAAATTACTATTTAACTTCTATTTTTTTGTTTTTAATCAAATATATTTTAGTACACTTGGACTAGTTTACTTTAAATTTTTAAATATCTTTCATATTTATTGCTTTTAATTTAACTTTTTTAAGTATTATTTTGTATTTTTTATAATATTTTAAGATTTTATATTTAGAAATTATGTTATAATGTAGCATAAATCAAATATTTATTTTGAAAGGGGATTTATTTATGAAATTTAAATCATTTATATCAAAAATACTTGTATTTATTATTGCTTTAACAACCCTATCCGTTTGTCAAAACAGCACCATAGCCAAAGCTGATTCATTCAAAGTTGTAACTTTAGGTAATGATTTAACAGATGAGCAAAAATCTGAAATGTTAAAATATTTTAATGTAACAGAAAATGATGCTAACATACTTACTATTACATCTGAGGAAGAATATAAAGCTTTAGGTGATGTTGCAACTCCTGCTCAATTAGGTACTAGAGCAATTTCTTGTTCTTATGTTGAACCAACTACAGAAGGTGGATTAGATATTAAATCTAATAACTTAACTTGGGTTACTGTTGGAATGATTAGAAACGCTCTTATCACTGCTGGTATTACAGATGCAAAGGTAGTAGTATCTGCTCCTTTTAAAGTTTCTGGTACTGCTGCTCTTACAGGAGTTTTAAAGGGCTTTGAAAATAGTTCTTCTGGTAAAAAAATTGATGAAGATAAAAAAGAAGCTGCTAATGAAGAAATAGTTGTTACTGGAGATTTAGGAGAAACTATTGGACAAGATGATGCTGCTAACTTAATGAATGACATTAAAACAGAAGTAATTAAGAAAAATCCTGATTCTGAAAAACAAATTGATAAGATAATTGATAAATCTGTTGATAAATATGATTATGATTTATCTGATGAGGATAAAGAAAAAATTAAATCTGTAATGACTAAAATTAATGATTTAGATTTAGACTATAAAAGCATAAAAGACCAACTTAATGAAGTTCAAGATAGTTTAAAAGATAAAATAAGTGCTGAAGAAGTAAAAGGATTTTTTGCTACAATAGGAAACTTCTTCTCTAAGATTTGGAATTGGTTTGTTGGATTATTCTCATCTGATGATTCTTCAGATTCAAAAGAAACAGCTACTCCTGAAACAAGTACTCTTGAAACAAATACAGTAGAAACAAATACTGCTGAAACAAATACCGTTGAAACAAATACTGCTAATGAAGTAGAGTCTTCTACTCCAGAAGATAATGATTTAAAAGATAATTTAGAAACTAATACAAGTAGCACTACTTCTACTGCTGAGTAATAATTCAAAATTAAAGAGGGATTGTGACAAACAACTTATTATCACAATCCCTCTTTAATTTTTTCTTAAATATAATTTATTATTAATCTCTTAATATATTTAAATCTTCTCCATTAAGTATCTTTTTCATTGTTCTCATTGAACACATTTTTCCACACATAGTACAACTTTCTTCATCATGTGGTTTTGATTCTGCTCTATATCTCTTAGCCTTTTCTGGTTCTAATGCTAAATCAAACATTGTATCCCAATCAATATCTGCTCTAGCCTTACTCATTTTATTATCCCATTCAATAGCACCTGGTACTCCCTTTGCTATATCTGCTGCATGAGCTGCTATTTTAGAGGCTATTATACCTTCTTTCATATCATCAAGATTTGGTAATCTTAAATGTTCAGCTGGAGTAACATAACATAAGAAATCTGCTCCATAAGTAGCTGCAATTGCTCCACCTATTGCTGAAGTAATATGGTCATATCCTGGTGCAACATCAGTAACTAAAGGTCCAAGAACATAGAAAGGTGCTCCATGACAAAGTTTCTTTTCTATCAACATATTTGCCTTTATTTCATTTAATGGCATATGACCTGGTCCTTCTATCATAACTTGTACATTCTTTTCCCAAGCTCTCTTAGTTAATTCTCCTAATGTTATAAGTTCTTTTATTTGACTTGGGTCTGTAGCATCATGGACTGAACCTGGTCTACAAGCATCTCCAAGTGATAATGTAATATCATACTTTGCACAAATATCTAATAAATCATCATAATACTCAAAGAATGGATTTTCAGCATTATTTAATTCCATCCATGCAAATAATAAAGAACCACCTCTTGAAACTATGTGAGTTAATCTTCTATTTCTCTTTACTGTTTCGACAGTTTCCCTGTTTAATCCAGCATGTATTGTTACAAAGTCTACACCATCTTGTCCATGTTTTTCAACTACATCTAAAAATTCTTTAGCTGTAATGTCTTTTAATTCCTTATCATAAAATCCTACTGCATCATACATTGGAACTGTTCCAAGCATTGCTGTTGACATATCAACTATCTTCTTTCTCATTCCTTCAGTTTTTCCATAGTTAGATAAATCCATTATTGCCTCAGCTTTCATTTCTAAAGCTACTCTAACTTTTTCTAGCTCACTTTCACATTCTGGACAATCCTTTGATATTCCTAAATTAACATTTATTTTTGTTTTTAAACCTTCTCCAACACCCTCAGCACTTAAAGATTTATGATTTTTATTAGCTGGTATAACAATTTTTCCTTGTGCTAATAAATCTCTTATGTATTCTGGAGTTCTATTTTCTTTTTTTGCAACAGTTTCCATTTCCTTAGTTATTATGCCTTTTTTTGCAGCATCCATTTGAGTAGTATAATTCATTTTTTTCCTCCTAAAAATAAAATCCTAGCAAAAAATTTTGCTAGGACTTATAATAATCTAATAAAAATATGCTTCCCTACGTTGGAATTATCCAAATCAGGTTTAAGAGTTAGGAAAATTATCCCTCTCAGCCATATGGCACCCCTAGCAAATATATTATTTTCTTAAATTATATACTTGTTATAATAAACTTTCAATCTTTTTTATTGTTAAAATACTAAAATAGACCATCTATAACAATTTTTTTAACTTAATTAAAGTAATTTTCTATGATACTAAAAAGCCTAAAATATTTACTATAGATTTTTCATTAAAATCTATCACCTCAATTTTTATTTCATGAAGAGACTTTTCATTAGATTTTACCAAAATTTCTGTTGCAGAATAATCTCCCCAGCCATTTTCAAAAAATGTATCAATTATTACTTCTTTTTCATTATCAACTGTGACTTTCATTTTTCCTGCTTTTTTATTAATAATTTTTTTATAAAGCAAGAAAATATTTTTACATTCTATTTGTACTACTAATAAAGCATTATTTGATAAAGAATTAAATCTCCAACCATATCTAAAGTTTTGAAAGCCATAACTATCTATTAAAAAGCCTTTAGATTCTTTTATTGTTATATTGGTACTATTTTTTATAGTTCCTTCTATAAAATCATCGCCAAATATAGGTTCTGCTACTTAAAATGTAATCAAATATAAACATTTTAAGAATTTTACTGTTTCAACGTATCTGCTTTGGCAATGAATAACTTCAAAGCTACTTACATT
>CACZYK010000007.1 GCA_902785295.1 uncultured Clostridium sp.
TATTAACATATCTATAAGACTTAGCCTTTACCGATTTTGCTTAATTTTCCTATAACGTATTTCTACATTAGTTCGTCAACATTCTAACGATTCATCTAAGTATTTAACATATTGAACTCCTTCTTTTATTTCTTGGAATAATCTTCTACAAGCTATTGCCATAGAAGTATAAATTCCAAATTTAGAAAGAGTATTTTGAATGGTTGTTCCTAAATTTCTTTGAGTTAAAATAGTATTACCAGTTTCTCTGTTTAGCTGTCTCATTGCTCTAGTTGCATTGCTAGTAATTGGAGTAATGTTTTCTATTTTTTGTCCACTAGCTAACTTTTGCATTGAACTTTGTAGTTCTGACATAGCTCTTTGATAGTTATTTAAAGCATTTGTTGCACTACTTGGAATAACTCCATCTTTGTACTTACTTTTTACATTGCTTAAATTTAGAGTCATATCTTTAAGTTTATTATTTAAAGTATCAAATTGTTTTGAATTTCCTTTTACATTTGTTATAGTAGCTTTTAATTCTTTTATCTTATCAGCTACACCACTTTGACTTAAATCTTGACCTAATTTTTTAATTTGTTCATCCAACTGCTTTACAAAACTATCACTTAAATTTGTTTTATTTAAGTTATTGAAAGCAGTTACTAAATTATCATATTTACCTGTATTAGTGTTGGTAAGATTGTTTCCATTTCCTCTGTTAGCGTCTCTAAAAGCTTTGGCTTGGGCAGTCATTTGTTGATAGGCATTTGAGACCCTATCTTGTAAATTCTTAATAGAAGTAGGGTCTATATATTGACCATTTCTTAATTGCTCTTGAGCCTTTTTTAATTCTTCTATCTTACCCTTTAATTCATTAAAATAACTAATAGTCTTATCGTTTGTTAAATAATCTGTTCCATTTTCTATTTTTAACTTCATTAAATTAGTTTGAAGTTTATTTAACTGACTATCTATCTTGTTTATTTGGTCTCCATTTTTAGAAATTCTATTTACTTCATCTATAAACTTTTGAATTTGGTCTACTGAAGTTTTAGTAGAGAAACTATTAAACTGGTCTTGAAACTTCTTTAAAGCCCCACTATCTAATAAGGCACTCTTGTCTCCCAACCTACTTAAAGCTGTTTGAGCTTTATTTATCATAGTATCTATGCCTATATTTTTATTAAACTCTCTTTGTAATACAGCCATTTGATTTTTTACATTTTGAACTGTTTTATCTATGTCTCCTGTATTAAAAGTTCCAGAACCCTTCCTTAGACTTGTAAATTGAGTTTCTAATTGTTTCATTAAAGTAGTTAATTTAGTTCCTTCTTTGCCACTCATAATATTAGAAAATATATCAGTATTTTCATTTTTTAAAGAAGCTTTTAATTGTTCTACTTGTTGCTTTATATTAGCTAAAGATTTTATTTTAGGTTGATTATTACTAAAACGTTCTACACTTTGTTGTAGATTAGTTATTCCTTGCTCGGCTTTTTGAATATTTGTTAAATCTATTTTTTCTAATCTATTAAACAAACTCTTAATTGGAGCAGATTGGAATTGACTACTGTTTTGTAACTCAAGTATTTTATTCTTCAATTTATCTAGTTGCTTTTCTTGAGTACCTATATTATCTACTATTCTTAAATTTCCAAGTGTAGTAAAAACTTTGCTTATAACATTCCCTGTTTCATCTGTTATGTTCTTCCAACCCATTGTTTCTGTAACTACTTGACCTAATTCATTTTTATATTTAATTACAGCTTTACTTAATTCTTGTTCTCCAGCTGGAGATTTTGAAAAGCTTATAGAAGTTATTCCCCTCATAGTTTGTTGTATTTCTTTTGCTCTAGCTTGTAAGCTATAATAAGACTTATCAAAATCTGAACTATTGTTTTTGAAATTAGAATTATTAATTTCTGTTTTTATTGCTTTTATTTTCTCTAGTTCTCTATTTTCTCTTTCTATATCTTCTACTGTCTTTCTTATTTGTTGAGAATCGGAAGTATTACTTATAGGTGTATTTTGATTTTTTTGTTTACTTGCATTAATATTCTCTAAAGCTTGATATAATTTTATTGCTTCTTGTTTAACTTTCTCTAACTGCTCTTCTTCAGCCATTTCATTAAATCCTAAAGAATTAACGGATGAAGGCAATACACCCTTTTTTAAATTTTTGTATTCAGAAATAAAACGAGACAAGTCATTTATTGCGTCTTCCATATTTCCAGTATTAAAAAGATTTAATCCATTTTGTTGTGAAATATTCTTCCATTCTCCGACCATAGAATCTAAAGAAGTTCCATTAACATTGTCTATTTTCGCATAACCTCTAATAGATTGTCTTAATTGGGCTTCAGCTTCCTTAGAAATACCAATATTTTTAATTGAAATCTTTGTTCCACTAATTTGGTCTATCAAAGTCTTGTATTGAGTTTTTAATTGATTTAAAGTGTCTTTCCCTACTGATTGAGATAAGCTCTTTTCTATCCCTTTTGAATAAGCATTTTGAGCAGACTTAATAAAACTATCTATATCTTTATTATTAAAAGCTTCTCTTAACTGTTGATTTAATTCTTTTCCTAAATTGCTACTCATACTCAATACTTTTTTACTTGGGTCAATATTTACTCCTATTTCAGTATTCATAAATTGAGAAATAGCTTGAGTAGTTGTTTTGCAACTGCTGTAAACACCATCTATTGCAGTTTTTACTTGTTGAACAGAACTTGCTTTATTTCCTATATTCTCTAAACCTTGAGCAAATTTAGCTAATCCATTGGTATCTATTTGAGAAAGATTAAAAGCTTGAGACACTTGATAAGAAATAATTAATAATTGTTGTCTTACCTTGTCTAAATTAGCCCCTATTCTTTGAGTATCTATCCAATGTCCCGTATTAACATTTAGACCCATAGTAGCTTCATTTAATATCTGTTGTAATTTTTGTTGTATTTGAGTTACTGAAGGAAAATCAAATTTCAAGTCTACTGTTCCATTTGTTTCTTTTAATAAATTCATTAAGTCTCTTTTAACAGTGTTTTTATCTGGAAAATTAAATCTCAAATAAATACCATTTTTATTGTTTCCTGCCATATTTTTCTCCTTTCAATAAGAGACTTAAAGTTCCCTTATTATTTTTTATTTTTCTTTTCTACTTCTTCTTTTAATTTATCAAACTTATGTTTTGCCATTGTTGAGCTTTTCTGTATGTTAGTTAATTCTACTATGTTATTTAAAGTTCTAATTTGTTCTATTACTTGATATTGAACATCTTCTGCTAATTCATTACATAAATCACCTATTGCCCTATGAAGTTTAACAATTTCATAATCTCTATTAACTCCCTCTAATTTATCAGTTAATATTTTTTCAAAATCCTCATTTGATAAATCTTTTAATTCATCTTTTAAAGAGGTTAAATTTTCATAAATATATCTTAGAAAAGTTAAGCTTGAAACTCCCTCAAATTGTTGTTCCTCATTTATTTTTACTGAACTTTTCATTTCTTCTATTAAGGTGTCATATTGTTCCTTTGTAGGATTGTATAGAATAAGTTCTCCTGTGCTGTTTTTATACCTTATTTTATTGTCTCTTTTTAAAAAATTACTCATAATTATTTCTCTCCTTTATTTTTTATTTTATTTCATAACCTGCTTGTTCTATTTTATTAAATAAAAAAGCTATTAACTTATCATAAACTTCTTGTTGAGAAGCCCCATCTAATTCTTCCTGTAAATCTTCATAAACTCTTTTAGGTGTAATTCTTCTTGTTCCTGCTATACCGTTTTCTATAAACATATCTATATACATAGGTTCATTTTCTCTACAATAATTACAATTACAATCTGAAAGAGTATCGTTGTGTAAGCGATAATCCACACCTTTAGAATCTTCTTTTATTTCAGAGATATGATTGTTGCTATCTGTAAAATTAGTCATTCTTCCACTTCTATATCTTGAAGCTTCTGGATTAACAGGAGTATATTTATCATAAGATTCTACAGTTTTCTTTTGGTATTCTTCTTTTACTTTTTTATCAAAATCTGTTCTAATTATTCTTGTGAAATCTTTTTCAAAATTGTTTAAAAACTCGTCTAAATCCACGCTTATCACTCCTTTTGAACGTTAAAAAAAAATAATAAAGAAATATGTCTATTTCTCCAAAGTTTTTTCTAGCTTTAAATAAGACACACCGTATAGATGTGCCATTTTTAAAGCTAAAATATTAATTAAAGCATTTTTTCTTGAACTGTCATAAGTTTCTTATTTCCAGTTTGAGTTTGAACTGTTAATTTTATTTCAGTTTCAGCAGGAGCAACTTCAGATGAAGTAGATAATGAGAAGTCTGTGCTTGGTTGAGCATTTTCACAAATTATAGTGATTTCAGCCATTTCCTTTGTCTTATCATTCTTTTCTACTCCTTTTAGAATTAACTTACCTGCACTTGGGAACTTATCAGAACTAATAACTACTTCTGAAACAACAGTATCTCCATTTACATCAAATTCATAAGGCATTACTTTAATTGTTTTTCCATTAAAAGTTTCATCTGTAAATTCTACAGCTTTTGCAGTAACAGTATATTTGCTAGAATCAACTAAAGTATTATTAGTTTTATCATAAACCTTTATCTTACCATTCTTTGGTTCTTGCTCTAAAGTAACTTGCTTTGTAGCAACTGTTAGTTCTTGTACTGGAGAATAAGCTGTACCATTACCAGTACCTACTTCTGTTCCACATAATAAAGCTAAAGTAGCCATATTAAATAAGTTAGTTTTTAAAGATACTTCTACCTTTTTATTGTACATTAAAGTACACCATAAACCGTTTCCCCTACCATTTCTTACTTCTTTAGATTCTGCTGAACCTTTAACGTCTGAGTTAGTTAAATTTTCAGAATAGAATACTAAATTATCATCTGAATCATAAAAATATGCGTCAAAAACATCACATAAAATAAATTGGTCTAAGTTTTTAACATCAGCCATTTTCAAATCATTCCTTTCTTTTTTACTTTATTTATAAACTAATTATTAAAATAATTAGTTCTTACATTAAACCTGTTAAGTTATTTTTATTTACCCATAATCCTTCATAAGGATTTTTAAATAAATTATCAACAATAGAATCTGAGAAATTTTGTCCTTTAAATTTTCCATCTACTGTTTTAAACACATAAGTCATATGTGCCATTTCATTATTTACACACCTAAGAAAATCTGAACGTAATTGAATTATATTTCCATTGAAGATTTCTTCATAAGATTTTCCTGTAGAACAAGATACAATAGTAACCATATCAGCAAAGTCAAACTTTCCATTTTTTAATTCTCTAGCTTTCATTGCTTTTTGTTCCCATTTAGCTTCAATTTCATTGTCATAAATTCTAGGTTCAAATAAAACATTTACCTTTAAGATAATTTGTCTTATAACATCAAAATTTTTTTCATCTATTATTGTTTCTTCCTTGTCATTTACAAAAACAAACTTTCCATCTTTGTCTAAGCCAAAACTAATATTTTCTCTACAAACAATAGAGAACAATATACTCATTTCACTTGTTACTTTTTCAAAATAAGGTACTAGATTTTCTTCCTTATTTACATTTAAAACTGAAATAAAATAAACTATAATAGTTTTTAACAAACTATCTTTATAATTTGAAGGTATTTTTAAATGTTCTTTACTAAGTAGTATATAATGACTATATTTTGAAAACACTTTATAATCACTTATTTTAGTCGGATAAATTTTAGCATTTTGAACAATGCAGGGTCTATCAAATAAAGCGTCTGTTAATTCATAATCTCCATAAATTATCATGTTCTAAAAACACTTCCATTTTTATTTCCTCTAACATTTAAAACATCTACCCCAACATTTAAACTTAGCAAAGTTATATCGTTTGATTTTGTTATTCTTTCAGCATAAGGAGTGCCTACTATTTCAAAAGTTAAGTCTCCCAATTCTTTTTTAGATTTTTCATCTAGGGATGTTTTGTCAAATAAATCTGCTAGTCTATCCAAAATTAAATATCCTCTATTATCTTTGTAAGGTTTTAATTCTGTATAGATAGAGGGCACTAAAACATCTATTGTAAATATTTGTCTTGATACCAGATTTGTTGTACATTTGTTCCAATATACAAAACAAGTACAATATTCTGTATTTATCTTTTCAAAGGTATATGGCATATTATACAAAATAGTTGAATATTCAATAAAGTTTTTCTTATCTGTTTCATTTTTATCTACACAAATCTTTATAGGCTTTGTTATACTATCTTTAATGTCTCTTTGATATATTATTTTGCCTTTTGCGTTAGAAGACCTATCTTCTAAAGGTTGAGCAGTTAAATATGTTAAATATCTTTTTAATTCATTGTCATTGTCAATTTCTTTTACCATTAATTTTACTATTTCATTAATAAAACTAAAAATTGTACTATGTGTATTATTTTTTAATATCCCCATAATATCACCTACTCAATTCCATATATGTCTTTATAGGCTAATAGATTGCCTTCATTATCCCTAGCCACCAGTTGAACTAACTTATTTGATGACAACATTTGTATTTCACAAGAGTTGTCAGATTGAGTAACTATAGTTGCTAAATTATTTAGAATAGAATCATCATCTAAAGACCAAACTACTCCACTTTTTGAAGGTTCTAAAGTATAAATATTTGAATTATTTTTTTCTATTAAATCCTCACCTATTATTCTATAATCAACATCACTTGGGTCAAATTTTTCTTCTAATAATCTGTTATAACAAATCCTATTACCTATATCATCTTCACTTAAAGCTTTTGTATATTTACATATTAATTGCCACATATTTGGAGAATAAGCTCCTAACTTTTTAGTAACTTCAAAAATATCCCATTGAGAACCTAAACAAAATCTCATACCCTCATATATATTTTCAGTCTCTTCATTTCTTTGAACTGTAATAACACATCTACTATCAAAATCTCCCATTTGATTATAGTTGTGTAATTCACCTTTAGAACCATAACTATTAGAAGTAACATAACAAGGAATTATAGCTCTACAACCTTTCCAATTTAAAAATTGATTACATTGCACAAAAACACCTTCGTCATAATGGCATTTCTTATCTATTTGAGACATTACTAAATAATAATGTAAAGTATCATTATCATTATATTTAAATTGAATTATATCTCCTTGTTTTATATTATTTGGATATACTTGGATTGTTTCTTCTTTAATAGTTGTTGCACCTTGTTTTTTTCTAACGTCTATAACTCCTCTTATAGGAGTATCACTAAAATTAACATAAATATCTTTTCCATCTGTTCCATTAACCAAAACGTCAAATCTTGTTATCATATTTTCATGAGCTTCATTATAAGATGAAGTCATTTCTTTTAAAAAAACATTTTTTAGACTATTTTCACCTTCAGTTCTATTAAGAGCTTTACAAAAAGAGATTGTACTAGAATAATCCGTCATAAATACTTCTTCTCTTTCCAGTTTCTCTATCTATTGCATTATAATTGTCTATTTTTATGTTCATTTTTTCTTGTAAATACTCTAATTGCTCAAGGTATGTTTTTCTTTCATTTGCAGGAGACCAGTTTTGAATATCAGTTCCCAAATAAACATTGAATTGTTTTAGTTTTAATAAAGGTTCATTCATATAAATAATTTTCATTTCATCTGAAATTATATCTATTTCTTTGTCTGTTAATTCTACTGTTATTGATTGAGTTGTGTCATCTAATGATAGTTCTACTTGCTCTAAAATTCCATTATTAAGCTCATTACAAGCTTGTTTTAATAAAGCTATTGAACGTTTTTCTATTATATCATTAACTTCTTGTTCTGTTCTATTTCCATAAACAAAATATTCTTTATCTTGACTTATTTTAATTAGAAATTCTTCTATTATTTTTTGATAGGGTGTCATTCTTTAACTCTCCTTTCCTTTAGATAGAGTAAACTTCCCTATCTTTTATATTATTTAGAAGTAGTTGCTTTTTTAACTGTAGTTTTCTTTGGAGTAGCTTTCTTTATTTCTTCTTTTGGTTTATCTGCTAATTCAACTTCTCCTTCTACTTCATTTACATCTGCAACCGTCTTATATTTTTCAATTTCAATTATAGGTAATTTACTTTTTAAAATTCCTAAATCTATTTCCATTAATCTTGTTTCTATGTATTCTTCAATTCTTGAACTAATATCATATTGAGATTGGTTCTTAAATTTTAATAATACCTTTTTAAAATTTTCTATAGCTATCTTACTTCTTATTGCTACAATTTTATTTATAGTATCTTCTTTTGGATTTAATATCATTTCTTTAATTTGATTATAAGTATAATAATCTGTAGACCTAGAAATATCTATTCTATTTTCTTTGAATACTTGGTCTCTCCATTGTTCATCTATTTCCAAAGCACCTGTTGTAAATACTTCAGATTTTAAAAGTCCTTTTAAGTCTTGATATGCTATAAAAATTGAAGCAGGGTCATCTTCTCCATAAGCCCCTTCTATTTTATCTCCATAGCTATTACTATTTAACTTTATATACATAGGATTATCATAATAATTAAATATTTCAATTTCCTCTAATTTATTAATCATTTATGTGCAACCTCTCTTTCTTCTAATAAAATATTTAAAAACTTTTAAAAAAGACAAAGGAGAAATCTCCCTTGTCTAAAAATTAGTTGTTCTTTAATTTGGCTATTGCTAATTTTTCTAAGTGTTCTATTGCAAATACAAATTCAAAACCTGTGAATTTAAGTTCTAAAACTTCTCTGCTGTTATTTGGAGTTTGATATACTCTTAGGTTTCCTCTAGTGTCGCATTTACCTATCTTATCTGAGAAACCAAATAATCTATCTTTAGGTAGTAAAGTAGAACCGTCTGCTAATTTCTTACCAGCTTTAATTGAAGCTAAAGGCACACCATTATAAGCTTCTAAGATTCCACAACCCATATTTAGTTTATCTTTTGATATGTCTGATAAGAAGTTTACATATCCTGCCATATTCTTAATTCCTCTTAAAGCAGTAGAAAGACCTACTATTAAAGTATTTCCACTATTAGAGTTATCATCTATGTAACCTGCGAAATCATCCATAGATTGAATAGTTAAACCAGAAGTTGAAGCGTCTATTACATTATCTCCACTTACTAAAAGTCCATTTATGTGGTTGAAGATTGTTTGGAACTTCTTGTTTTGAAGTGCTTCAATAGCATAAAGAGTTAATTGAGCAATAGTTAAAGCTCCGTCTCTTCTTAAATCTTCATACTTAACTTCAGTTTCAAGTTGTAAGTGTTTAGAAACAGGAGTTATTTTTTTGAAGTCTACATAACTCTTGTCTATAGAACCTCCTCTGATAGCTGATTCTTGAGCTAAAAGTGTGTTCTTATAAATACCATACGCACCATAAGCGTCAAATTCACCTAAGCTTCCTTGTTCAAACATAGTATCAAGTAATTCAGAAGGTTCGTTGTAAACTTCTTCTTCTACTACTCTTTGTAGATAGTCAGATAATGCTGTATCATTTACTACACCACTATTTGCTACTTTCTTACCAAACTTGTCCATCATTTCAGAAATTTGAACTTGTTCAGCAGTTAATTGTTTCTTATTTACTACAGCAGAAGCCCATTCTGTCATAGTTCCTTTCTTTTGAATATATTGTGCTAATTCCATTTCCATTGTTTTATTCCCCTTTCTTATTTATATTATTTACTAAGCTAATTTTACTGCTGGATTAATTGTAAAAACTGCTAGTTTGTGTTGAGTACCATCTGCTTTGTAACCATCATTCATAAAACCATTAAACACTAAAATTGTAGGGTCTGTTGATTTCTTTAATTTACCATCTGCTCCTACTGTTAGGTAGCTTATTCCATCTACTACATCATCAGCATATTCTGAAGTAGCCCATTTAGAAGCAACTAGAGGTACTAATTCAGCATATTCACCCTTATCTACTACATCTTGAGCTTCATCATATTGAGAAATTGGAAATCCCATTGCTACTTCTTGAGTTAATTTTAACCCCCTATCTAATATGTAAGCTCCTGCTAAAGTTGTTGCTTTTACGATTTCACCACTTGCATTAACAGTTACAAAAGTTCCTCTTTTCATAGCTTCACTAACTTTTTTAGTTCCATCTGCATATACTGTATCATTTTGAATATTTCTTAACATTGTTTTTCCACCTTTCTATTATTAATATTGTTTTCTGAAAATCTTAGAGAAAGTATCTCCTGTAATTTCAGAATTTTGATTGTCTTCTAAGTTTGTTTCAACATTGGCTTCTGATACTGAAACATTAGTCATTGGCATTTCACCATTTATAATCTTTTCAGCAACATAGATTTTGATAGCATTTTCATCTAATTTTTCAATGGCTTCTTTTATTTCAGAAACCTCAAAATCTTTTTCACTTAAAATGTTGTTTTCTAAATATTTGTTCTTTAGATTTTCTTTCTTTTCAGCAAATTCTTTTTCTGCTTTTTCTTTGTTGATTTTTTCAACTTCAGCCTTATAAGGTTTTAATTCAGAAATTTCAGCTTCTTTAGAAATTACCGCTTCACTTAATAAAGCCATCTTTTCATTTTGTTCTTTAATGGTATTTTCTAGTTCAGCTATTTTTACCTTTAATTCAGAAACTTCTTTTTTATCTTTTGTTTCTTCTTCTTTTTCTTGTTTAGAAACATCTTCTTTTTTATCTTTTGTTTCTTCTTCTTTTTTAGCCTTTTCTTCTTTAGCTGGTTTTTCTTCCTTTTGGTCTTCAACCTTTTCAGCTTTTTCTTTTTTGCAGTTTGAATCTTCTTCTACTTTTTCTTTATTGTCTTCAGATTCTTTAATCTTTTCATTTTCTTTGTTTTCAATCATTTGTTGTTCTAAATTTCCAGAAATTTCTTCTAGTTGAGCAACATTATCTTGAGCTGTTTTTGACACAACTATTCCCCCTTCTTGTGAATTATTATCATTTATGCTTATAGCATTAATGTCTTCTTGTAAAGCATTTGATATTTGGGCTTCTTGACTTTCTTCTGAAAGCTCCAATACACCCGCAGAATCGTATGCTGGTCTAACTCCTAATAAGCAGTTTCCTAACCAATGCAATCCACTTATCCATTTTCCACCTTCATCACCAATTCTGTATTTATTATAAGAAATTTCCCAAGAAGTTCTTAAATCAGTCCCTATTCTTTTAATAGTGTCTATAACCTTTGGGTATCTTGACCAAACAACACACTCTGCAACAATACAAGGAGTTGGAATATTATCTATTCTTAAATTTTCAATATAAACCTTTGGATGATAACCTACACTAACTGTTCCAAATTTATATTTCTTTGTTAATTTTCCATTTTCATCTCTCACTTGTTCTTCTGTTGCTTCATGTGAACCAAATCTTGTTTGACCATATTTTTCTATTAGCTTACACTGTACTGGTTGTCCTTGTAATCCCACCTGTTCTTCATAAGTGGTATCTTCTTGAGAAATTCCTACTCCATTTAAATTAAGTTGATTTAAAGGACAAACTAATACTTTCATTTTTAAGTCTTGATTATTGTCAGAAGAGAGTTCAATCAAATTTCCATCAAAATAAGTCTTTTCCATCTAATTCACCCCCTTCTAAGACTTTGAATTACTTTCATATCTTTGTTTATCATAGTTGTTCTTTTCTTCGTTGTCAGTTTTCTTTGAATTATTAGAATTAGTATCATCATTAATAATACTATCTGTGTTACTTTCACTTTCTCCACTAGCTGTAAAACTTGTCATATGAGGAGACATTATTTCATCTACAGAAGTCTTTTTCTTATCAACAACAATATTATTTTCTTGCTTTCTTCTTTGAATTTCTGTATCACAATCCATTCCTAATTGTTCAAAGATTGTCTTATAAGATACTCCAATCTTACTATATAAAAGTTCAACAAATTTTAATTTAGTGTCCATATCCATCATTTGAGTAGTTTCTATTTTAAAAACAGGAGCAAATTTTAAATCTATTTCATTTTCTTCACATACTGTTTTTATATATTTGTTTATAGTATCTGAGAATTGCTCTACTATATAGTCAATCATTTTTAACAATTCATCTACTGATACTTCAACTGAATTAAAACTTGATTTACTTTCATTAGATAAAAATGAAATTCCTATACTGTTTAGTATTTTATTTCTATTGGCTGTAATAACACTTGTATCTGTTAATTCGGTTTTAGGCTCTTTAAATTCAACATCTTCTACATAAGGAGGCGAAGTATATATTACAGTTTTTAAAGACATAGCTTTTACTAATTCTTTTTGAGCATAAGCTACTTCTTGGAATTTTTTAGTTTGACTATAGTCTTTACCCATTAATTCTTTTCTTGTTTTTTGATATACTATTTTCTTAGCTTTAGCTATAATATTATCTCTATCTACTGAATCTATAGTTTCCAACATTAACAAGGAAGTTAAAGCTTTAAAAATTGGAGAAACTCCATATAGCCCATTTAAATTATTAATCCTATGACACCCTGTTCTTTTAGGATTTAAGAAAGCATAAAAACTTCTATCTTCATTAGCTTGAAAAACCTCTGGAGGATAGTTTCTTTTAATTTCTTCATCTGCATTTTTAGGAATAGAGAAGAATTTAGTCTTAACATTTATATATTTAGACTGAGTTTGAATTAAGCTATTTCTTAAATTTTGAACATTTATCATTAACAAAGGTTCTCCATCTATTAAGTAATCACTTATTTCAGCTATATTTAAAGGATAGTTTACTATAGAGTGTCTACCATCTTTCCCAGTCTTTAAATAAGTAAAATAATTTCCTTTTGAGAATACTCCTATACATTCCTTTTTTATTTGATTTTCTATGTCTACATCTTTTAAAAAATCATTGACAATTTCTTCTGCTCTTTTTGTGTCTTTTATATCCTTTTTCTTTTCAGATGTAGGGAATGTCAAAGTATATTTTGTATTTATGTTGTTTTGTATAATTTCTAAAGCTCTACCAATTAAATCGTTTGAATTTATATAATATTCAATTATGGCGTTAGCGTCTTTTACACTTTCTACATTTCTATGAATATCTTTTGCTAATCTAGTTATCTTCTCATTTGAAGTAATATAACTTTCTTTATCTTCTTCAATAATTTTATCTATTAAATGCTTATTGCTATTAAAATTATATTCTGCAAACTCTTGTTGCTGAGATAAGTCTAATTCTTCATTATTTAATTGATAATTAGATAAAACATACTCTTCATTTCTGTCATTTGTTTTAATTATTGTAATAGGTTTCCCTTCTTTTACTATATCACTTGGAATTTCTATCTCAATTTTTTCTTTCTTTATTTCTTTTGCCAAAATCTCACCACCTTACCCATAAAAACTAAATTCACTACAACAACTAGGAGCATTGTCCCAATCATCTGATTCATCTTGAGTTAATAAAGGTTCTAACTCTTGTTGAACGTATAAGTTTGCCATTGCACTTGTTATATATTTATCTTTTGTTCCAGTAGAAGGTTCTACTAGCTTTATTTTTGTTTGTTTTACAAATTCTGTTTTTAAGTTTACCATTTCATTTAAAGTTAAGTCTGATTGAACATAAGGTAGTTCATATCTTGCTTTAACTTCTGGACTTCCTAAAACATATTCATCATTTTCACTTAAATAGTCTCTTGCTATTATAGAAGGTTGCAACATTTTATATTTTTTCTCCATTAAGGCACTCTTCATCATAGTGTGCATAATATGGTTAGATTCATCAGTGCCAATATAAGCCCACATGATTTCTGGAGCATTTGGACTTTTACATCTTGCCTTTAAAGTATCTCTATTACATACTTTAATTGGATAGTATGTTACATCTCTTTCTTCATCATATAAAACCTTTGCCATTGCGTCTGTCATAATAGTTCCATATGTTCTTGCGTCAAAAACAAACACATCTGCGTCAAAGTCTTCCATTATTTGTCTAACCCTAATAGCTTGAGAATCTATATTCATACCTTGAAATGATTCTGTATAAACCTCTTGTCTTTCATATCTATTTCCACTGATTAAAGCTCTAACACATTTAATTACACTATAGTCATTTCTTATTGTTTCAGTGTCTTCACTTACTGCAATATCCATAACTACTAAACGAACTTCTCCCAATGCTTCTTCCTTTTTAATAAATCCTAATTTTTGTTTTACTTTATCTTTTTTATTTTTTGTAGTAGTTTCTTTTGTTGCAAGGTATTCTTCTATTGTATATGGATACCATGCTTTTTTAATTGTTTGAGCATTTTTAACTAATTCATAAGAGTAATATTGATTTTCGTTTCCACCTATCATAAAGTTATTATATTCACTATCAAATATTTCCAAACTTACAGCAGTCTGTTTAGCTCTCTTTAATTGTTGTTTTGTTTTTATTTTGTGTTTTAAAGTGATTGCTAAGTCTGTTGCAAGCAATACTGCGTCTTTGGTATTGTACATTGTTTTAACTGTTTTTATAATGTGATTCCACATCCAATGTGCTTTATAATAAGCTGAACTTAAATATATTTCTCTCGGTTCTTCTGCTAAATGCTCATATTCCTTCATCTTTATGTATTCTACTGGTCTTACTATTTCAGTTGGAGCTAAAATAGCTTCTATTATTCCTTTATCTACTAATCTAAATTCATCAACGATTAGTAAGGTACTTCTTCACATATTTATATTCTAGGCTCTTTATCCTAGACTTCTCTTATTTTCATAAGAGGTTGGACTATATCTTAACCCTCGTTTAACGTTAGGTTCTCAGATTATTCTATAAATAATCGTCTTTAGCACTCTTGGGAATGTATTGGCTGTCATACCTCAATTCCTAGTCTCTGCACCTTCTTGTTACTTTTATTGACTTTCACAAGCTTGGCTCATGATTAGCATATTAATTTATATTAACTTAGCCTTCCATGAGTTCACTAAATTTATTACCATATTGTTTCCAACATGGAGGACAGAAGTAAAAACCTATCCCTCGACTTGACTCACCAGATACACAAGCAATAAATGACGCATTTCGTTGCATTCTAGGCTCTTTATCCTAGACTTCTTCTACTTTCATAGAAGTATCGGACTATATCATTACCCTAAAACTACTAGGGTAGAACGCACTCTTGGGAACATATTAATTGCTATATCTCAGTTCCTAGTCTCTGCACCTTCCTACTACTTTTACTAGCTTTTGTAGGCTTGGCTCATGATTAGCATATTAATTTATATTAACTTAGCTTTCCATGAGTTCACGTTCTTTTTTACCTTATACATTACTATATAAGTGGTCAATCATTTTAACCATTCCAGAAAACTACTTCAATAGTATCTCTATTTGTTATAATATTTTTTATTTCTCTTCTTAAATTAGGACTCATTTTCATTAGTTCTTTTTCTACCTTCTCTTTTATTAATCATACTGTTACATTCTAGGCTCTTTATCCTAGACTTCTATTGTTTTCACAATAGGCTCGGACTATCTCTTTACCTTTGGCTTTACCCAGTAAGGTAATCGGCACTCTTGGAAGGATTATCACTTGTATTAGTTCACCTTCTAGTCTCTACACCTTCTATCTACTTCCTATACTTTCAATAGCTTGGTTCGTGATTGCCATATAAAATAATATTTTACTTAGGTTTCCTCGACTTCACCGATTTTTTTATATAAATATTTCTATTTATAAGGGTCAATAATTGTTTAACCCTGCTTGTTGCTTGGTTAATGCAGTAACAACCACTTTAGATTGTGGATATAATACACATATTGCACAAGCAAAAAGAGCTGTAGTAAAAGATTTTGAAGAAGCTCTAGCACAAATCATTACTGCTAGAGGATATAAACTCATCAAATAAACCATTATTTTTTGAAATAAATGTAATTTTATTCCAAAATAATGTTCTATAAATCTATGAATGTTTCTTCTATAAAAAGTTGTCCAATCTATAATTTTAGCTTCAAATTCCTTGCTAAAATCTTCAGACCTTTTAAAATCATCTTTCTTAGTCTGTTGTTCTTCGTTTTGTAATTCTTTATTTTGTAGATTCTCATTTAAATCTTTATTTTGTTCTTTATCCATCTTTATCACCACTTGAGTCTTCTTCAACATTGAACTCGCCATCAAATTCTCTAGTTCCTATTAATAGATTTTTTAATGGTCTAAAGATAAATCTCTCTAAATACTCTTTCAAAGAATCAAAATCTTCATAGATTTTCTTATCCTTAAAATATTCAGCAGGTCTATATTGTTCAATATCATCAATCCACGTTCCAAATGTTTTTTGAGATTGACTTTGCTCCATAGCACTCATTGTTTTTGGAGTTAAAGAACCTTCATTCATATATTTAATTAATAGATTTTCTAAGTCTTTAGTGTTTTCACCATTCATTCTAGCTTTTTCTATTTCTATTTCTTTAATACAAATTTGAACTACCATTCTTTCAACTTGTATCTTGGACAAATCTACTTTTTTCTCATAAAATTCATAATGCTCTTCTAATTCTTGCAATTCTTCTTTAGTAAAGTTTTTTCCCCATTTTCTTACCAAATCAAATTCAGAAGAAGCTTTATACCTTTCATAAGCTACTTGTTTCTCTTTTTCTTCTTTTTCTAAATCTAATAAGTCACTATTTTCAAAAGTTCTACCCTTATTCTGCGGTAAAGAATTTATTTTTGAAATATATTGACCAAAAATTACTTTATCATCATACTTTTCTGCCATTGATATATATAAGCTTTCTTTAAAATAAATATCTAATTTTCTACAACATTCATAAAGAGCTTTCATTGAACTTTTTGTTTTTTTCAAATATCTTTGAAACATCTTATTTACACACTCTTTACATAAAGGAAGTCTTTCATTGTTTCCTTTAAACATAAAACTATAAGACTTATAAAAATTTGCAACCATTTCTTTTTCTTGACCACACATGGTGCAAGTCTTCATTATTTTTGGTTTTCTACCCATAACATTCCACCTCTCTTTTGTAAACGTTTTCAGTTTAAAAAATAATCCTTAATAAGACACACCATATAGGTGTGCCATTTTAAGAATTACTTGCAAAACTTATATTTATCTTATTCAGAAAAGCAAAAATTTGCTCTTAATCCTCTTTTAATTTCTTCTGCTTTTATTACTTTTACTAATTCTTTACCTTCTAAAAATTTAAAATTAATTTTAGTTGCTATATCACTATCTACAAAGAAAGCGTCACTATTAAATGAGACTTCTCTATAAGGTTCAAGAATATAAATTTCTCTACCATTTTCATAGTCATAATATTTACTTAAAACCACTATTTTGCTATTATCTAAAACTGTCATTATATCTTCTTCGTTGTCAGCTATAGACATTCCATCATCTATATTGCACCATTCACTTCTTATGCCATCTATAACTTCGTCTATTAAATAGTCTACTAATTTACTAGCCTTTATTCTATCTAAAACAATAGAAACGTCCAATCTATTATTCATTTCATCTATTATGTTTTGTATTTCACTAAAATAATTCATAAGTTACCTCCTAAAGCAAAGAATCCTTTTTAGTTTCAGACTCTTCCTTTATTTGAGATATATTTTGATGTGAAGAAATAAAACTAGCAACAATAGCCAAAGCGTCTTCATAGCCTATTCCACCATCAACAAGTTTATGTAACATAATAATAGCAGTAGAAGTTAGAACGTTACATTCTTTGTAAAACTCTTCTTTTCTTAGCCATTCTGGTGTCTTCTTTTTCTTGTATTTATTAAAGGTTTCTATTCTCTTTAATTCTTCTACTAAAACAATATCGTCTAAATCTTCTTGACCTAAATCATCATTATGTAAGCAATCTATATCTTCAAAGTCTACTAATTCTTTATTTTGGTTTTCATCTGTAACCTTATATGTAGCTTTTTTATTTTCATTATTATTCTCTTTTTCTCCCATAAGAACACCTCTCTGTTTTATAATATTTTATCTACAAGACCTTTCTCTAAGCACTCTTTAGGTCTATAAGTAAAATTTATATTTTTTTCAGTAAAATTTTCAATGTCTTGGTCTGTTAATTTTGTATATTTTCTAAAAATATCACAAATAGTTTCCCAACTTTTCATAGTCTCTCTAACGTCCTCATAGTCTTCTTTTAAAGTTGAATTTCCATATTTAAAACCATTTGGTTGATGTAATAATACTGTTCCATACCTAGACATAAATCTATGTCCTTTAGTTCCTGCAATAAGAATCTTACTTCCACCACTTGCAGTATAACCGTCACAATAAGTTTCAATAACTATTCCCTTTTCCTTTATTTCTTCCATTGTGCTAATCATTGCAAATACTGAACATACCCAACCACCAAAACTTGAAATTCTTATTTTTATTGGTTTTCTATCTTTCTCTTTTTTCTTTAGTTCTCTTTCAGCTAATTTTCTTAATTGTCTGCAAAATAGAACTTGACTATTTCTATCTATTTCAGTTGCTAAATAAATAGTATTTTCCATTTGATAATCTTGTTCCATCATTCTATCTAACATTCCAATACTAGAAGTTATTTCACTCATATTTTTGCCTCCTTAACAATCCAAACTTATATCATATATACATTCTTGACCTTTTGGATTATATATAATTAAAGTTTGAGATGGTTTGTTTGTCTTTCTATGGTCTTCAGCGTATTCATCTGAACCACCAAAAGAACCATTAACTATAGTCTTCATATTATTATCAGTAGATACTTTGTGATTATGCCAATGTCCTAAATGTAATTCATCAAAGAATATTTTCTTAAACTTAGACAAACCATCTATTGCTTCACCCAATTTTTCCTTATGACCATGAACACAACAAATATTTAAATCAAACACCTTATAAGTAATAATATCATTTTCAAAATTATCATAAATCTTTACATTTTTTAATTTCTCTAATCTTGCTCTTATGTACCAAGTTATAATTCTTTCAAAATTTTCTACTTCTATATTATCTTTTATATTGGCACTAACCCTAGAATGATTACCTAAGCAACCATAAACATTTACATTCTCAACTTCTTTTGAAATTTTATTAATAAGGTCGCTTAATATTTCAGATACTACCATTGTTTGAGAAATACTATCTTCTTCGCTATTTACTCTAGTTCCTAAATGAATTAATCCATGAATCATATCTCCAGCTATTTCAATATTTAATATTTTTACTTTGTGTCTTTTACAGTATTTTGCTACATAATAAGCTAATTCTTCTGCTCTGTTTCTAGCCACTTCTATGTTATAGTAGTTATGGCTAGTGTTGTTTATCATTCCTAAATGCCAGTCACTTAATATTAAAGTGGCTTGACTATAATCTTCTTCCTTTATTGTGTTAGGTTCTTGAAAAACAATAGGCTTTACTTCCTCTAGCTCCTTTATAGCTTTAACCATTTCATCTTTTAAATGCTCCCAACGAGCTTCTATTCTAAGAAAGTTTCTAGCTTCTCTTTTTTGGTCTTGACATTGAATTGTTTTTATTTCAATTTCTTTTAATACCTTTTTATTTTCTTCTAATATTGCATTATTATCATTTTCTACTAAAGCTTTCTCAAATCCATCATCATATCCTTCTAAATAATACTTTGCTACACCTCGAAGAGTGGATTCAGCGTAATTAGTTCCTAGTTCTTTGTTTATTATTTCACTAATTCTTTTATTAGTATAGCCCATAGCAGTTTTATTTTTATATAATCTTGCAATATAAGAATTATCACTCTCATTATTCTGCTTCTTTATATCCATAATTTTTCCTCCGTATAGGACTTCTCTCATTCTATTTTTAAAATATTGATTTCTTTTTTATTTTGTTTTATAATTATAGTGGGTTAATTTGTATAATTTTTCCCCTAAAAATAAAAGCTTTTATCAGTTTTGACATTTAAAACTCTCAAAAAGGTAGCCAACCTAAAAAGAGATTTTGTTGTTTGGAGTCGGTGACAAGATTTGAACTTGCATTACTAATTCTCATTAGTGTGTTACCATAAGCATTTACACCACACCCACATAATACCTTATAAATTGTTTTTACCTTTTGTTTTCATTAATTAGATACATAGCAATTATTATTAATAATCCAACGATAAACATTCCCAATGAAATCCATAAAGGAATAAATACTACTAACCAACTCCAATTAATAACATTTAATAGTTTTAACACTATAAAGATTATTAATAGTATTCCTAAAATTCCAATACCACTTGAATTATTTTTATTCATCCTAATTCACCTCTTATTTATATTTATTGCAGAAAATTTAAAATTTAATTGTTTGTGATAAGTAAAAAGACTTATCTAAGCATGTTACTTAAATAAGTCTATGTGTTAATTTTTAATTTTAATAATGTGATATTGGCGTATCACGTTATAGGTACAAACATAAGGTTAATATCTTATTGGAGTAAGATATTTCATAACTAAAGAGTTACACAATCGTATCTTTTATCATTTAATACTTCTAACATTAGTTCATAAGCACTATAGTCCTTTAATACTTGAGTAAATAATCTAGGACTAGCACCACTCACTAATTGAACATTTTCATCCATGGTCATAGGAATATTATTTTGTCTACTATCAGCGTTCCAAAATACTAATCTTGGCATTTCATATCCTGCGTCTTTGAACTTTTTCTTTATTGTTTCAAATAAAGGAGCATAGTCATAATTGTCATACTCATAATAAAGGTCTTGAGCCATATCAAACTCCATATCACTGATAATAATAATTCTACTTGGCATTTCTGCTTGAGTTATTTGTTTTTTAATGGCAGTTTTTAATATTAAGTTAAATACTTTTTTAATATTTGTACTTCCACCCCAACTAGCTCTGCTAATATTTTGAACCTTTTCTACAAAATCTTTACCTTTTATTTCAACTAAACTAGGATTACTTTCAAAAGTTATAAAGTGATTAGCGAACTCACCTTCACTTTTTTCAGCCAAATATAATCCTAATGAAATTGCAATATCCATAGGTGTGCCTTCCATACTTCCACTTACATCTACTACTGCTATTGCATTTTCAAATTTATCTTCTACATAATCTGGGAGTTGTTCCCACATGGTGTTTAGAGTTTTTCTTTCTTCTAAAGATAGTTCTCTATTTCCTCCCCAACAATTATATTTGGGTACTTTACTTACTATTTCATAAGGACTAAGAGTACCTACGTTTATCTTTTTTTCTCCCCTGTTTACGCTTTCTAAAAATTTAGAATAACGTTCACCGTCTTTTTCCCAAAAGCAAGATTTATATTTGAGTCCTGCTTGAGATGGAACTTTATCATATTCTATTGAAGAATAATCTTTATTTGTTATTAAAGTTTCTACTATCTTTATCTTTTTTCTAAGACTTGATAACATCTTTCTATATTGTTTAGAAGTCATTTTTAATCCCACTCTAGTCTTTGTTGCTAATTCTTTAGTTTGTTTAGAAGAAGCATTTTCTGAAGCTAACCATTTAGCACACAAAGAAGGATTGTCTGACTTAATATCTTCATCTAATTGTTTTTTAATTAGTTCTATTGCTTTCTTTTCTAATGGAGTATTAAATAAAGCATATAAATCATCCCATCTACCAAAGAATGGAATAAATTCTATATTCTTTTCTATTACCTCTGGATTGTTTATTGCCAAATTGTTTATAATAGTTCTAAAGGTTTTTCTCTCTCCTTGACCACCTCTAACATCTCTGCTATTAAAAAGCACCTTCATTGCTAATAAAGAATCTTCTTGAAAAGCGTCATTAAATAAAGATATAATACTATTCTCATCTCTATTTCTTAAAGCACTTCCTTGAGCAAAATAATCCAATACATAAGACTTTGAAGTTTTATGTGTTAATGCTCCATTTTCTGTAGTTGTTAAATTTGCCTTCTCTTTTAATCCATTTAATAATTTATTCATATTTTTCTCCTTAAAATAAACTAGACACTAAAAATGAGTAGGTTCAATCCTACTCTAAAATCTTTGTTTTCATTATCTTACTTTTATTATCTTACTTTTATTATTTGCTGTATTAAGTGTCTGAAAAACTAGGCATAAATTTGTCAAATTAAATATTTATCCCATATAAAAATTAATCTTAGTTTTTGCTGTATGTACCTATTTTAATTAAGTTGATAATCATTTCTATTGGTAGACTCAAATGGACTCGAACCATTGACACCTTGCGTATCAGACAAGTATTCTAACCAACTGAATTATGAGTCTATGAAAATGTGTATGCAGTTTGACAACGCACGTCCATACACTAACGTAAATATTATCTTATGCTCCTGTTCTCAGAAGCATATTAAAAAATTGATTGAAGAATTTACAACTGTTAAAAATCAAAGAATTTACACTATAAGCCTAATAAATAGACCTATAGTAATGGTTGCGAAGAGAGGACTCGAACCCCCAACCTTTAGGTTATGAACCTAACCAGCTACCATTGCTTCCACTTCGCTTTAGTAGAGAAGTAGCATTTAACTTCTCTAAATACTTCAAAATTATTCTTCTGTGCTTTCTTCTTCCTCTGTATCTTGACTTACCTTTACTTCTTCTTCACTTTTCTCAGAAATAGATAGTCTAATGTTTTTTCCATTAAAATTAGTTAAATAATAAAGTAAATCTACTGTGCCTTCTTCTTCAGTATCTACTAAAATCATTCCCTTATCTAAAGAATCTATATCTAAGAAACCATTTATAGCTAACTTTCTTTCTGTAGTTATCTTATTTGTTATACTCTTTGCCATAACATATTTTACCCCTTGTTTCCTAATTATTCTTACATCTTATCTGCAATTTCAGCTATTTTACTTCTATAAATATGCTTTAATTCAACTTCTCCGTAGCAGTCTCTACCTCTGAATACTTCAGAAACTCTTTTCATTCCGTTGTTGTTTCCTGCGAATAAAGTGTCATCTACTTGTGTTTCTAAATCTCCATCTATAATAAGAATTGAATCGTCTCCTATTCTCTGTAGAGCCAATTTCATCATATCTACACTCATATTCTGAGCTTCTGTAATATAAACTCCAGAAGCAGAAGATGTTTCATATCCTCTTATATCAGAAATAGGCAATAAAACTATTGTGCCATTTGAGATGTAATTTAAAACTTGTCCTTTGTCTCCTATTTTAGATACTAAAAAGTTTCCAACTTGAGAATCTAAAAGTTTTTCATCTTTAGTTCCTTTATAATACCCTAATTTACAAGCCCCTCTAGTAGCTATTGGATTAGCAAATATAATAATCTTATCTATTTTACCTTTTTCTAGTTGGTCAAATAAAAAGCTCATTGATAAAAATGATTTACCACTACCTGCTTTTCCCTTAATTAGTGTTATAGTATTATTTTGAAAACTGTCTAAAGTTATTTGTTGCCAAAAATCTTTAGCCTTTAGCTTACCAAATAAAGAAGATTGGATATTCTTAACATTTATTTGTTCTAATTCTAGTCCATTGAATTTCCAAGCGTCTACTGGTTGATTTAATGTATTTTTTATGATTAAATATTCATTTATTTCTAAACCATAAATGTTTTCTTTATTTTCTGTTTCATAAAATTTAGCCATTTCTTCATCTGTCATAATTATTTCCTTATAGCCTTTGTAGTTATCTATAGGCTTTTGGGTTAATCCTTGACATTTTAAACCAAATATATTCTTTGCTATATTCAAGCAACAAATATCATCTGTAATAAAAGTCACTTCTTCTTTAGTTTCATTCTGTAACTTTACAGCACTAGCACATATTAAATTGTCATTGTCTATTTCTAAGTTGTTACTATCAACTAAGTCATAGACTTCTGTATTTGCAACTACACACTCATATTTATCCTCGTTTTCTTTAAGCCACCTAGTTGTTTTTCTAGCATTGTATTTGACTTCTTCGTCTTTATTTCTGCTAACTTTAATATGCTCTAGTTCTAACAAAGTAATAGAACTTAAATGTATTGTTTCTTCTATGTTGTCTAAATTTTCTCTTAATATTGCATTTGTGTCATAAAATCTCATTAGTTTACCCACTTTCCCAACCGTTCTTGTTAGAACCAATTTTATTTTCTGTGTCTTGAAACACAATAATGGAAGTGGTAAGATTTTATCTCACCACTTATTGCTTGTTTATATTATCTTACTGCTTCTTTAAATGCTTTTCCAACTTTAGCTTTTACGATATTGTGAGCTGGAACAATCTTTGTACCTAAGCTTAAATCTCTAGGGTCTATATAACATTCTCTCTCTGGAACTTCTGATACTATTAATTTAAGTACACCTTGAAGATTAAGTTCTCCATCAGCCTTAACTCCTTCTACCATAGCTTTAACTAAAGCGTCAAGAACTGTTGCTGTGTCCTTCTTAGTTATCTTTTCTCCATTTTCCTTCATAATTTCGTTTGCCTTTGTTATTAAATCTGGTTTATTCATTTTACATTCTCTCCTTATTTTATCAAAATATTTGTTTATATTGTTTTTGTTTTATGTTAAGTTTTCTGTCAGTTTGCCTTCTAAAAAAGCCCCTTGTTTAAAATTTCTCTCTCAATAGGAAGAAGGACTAAACCTTCAACCTAAGAGAGAAGTATGTACGCACATTTGAATAATTATGAATTTTATTCATTTGAGTCGAGGCAGTAACTCAAACGAATATAAAATACTTGGTTATTTCTATTAAATTTAAATGAAAAAGGATTTTGATAGAATATAATTGAGAGATAAGTCTCTCTATATCTCTATCAACTTACTATGTTTGCATTTTAAAAAAGTGGTTCTCGTAACCCCTTGATTTTACTAGCTTTAGAGGGGGTGAATTTCAAAAATTAAATACTAATCAAAGGCTAAAAACAATGCTTTTTTGACCTTTTTTACAATTTTATTTATTTTTAAGATTTTATTTTTTTTTATTTTGAGAAAATGATTCTCTTCCTTTATATATAAACAATATAATCAATTCTAAAAAAACAAAGAGAAGATAAATACTATATCTTCTCTTTTCTTCTTAGTTTATTATATTTGGCTATTTCTTTTTTCTTTTTATCATAAGCACAATTCTTACAAATTTTTGCTCCTTTTTTATCGTTTTTATTTAATTTAAAATAATTTCCACAGTTCTCGCACTTTTTCCACTTTTCTCCTATATATATAAGGTAAGAATAAATAGCGTGACAATCTGCAAGGTCTGTAACTTCAAAAGCTATCTTAGGATTTTCTTCATTATCAATAAAATTAACTTTTAACCCTAAATTACCTGTTCTTTTATTTTTTGTAATATATCCTTCTTTTACAAGTCTATAAATAACTTCACTTTTTTCTTTATCAGTTCTACATCCAGAAATTTTAGCTTCTTTAAAAATGTTCTTTCTTTCTTGGTTAAACCAACCTTCTGTACTATGAAAGATAACATTGCTAATTTTAGCATAAAGTAACATTATAAAAAGTACTTTTTTATCTACTTTGTTTTTAACAGCTAATATTGTATCTATTTCTTTTTGGGTTATTGGTATTTTGTTAATATTTGTTAATTCAAGAAGACCTGCTTTTCCATTTTTCTTTCTTAATAGTCTTTTAACAGTATCTAAAGTCTTTTCTTCCCAATAGATTCTTTTAAAATTGTCCTCAGTTTTTTCCAAAACTTTTAAAACTTCTTCTACCAAAGTAATTTCTGTATCACCTCCTTGCTCTAAAAAATATTTAACCAACATTACCATTTTATTATAAGTCTTTATTTTACTATCCTTATTTCCTTGTAATATATTTTTTACTATCTCCTGTTCATTTAATATAACTCCTAACATTTAGTTACCTCCATTTTTTCTAGGGAATATTTCTCCCCATTCCACTCTATTTCACCGTTTTTATCTTTTATTGGTACGTTTATTTTGTTGTTGTTATCATTTAAAAGTTTCTTTACAATATAGTCTCCATACATGTCCCAACAAAATTGTTTACTAATAGGTTTATCATATAATATTTGAATTAATCCATTACAACCTTTTTCCTTATCTCCTAAAGTTAATTCAGTTATTTTTTCTCTGTTTATTTCTATTAATCTTTCTTTTTTTAATGCTTTTTCTTGCTTAGATAAGGAAGTATTTCCCATTGCATTGATATTTCTTAATTCTGTGATATAGTCTTTATATAGTTGCTCTAATTGTTCCAATAAAGATTTTTGTACTCTTTTATCTGTTAAAAGAATACTCTTATCAAAACCATTGTCTTTTAAAGCAGGTAATATTCCATCAAAAGCTTTTTCCAAAGCCCAACAAATTCTATTCATTGTGCTTGGATATGAAGAAATAGGATTTTCCATATTGTAGTATTTTAACCATTCTTTTTCTTCATCTGTTTTATCTTTTTTAGCTATTAGCTCTTCTGGAGACAATAAGAAAGTTTCGTCACAATCTTTAGACATTCTTTTATTGAAATCCCTTAAACTATTGGCTAAATGTTTATAGTTATAAATAAAGAAGTATGGTTTTTTATCAGCTAATAAATCTTTTAAATGTTCTTTTTCCTTCTTTACTTTTTCTGAATCGTCCTCATTAATTCTTACGGTTTCACTTTTATACCATTCTTTAGGAACTTTCTTTGGAATAATTCCTTTACAACTATCTATAATCTCTTGTTGATACCCTTGCATACAAGTAATTCTATATTGCATTTCTTTGTATTCTGGACTATCTTTTTCAAACTTAGCTAAAACATCATACATAGCTGTACAATAGTTTGTTATTTTACCTACATCATTTCCAAAACCATTTTTATTAGCTTTTTGAAGTAGTTTCTCTGTAATCACTTTCTTTTCTGCTGAATTTTGTTCACATATTACAGTTCTTAGTTTTTTAGTAGTTCTTAATAGAACTGGATTGTTTGTTGATATTACTGCGTCTCCCAATTTTACCCTTCCTTTCAGAATACTTTAACACTATTTAAAATAGTGGGTTTAGACTATATCTTCTACTTATTTCTAAGTAGCCTTGCACTTCCATTAGTGTTAATCTCTAATGTACTGGGCTACATTCATCACCCTTAGTCGTTACAGTTTATTTAATTGTTTATATTATTTATAAATATAAAAACATTAAATCTACCTCGGTATCTGCTTATCCCTAATATCAACTCAAAGGACTTAGCATTTTCTTACCATCTTAGCCTGTCAGCTTAATTGACCGATAGCACTATTAATTAATAGCACACCCTTTTAACATAGGTTCACAAGGTTTTCACTTATATATCACTATATAAGGCGACAAAATCTATCGAAATCAGCCCCATTTAAAGCGTCTACTGTAGTGTCCCACGCATTAAGGACGGTACAAGTTGTCATATATCTAAAATACTTTTTAGTTATTTCATTCTCTACTAAATTCATCTTTACTATATTATTGTGTATTGTCATAGGTGCTCTATATGAAACTATCTTATTCACACCTTTGTCTAACCAAGTTCTAGCATAGAACTCTCCTGCCTTTAAACAACCTGTTACTTCTTTTTTAAACATAAATTGACACAAGGCATATAAATCTCCACTAATAATAGAATAGTTACCATTGACTTGAATTACACCTTTTTTACTGTCATTAATCTTCTTTTTAATCATTTTATGAACTCTTTGCTTAATAAAAGGGTCTTTCATCATTTCTTTGTTGACCATTAGAGCTTTAACATAGTCTGACTCTTCCTTTATAAAATCTTGCTCCGTTATTTTATTTCCCTTTAAGAAAAGCAACATTTTTCCATAATCTATATCATTACCTTCTTGAAGTCCAATTGCCCCTCTAATATTATCGACGGTTGGTTTTATTAACTCTTGAATATCTTCATCTGTAAAATCATAGCTTTGTAAAAATTGATAGTTCATATTTCTTACAGGTTCTAGTTCCATAGGTAAGATTTTAGCTACACAGAATTCAAACCAATTCCTTTTACATTTCTTCATAAACTCATCACAACTTTTAAAACTAGCCCATAGTTTAACCATATTGGTTGTTAATATTAAATCTACTTCTCTAATATCAACCATATCTCCCCAACAATCTTCAACTAAGTATTCTCCTATTTCATCTCCATATTCAACATAAGGAAAGGCAAATACCATACCTTTAGTTGAAAAGTTTCTTATGTTAAATCCAGTAGGTATGTAAAGAGCTTGTTTATTTCCTTCGTCATCTAAAGTATAAGCTCCCAAGTCTATAGCCCACTGCTCTGCCAATTTAGGTGAAATCATACCACAACCATCTGTGAAGTTTCTTTCTATCTCATAATTATCAACTTCTTTTAAATCAAATCCACCTTTGCCATTGTCAGATAGTCTTAAAACATCATCTTTAATATTTACTACACCGTCTTGAATAACTAAAATCTTGTTAGGTTGAGTTACTGGAGTAGAGCATGAACAAGCTAGAGCCTTATATGCTTCAAATTTAGCAGGAACATATTTTACCTTTTTATCTCTACCATTGTTTAATCTAGTTTCTAAATTTTCATATATTTCCTTATTTACAAAAACAACTGTGTTTTCCTTAATTCCATTGTTAGTTCCTATCAACCTAACATACTCTTTACCATTAAAAACAACAGGTTCTCCATTATTTGCTCTATTCCAATCTGCAATAGTATCGAAAACTATTTGCAAATAATCTGTTTCTAAAGTTTGGTCTATTAGTTTCTGTTTCCATTCTTTCACTTCTTGCTGTTTATTTTTCTTTTTAAGCAAAGATTTTATTTTCTTTTTGGTCTTGGTTATTTCCTTTTCTGATATATTATTCTTATTAATTCGTCTTATCATTCTTAACGTAATACTATCACCCAAAGAAACTATTTCTTCATTCTCTCTTGCTTCATTAAAATCTATGTTTAAATTCCAATCTTTCACTCTAAATTTTGTTGAATGAATTTTATAAATTAATCTTTGATTTACAACTGACTTAGACATTAATTTAATTTCCTCCTTGTTCTCTTATGTTTAAAAATAATCCTTTTTCATTTTGTGTTACTTGTTTATATTATTTCTTGAAGATTAAGTGTAAAACTACACTATCTTCAAGAACCTTAACTCTAAAATCTTCAAAGAAACATTTTGAATCTACCATTAAACTATTAGTAATATCAAAAACTTTATCTCCTAGTTCTAAAGTATCTTCTATGTTTTTCATTTTATCTAATTCAAATTCTAATTCATTTTTGTTGTCTATTTCTTTATTATCTAAATTAAAACCATAAATAAAACAATCAGATAAACTTCCTATTGTTTCTAGTTCTATTCCTTTTTGTTGGTAATATTGTCTTAATTTATCTAATCTATGTCCTTCTTCAAATAAATAATGGTCTTCTTTTTTTGTTTCTTCTGTTCCTCTGCCAAGCATTTCATATCTTCTGTATAATTCTGCCCCATGTGTTATGTCTAAAATTCCTCTATTCATTGTTCTCAGTCCTTTCCATATTGTTTATCTCTTTTTGTTCTCTTGCTTTCTTTAATCTTTCAACCAATTTAGCTTTATCTTCCTCAGATAATTCTTTCCCTTCTCTTTTCTTTGGAAGACCTAGCTCATCATAATGCTCTTTGTTGTCTGTGTACCATTTAAACAATTTTAAGTTCTTTGTACTAAAAGGTGAAATAGAAGTACCACTTGTTCTAATATGGAATATATCTACCACCTTATCTAAGTCTGCTTCTTTAAAATGGATAACTGTCTCCCTTGCTCCTTCACTTAACCATTCATATTCAACTCCTGCATTGTCTAATTTCTCTAACAACACTTTTGAAGTTCTGCTATTCTTATAATAGCCCAAAACTGTATCACTATATCTCCAAATTTCTCCTTCTCCACTGCAATAAATAAATATGTCTTCCTTTATAGGAGTTAAATCTTCAACATCAAAATGACACACTACCCTATATTTGTTTTTATACTTTAACACTACTTAAATTTCAACTCCCCTTGTTTTTTAAAAATCTCTACAAAAAGCCTTTCGACTTAATATTATTATATCACTTGTTTATATTATTTGCAAATAATTTTTTAAAAACTATTTATTAAAATATTGATTTATAAATAAATCATCTGTACCTATCTCACTAATATATAAGTTGGTTTTAGGTCTTGTTACTGCAACATAAAACAATTTACTTTCTTCAGATAAACTAGCTCTATTAGAAGGGAACTTGCCTTGTTCTACACCCACTAAATAAACATTTTCAAACTCTAACCCTTTACTTTTATGAATAGTCATAAGTTCAACATCTTCTGGTTTTTTCTTCTTTTGAGAATTTCCACTTTCATAAACAAACTTTAAAAACGATTCTAAAGTATTGTTTCTAACAAATTTCTTTAAGGAACTTAAAGACTCTAATCTTTCTTCAACTTGTTCTTCTGTATATTTATCTCTAATAAAATATCTTACTCTAAATACTTTTATAATATTATCTATTAATGTTTCTAAATCTACCTTTTTACTTTGAGCAATTAAATTTAAAATTATTTTTCTAAAATCTTCTAAGGCTTTCTTTTCATAAGATTTTGTAGTATTAACTACTTCACAAGCTTCAAATGAACTAATATCTTTTTTAGCTGACAATTCAAAAATATCATTTTTTAAATTATTACTTAAATAAGTAAAAGGGTACATTCTAGTTGTAAAAATAACATCAAAAGCTCCATCATCATTTAAATCATCTATTAACCTTAAAACACACATTATGAAACTAATTTCTTTTCTATTAAAGAAACTACCGTCCTCTGAGTTAATAAAATAAGGAATATTTCTTACTTTCAATTCATTTTCAATTTCAAAACTATTGCTATTATTTCTATAAATAATTGCTATGTCTTCTGGATTCACTCCACTTTCTAATTTACCTTGAATTTCATCTACTATCTTAACAGCTTCTTGTTCCTTGTCTAAACTAGAAAAGAGTTGAATTTCTCCTTTTTGTTCTGTATTTGCTATTGCGTCTTTATATAGTTCATTAGTTGTATTATATCCTCTAATAAAATCATTGGACTTTTGAACAATATTGCTAGTTGACCTATAGTTTACATTCATATGAATAGCTGTTGTATTCTCATACTTATTTGGGAAATCAAGAAACAATTTGGCACTAGACCCCCTAAAACCATAAATACTTTGATTATAGTCACCAATTATCATGATATTCTTCTTAGGACACAATAAATTCATCAAAGCAAATTGAATTAAACTATTGTCTTGAGCTTCATCTACCATTAGATAATCAAATTCTATAACTTGTTTTTCTTTTAGAATATCATATGCCATTAAAAGAACATCTTCCCAATCTAATTTTCCTCTTTTCTTCTTTTCTATTTCATATCTTTTATAGTAAGGGTGTAATTCTTCTTTACTAATCTCATTCACTTCTATATAATCCCCACCTACTGGAATCATATTATTCTTCTGAAGTCCAATAGCTAGTTTTAACTCTGTTATTTCTCCACCTGTCAATTCTCTATTTACCATTCTTAGAATATTATCTTTTTCATATTCTTTTATTATATTTGCAATAACATCTATTCCTTCTTGTTGTAACACTCTTATACATAAAGAATGATAGGTGCCTGTTACAACTCCATTTAAACCTTGTTTAGATAATTTCTTTTTTAAATCTTCTCCTGATTTTCTGGAGAAAGAAGTTATACAAATTTTATCTTGAGGTATACCTTCTTCCACCATTCTTTTAATTCTCTCTATTGCAGTAGTAGACTTCCCACTTCCTGCATTTGCAATAACTATACAAGCTCCATCTCTAAATTGAGCAACTTTTTCTTGACCTTCGTTTAAATTCATTAATCAATTCTCCTTTATAAAATTAATTGTTTATATTGTTTTTATAACCACCTTACTATTGGTTCTGTCTTACTGTTCTTTTCCCATATGAACCAAGCATGACACATAGTTGTAGCCCAATGTTTTCCATTAGAATCAAACTCTTGTCCATTGTTCCAAGTAGCCATTCTTTTTCTAAAAACATAAATGTATTTAGGTGGATATTTTTCAAAAAGTTCTTTTCTTTTAATTCCCTCTAAAAATTGAATTTTTAAAAACATTGCCATTTGTCCGTTTACTGTGTTTTCTGTTTCATCTGTTAATAAAGTCATTCCTTTTTCAACGAACTCTTTGGCTAATGAATATGGAGGGTTTGTTATAATTCCTTCAAATTTCTTATCTGTATTCCACTCTAAAAAATTTTGAACTATTGTATTGGGATAACCTCTATCTACTAAATCTACCCCTGTAATATCTTTTTTATTAGTATAGAAACTATCTACTGTTCTAGCAATGTGTCCCCCCCCACACAGGGTTCTAAAATAGAAACGCCATTAAAATCATAGTTTTTTAATAGCATTTCTACAGCTTGAGGATTTGTTGCATAAAAATCATTGTCAACTCTCTTGTTTTTAGGATTGCCTCCTGCTAGCTTACTTCCACTTAAACCCATAATCAATTCTCCTTTTGTATTTTACTTTTTTATATTATTTGTATAAATGTTTTTTAAATTCTAGTTTCGTCCCCTTCAATATCTTCTAAGAACTTTTCTAATAGGACGAATGAGTTTCTCTTACGTTCTCCAAAGTTCTTTATTTTCTTTCCTAGTCTATCTCTTTCTTTAATCATTTCTTTAGTTCTTTTTCTCATAATGCTTTTAACTTTAGTTTCAGTAAAGAACTTGTCTATGGTCTTTGAAGCAAAATCAACATCTTCAAGTGGTATTCTCTTAAATTGACTAACATTTATTAGACGTTTTATTTCATTTGAGCAACTTCTAACTAAAGTACCATGAAATAGTTTATCTCTTGTAGTACCCTTTGGAACATAATGATAGATATGTGAATGTATTGAGTTCATTAATTCTCTCATCTTTTCTCCGTCTCTTTCTAAAGTATTTAGTTCTCTATCTATTTCATTTAGCTTATCACCTTGTTCTTGTTGTTGAATAGCTAGTTCATCAATTTTACTGTTAGTAACTTTTAGTTTTTCATCAATAGACTTTATCTTTTTTGAAGTTAAAGTCATTTCATTTATTGTTTTTTTACAAGAGTCTAGTTCTTTTTGTATTGCTTCTATAGTACCTTGCATTGAACCTATTAGAATTTGTTGATTATTTGTTATTGTTCTATTATTAGTTACCTCCTCTACCATTTCTGCGAATCCTTTTATAAAATTGTTTTGTAATGTTTCCATTTAAAATTCCTCCTTAAAAATTAAAATTGTTTATATTATTTATTTATTTCAACTTCTATAATTTCACCGTCATATTCATCTGAATTTACAGTTGTCTTTATCATTTTTTTCATGTCATAACACCATTGTTCTACCACACTGACTATTTCTGTTACATTTTCTATTACTACAGGACTATTCTTTTGTTCAAATATGGCTCTACTATAGTTAATAGGACATAATTTAGTTTTTAAAAAATTCTCAATTTCTACTATTAAACCAGATAATTCAGTACCAGATTCTATTGCTCTGTCTATATCGTCTTTCCTTCTAGTCGCATTTTTTATTTGTCTTTCTAGTTCATCTAACTTGTCATATCTAGCATACTTTTCTTTAATTGCCTTATCTTGAGAAGCGTTTAATTCTTCTAGTGATTTTATTAGTCCATCTTGGTCTTTAATCATTTTCTCATTGTTGCTTATTATTTTGTTTTGTTTCTCAAGCTTATCTTTATACTCTTTTAATTTAGTAGCTAAAGTATAATCTGTATTATCAATAGTCTTCTCTACAATTTGAGTAACTACTTTAGGACTTGTAACTTCTTTCTTAGTTTTTTCTAGTTCTGCATTTAACTCTTTTATTTTATTTACATATAGTTTTAATTCTTTTTGTGTCATTTCCTTTAGTTTGTCTTGTCCTAAGTCCTCAATAACCTTCTCTTGTTCTTCTTTAGGCAACTTACTCAACACAGTATATCCTATTGACGCTTTTAGTTCTCCTGTCTCTACTAAGTCTTGTAACTCTGGGATAAGGTTTAGTAGAGATTTGTAGTTTTGTACTTGTCTAGTAGTAAGTCCTAAATCTTCTGACAAGTCATTTTGCGAAAATTGGTCAGCGAAATTTTTTCGGTCACCAATTCTATTATTCCCTTTTTCATTGGCACTTCCATTTCTAATCCCCTTAATTCTCTCAAGCTCTCTAATACATTTAGCCATTTTTAAAGGGTTTATGTTACCTACGCCCCTTTGCATGATGTTGGTGGAAATTAAATCTTCTAATATCATGTCTTCTTTAGGAGTGTCTGTTTTTTCATCAAACTCTGGATAGTGGGTTATTCTGCAAGGTATAGTTTTTATTTCAAGTTCCTTACAAGCTTTTACTCTTTGATGACCACTTACTATAACCAAGTCTTGAGTTACTACTATAGGTTCTACTACTCCCCTTCTCAGAATTGATTCCTTAAATTCACTCCATCTTTGACCTTCAATATCATCAAACAACTCTTCATTCTTTGGATGAGGTTTTAGGTCTTTGATTTCTAACATTTGCATATGTTGTCCTCCTTATTTAATTATAATTTTATTGATTTATCTAGTCTTCCCTTGCTGACAATACTTATTATATACACATTTGATTTTATTGTCAATACTTTTTTATATTATTTTTAAAAATTTTTTTATTTTATTTTCCTGTAAAGTTTTGGTATAATTAAGACGATAGTTTATTAAGTGCAATAGGCATAATAATGATAAACAAAATGAGGTGATTTAAATATGGATAAGGAAAATGAAAATAAAGAAATTAAACAAAAAGCTAATCTTGAAAGTGAATGTACAGTAGTTTCTGGTATTATCTACTGTGTAGCTGTAATTAATTTAATTATAGGTATTTTAATAGGAATAATCCTATTAGATGATTCTACTATGGATGATTTATCTATTATTTCTCCAATAATAATGTTATCCTCTATACTTTTTTCAACTTTACTAATGGGAATAGGTAAGCTAATTAATGTAGGTCAAAAAGTGTTTTTACAATTAAAGAAAATAGAGACTAAAAAACAACAATAAATTTTAAGAGCATAGCCTTAATGGTCATGCTCTTTTGTTTTGCTTTATTTATTTTTAGGAAAGTAACAACATATATTTATTTCGGGAACGCCAAGGCTAGAGAAAGCTAAGGCAAGGTTAATAGTTTTATCCCCTATATAATATATATTCTTCAATGGTCGAAAGCAGTGTTTTTTCACACCAGTAGAATAGATATTTATTTGGAATACTAAGGTTCATTAAAAATTGCACTTCATTATAAACTTAGTTTTTTATTTAATATCTATAGAACTATAATTAGTAATTCTTCACATAAGAACAAATATATATTTAAACTCGCTAGGGGTGAATTGCGTAGCAAGAGGGGGCGAGCTTAATGCAAAAAAGCGTAGCGTTTTGCAAGCCCCCTACTATACTAATGACCTTCCCTATTTATAAAATAAGTTTTTTATCTATTATAACAATGAAGTGCAAAATTCTATGACCCAGAGTAATCCCTTGATACGACTAGCCTAAGAGCCATTTTTTTTGCCATTTTTGACACCTTTAGAATATATATTTATATATAATATATATAGAGTATAAAAAATTAAAAATACTAATTATACTAGGTTTTTATACTATATGTGGAAAAGGTGTCAAAAATGCCATTTTTTTTGCCCCTTAGCCTTTGATTTTACTGGGTTTTCTAAGGGGCATAGAAAATTGCACTTCATTATTAGATTAGATTGTTTCCTTGTACAATAACACCTTAATTAAAAAACAATTCTAACCTAAGCATTTTTCTTATCTTCTTTTAACTTTTGTTCCTTAGTTTGCAACTCTTCTTCAGTTATTTTGTGAGCCAACCTATTTATCATTAAATCTATAATTTCTTTAGATTGTTCTAAGTATCTATCTTGAGTCCTAAGTGGTAACATATTATCTTCTACTATTTTCTCTTTCCCTACTATTGTCTTCTTTAAGTTACCATTTTCGTCTCTACAGGGGAATTTAAATAAATCATGATTTGCATTGTAGTAATTATCAACAGAACCTAGTAAACTTTCTAATATTTCTTTATTCAACTGAGCTTTGTAACTTTTAGTATTTCTATCTGTAAGACTTTGTAACCCTACTCCACTCATTTGTGAAGAAATTTTAATATTTAATTTTTCATACATAAAGCAAATATTTTTCTCCAATAGAAGCTTTTTTAATTTCTTTTTATATAGGTCAAAGTTGTTGGTACAGAACAACCATTGGTTGCTAATTTCATCTGTTCTTTTTTTATACTTCTTAGCAAATTCTTCTTTTACGGTAGCAACACAATCTAATACAAATTGAATTTCTTCTTCTGTAGCTTCTTTATAACAACATAGTTGTTCTTTATTGCTTCCAGAACCCATAGCTTTTTTTATCCATTGAACCTTTCCTACAACTATGAAGCTATTCTTTTCCAAGTAGTTTAAAGCTCTATCTATTATTGCACAGGTTCTATTACCAATCATATTACTTCCTCTTAAAACATCTATAAAAACATCATCATCATATCCTAATAGCTCCGCACTGTTGTCTCTGTTCTTTAGAAGAGTATAGTTTTCATTTACTGCTCCTATTTCTAATAATAGTTTGGTTTTAGTTATGCTAATAGTAGAATCTTTAGTTTCTTTTTTATTGACTAATAGATTAATCACTAAAGCTTGAACATATTTTTGAAGTCCTTTTGTACTTATTTTTTTAGGCGGACTAATAGGTTTATCATATTTTTCGTAGATTTTGAAACCATTGCCTTTTTTGTTTTTAGTAAAGTTGCCCATTGTTTTTAGTTTTTCTAGTTGAAGTTTTTTTGCTTTTCCCTCACTGTGAGGTTCAACCTCAAAGAACTCACATAGCTCCTTATAGTTTTTTACTTCTTTTAGTAGTTTTTTACTCATTTACATCTCTCCTTGTTTATATTGTTTTTATTGTTTGTCTTCCTAAGTTGTCTATTCAAACTACATAATACTACTTAATTAAAAATAATTCAATACTTTTTTATATTATTTTTAAAAGTTGTTAAAAAATTAGATTTTTAAATTCTACAGACCTCTAGGACTTTGTGATTCATTTATATAGTGTCAGACGCACAAAATACCCCCTATTTCGCTTTTTACGATATTCAATGATAAATTAGTCATTTAAAATTAAAACGTCTTAAAATCGTTTTTAAGGGGGCTGAGACCATAAAGTAGAAATTATTGCAAAATCCTATGGTTGAGATGTGGAAGTTTAGTTTCCGTTGAATTTAGTTTAAAATTTATAAATGAAGATTGTGTCACATTTTGAGAGTCAGAAGATGTTGTGTGTTCAATTATGTGGTGTCAAATACACGAAAACGGGGTCAGAAGCGTCTGAATTATGTTTAGCGATAAATTTATCGTCTAAAAATAAAAACGCCTTAAATGGCGTTTAAAGTGGGTTATATGTTGTTGGGTTAAGATTTAATGAATTTTAATTCACAAACCTTCCTTCCAAATTTTATTTCTTCATAAGTGTAGTTGTAACCTATTGACTTTAGGTCTTTGAGCATTGGTTGGATGTATTTTCTTTTAAAATTACCATATAAATCATACGCATTATTAGGAACTTTAAAATATGTTTTTAAATAATCAACATTAAATTGTTTCCTAGCGTCTCCTTGATTCAATAATAAAAACATTTTTATTGAATTTCTACAGCAAAGTTTATTCAATAGTGTAATATCTAATTTATATTTTTCATAGTTTGTTTTATTAAATAAAATATTTTTACCATAGTCTGACAATATTATAGATATAACTCCATTTTTATAATTAAACTTTTCTATAATATTAATATTATTTATTTTAATATTTAAATTTTCTACTTTTTTAAGGTCTCTATATATAGTTAAATACTTGAATTTCATTTTTTTAAAAAATTCAGAACTTGATAATAATATTTCTTTTGTTTCTTTTATCTCATCATTATAAATACATTGAAACATATATATCAATATTTTATCTATAACAGATGGTTGATTGTGAGTTTCAAATAATATGTTTTTAGGTACATATATGTAGTTTTGTTTTTTTGTTTTTAGATTAGTGTTATTATTAATATGGGGATGAATATTGTTACTTATTTCATTGTCTTTATCTACTTTTTTATTATCCAATGTTTTTATTTGAGAATTATAAATACTTGCAATATTAAAGTATTTATTAATGTAAAACTGTTCATATTCTGATAGCTCACTTTTATCACAGGTTCTTAATATTGAAAAATTGAAGCAGTTGATTTTATAATTGTTCCAATCCTTTTGAAGCCTTGCATTAGCATGTTTATTGTTTTCTAAAGATTTAATATGTTGCTCCCACCTTCTCATTATGTCATCACTCTTACCTATGTACACCATTCCGTTTTCTGTGTTTTCAATTTTATAAATTCCTATCATTCTTAACCAATCCTTTCTTTTTTAAATTTCTTCTGTTTTATTTTATTTGCCAATCTTTAAAAATAATTGAGAGAAAGGCGATTGGTAATTCCTTTTTCAAATGGTTAATTACTCCATTCTATCTCTCAAATTATATTATAACATATGTACTTGTTCTATGTCAATGTTTTTTGTTGGTGAATTTATTCCCAACCTAGTAATTTTTTCTCCAGTTTATCGTAATCATATTGTCTTGGTTCAAAATTGTTAAATGAGGATTCTTTGTTAAATTTATTATAGTTTTGTGTTTTAGTTTTTTTAGTAGTTGTTACTCTCTTTACTTTTTCTGAAACAAACATTTTTAAGCTAACAACTTTTCTACCTACTTTAATCTCCTCGTAAGTGATATTTATATCTGTTTTCTCATTTATTTCTTTTAGAGCAGGTTGCAATACTTTGGTTCTTATACAACTATATTCTTGATAAGATTTTTGAGTTAATTTTAATTGTAATCTTAATTCATCTAAAGATAGAATATATGATTTTTTAAAAAGATTTGCCTTACATACTTGATAGATTCTAATAGCATATTTACTATTCATACTCATAGCGTTACCCAGTTTAAAAGAAGTAAACAGCTCCTTTAATTGTAGTAGATATGGTTCTGCTTGTTTGTTTACTGTTATTTCAATACATCCTTTTTGGCTTTTATATTCAGCATGACTTATTATATTAAACAGTTCCCAACTTCCATCTGCTTTTTGAATTTCTATTATTTTGCCCATTATAGATTTACAAGTTTTTTTTAAATCTCTATATAGGTTGTCAGATGGGACTCCCATAATTTTAGCTAAATCAGAAACTCTAAATACGGTAGTTTTTAATTTTGTGTCTTCTTTTTTGATTGTGGATAACATTGTTAATAATAATTTTTGTTCCAAAGTAGTCATATCATAATGAGCTAAAGCTAGAGAATTGCCTTGATAGACCATATTATCATTGTCTATATCTAAAGCCATTTCTAATTGTTTCGCTTTCATAAAATCACCTCTTTTATTTATATAATATCATCTTCGCTAACTTTTTTCAACATAAGTTAGGATATTCGGGGTAAAAGTTTTAAAAAAATATCATTTTGGAATCTTAGAGGTTTTTAGAGTTTCATATTAATAAGATTATTTGGTCAATTATTAGGTAGAAAACGGACATAAAGTTATGTTAATCTTTATAAGTTATTGATATGACTAATTTAAAAATGCTCTTAATATATTAATATAATAAATATATTATATACTAATATATAAATAAGGAACTATCAAAAAGTTAGGTTAAATTTTTTAGAGGTAATAGCAAACTATCAAAAAGTTAGGTTATAAAATTAGGTAATTATTTTACATATACTTACAAAAACATCATTAAAATTTCAATATTTTTACTTTATTTACTGTTGTTAGTTGAAAATAAGTTGTTTTTATACTTGGAAACAGTTAAAATTTAAACCTAACTTTTTCACAGTTAAACCTAACTTTTTGATAGTCAAATAAATTTCACCTCCCAAACAACTTCCCAAAGAATCCTTTATTTTTACTCTCATACTCTTCTTTCTTCTCTACTAATCTCTGTTGAAGCTCATGTATCTTATCATTCTCTTCCTGTATAGAACTTAAATTATTAGTAATGCAGTCCAGCTTATCTTTAAGCTCTTGGTTCTCTTTAGATAACTCTTCAATCTTATCATTAATAACTTCATCAACTGTCAAACTAAGCTCTTCTTTTAAATTGTCATTATTCTCTACCATTGCAGTTTTCATTTCTTTAATAATTTCAGTTTTTATAGTGTCATTAAATTCAGTCATTATTGCTTTTATAACAGCCTTAATTGCAAGAGGATTAGAAGAATCAATAATGTCTTTAGTATTGTTAAATCCTTTTGTATTGCAATAGTCATAGGTTTGCTTAATAGTCATACCATCTTCTCTAATTAATTTTTTTATAAAAAGTAAATTATCTACGTCCGTTTTAGTATATTTTTTTATTAAATTTGAAGTTGTAATGTTTAATAAATCATCAAATTGTTTCACCCAATACCTTATAGTGCTTTCAGATTCACCTATGATTTGAGATACTTGTTTACAATTTAAATATAGACTAGAAGTTTCTAATCCACTCTCCTGCTTCTTAGATAAACTATCTACTTCCTTATAATCTGTGTCTATATAATCCCTATTCATATCATCCATAAAATCATCTCCTTAATATGGTTTGCATTAAAGTATATTTAAAGTATAACACTTTTTAGAGTAAAAGTAATTAATTTTATTTTATTAATACTTTTTCTTAGTTTAGATTTACTTTAATAGTAAAATTATCTTAGTTTAGATTTACTTTAGATAGGTATACTCTTAGTTTAGAAATACTTTAGTTTGAAATTATCTTAGTTTAGATTTGGTTTAGTTACAACATTCTATTAGTTTAGGTTTACTTCAGTTTAATAATCAATAAAAATCTAAGTGTATAGTCACATAAAAAGAGACTTTATGAAATATAATAATTTTAAATAATTTATAATGAAATATAATAACATTAAACTAAAATATAATAATTTATAATATAATATAATAAAATATAGTAAAATAAGATTAAATTAATTTAAAACATAATAAAATAAATTAAAATAAAATAATTTTAACTAAATTATAATATTTTTAATGACATTTAAATATAAATGTAGTATAATTGAATAAAGTGAGGTGAAACAAATTGCAATACACTAAGAATGACATGAAGGTTCTTACAAATATAATGGACAAAGATGATGAACTGAAGGGTAAGAGTAAGAACAAAGCTACATCTATAAAAGAGATAAGTGAGAAAACAGATATTTCTTATGGAGCAGTTAGAAATTCAATTAATAAACTTTTAAAAGATGGATTAGTTGACTATGGAATCTCTGATGGTAGGACTAAAACCTATCATATTACATTAGAAGGATTGACTGAATTAGTAGAAATTAGAAAGAGTATAACGGAGGAGTTAATAGATGAATAAAAATAATATTGCTGTAATTGGAATGGGTGGAGCAGGTAATAAGATGTTAGACGCTCTACTAGATATTAATAGAATATATACTCCAGTATATATGAATACAAGTACACTAGAAATGGATAAATTAAAACATATTACAAGTAGAAATATGCTATATGTAACAAATGGAGAAGGAACTGGTAAAAACAAACAATATGCCAAAGAAGTTCTAAAAGACAACTACCCTAAAATATTAAGTTATTTTGCTGAGAAGTTTTCACCTGTTTCTGGAATAGATACGTTCTTCTTAATATGTGGTGCTTCTGGGGGAAGTGGGGGAACTATGCTTACTATGTTGCCTAAATTATTAAAGAAGATAAATGAAAATATTTCAATAAATGCTGTAGTTGCTATGCCAGATTTAGATGAAAAAGAAGATAGTTTAAGAAATGCTATACAAGTGTGGAAGGAATTAAATGAACTTCAGTCTAAGGGCTTTATAAATTCAGTACAGTTTATAGACAACAATAAAATGGGTAATGACCAAGAAGAATTTAATAAAGCAACAATGGAAAGTTTAGATGAATCATTATCAATTAATTATGATGAAATAGATTTGAATGATTCTAAGAAAGTAAACTGTGAAAATGGTTATAAAGTAGTATTAAATTTAAGTAAACATAGAGCAACAGTAAAAGACGCTGTAGATGAAGCTATTAAAGAAAGTAACTTTTTACTTCCTAATAATTTAGAATGTAATATTTTAATGGCTACTTTTGATGAAGATTATTATAATAAGAATGAATTAAAAGGTATATTTAAAGTATACGGAGATGAAAAATATGACTACAATATGGATGAAAGAAATGTAGTTGTATTAGGTGGAGTAGAGCAACCTGTTGATTATATGGAACTTTTACAAGGAGCTTTAGAAACAATTCAAACTAAACAATCTGCTAGAAATGAAAGAATGAGACATATGAATGAACAAATTAACTTTGCAGATAGTGGCAATGTAACAGTAGAGACTAAAGAAGTTCCTAAGCCAAAGAAAGCTAAAAGACTAACTAAAAAAGATTTGGCTAAAATAATGGAGGATGAAGATTTATGGTAATAGGATTCTTCCTATTATCTTTTTTGAAAAATAATATAAAAAAGTGTTGACTTTTATAATTAGTCATGGTATACTAATATTCGTAAGGTCGCTTACATATTTAAAAAAGGAGGTTTCAAGAGCATGAGGGGTTATTGATTTAGATTTTAATTTAGGTTAGATTTGAAAATAATATAAAAAAGTAAAAAATAAACGGAGGAATAAAAAATGAACAACAATATATTTTATGAATTAAAAGAAAAGGAATTTAATGCAGATGAACAATATAGAGTAGTTATAAGTGGCTATGAAGAAGGAAATGATGGATGTTATATTTCAGATAATATAATAGATGAAAAACATTTTAACTTTATTTCACCAATACTAAGAGATATTTATGTAAATTATTACATAGGTTACATAGGTGAAAAAGATATTAAAGAACTTTATGCTAAGCATAACGATTGTGAACTTGATAAGTATTTAAAGGAACTAGGTTACAATGACAAGGAAAGACATATTTTAATTGAAGATTGTGAGTTAGATACAATTCTTCCTTATTTTCTTCAAAATTTTCTAGGTGAAGTAAATGTAGAACATCTTATTGAAATGAGAATTGAAAAGACAGAACCAAATGGTAAAATCTATGAAATTATATTTAAATAAAAAGGAAATAGAGTGACAATGAAGATTTGGGAAGTATGTAAAAAAGAAAATATTAACAAACATTATTTAGATAGTAATAATAATATGTGGAAAGTCATAAGTGTACCAGAAGATTCAGAAGAAACGGAGGAAGTAGAGTTGGTATCTATTACTGATGATTCTTTTATAAGTGATTATTATTATGTAAGTGAGTTATTGAAACTAGAATTTAAGTTAACAAATAATAGGGGTGAAGAACAATGAATAAATATGAAGAATTAAAAAACAAGATAGATGAAGAAATTAAGTCAATTAAAGAACATGAATTAAAACTTAATGAACTAAAAGAAGAGATAGATAAAGCAGAGCAAGAAGAGAAGTGTAGTAATAAAATGCTTTTTAAAATAGGAGAGGACTATTACTATATTTCTACTGCAGGGGAAATTGCTTTTGACGAATGGGATAATTATGAGATTGATATGTGGAGATTTAATCAAGGAAATGCGTTTAAAACTGAAAAAGAAGCAGAAGATAAATTATTTCAATTAAGACTCGAGGGCAAGGCTAGAAAATTTAGAAGAATTAATAATTGTGATGTTACTGAAGAAGATTGGAGAAATACGAATAAAAACAAATATTATATTTATTATAGTTTAATTAGAGGTATTGCAACAGTTTCAAATAACCTTATTATAAATCCAACAAAACTAGGATATTTTAGTTCTAAGGAAATAGCAGAGAAATTTGTAGAAGAAAACAAGGAAGATTTAATAAAATATTTTGATATTGAAATGAAATTAAGTAAATAAAGGGTGATGAATGTGACAGAATTATTAAATTTAAAAAAAGGTGAATTACTGAATCTTAAAAAAGATAGTTTTAAAAAATTAAATATAGGATTAGGTTGGGATATAACAAATGGAAGAACATATGACATAGATGGCTTTGTTTTATGTTTTGACAATTCTGACAATTATTTAGGAAAAGTATATTATGGCAAATTGTCTCTTTTTGGTATTAATCATTTAGGAGATAATTTAACTGGCGAAGGAGATGGAGATGACGAAACTCTTCAAATAGATTTAGAACAGCTAGATAGTCGAGTAAAAAAGATTAGAGTATTTGCTAATATCTTTTCTGCTGGTGGTCGTACATTTAATGAAATAGATAATGCTTTCATTAGACTATATAACCCATTAAACAACGAAGAGCTTGCGATATATAATTTATCAGAAAAGAACAGAAACTTTAATGCTTTTCATTTTGCAGACCTAGATATTGTAAATGATGAAATTAAATTTTCTATAGTTGCAGAAGGTCTTAATGGAAGCATAAAGGAAATTGTTGATTCTTATGTAAAAAATATTAAGAATAATAATTCACAAAATAATACAGAGTTACAAAGAAAACCTAAAAAGAAGAGTATCTTTAAAAAAATGATGGATTTCTTTGCATAAAAAATAGATAAATAATATAAAAAAGTAATAAATTAAAAGGAATGGTTATATGACTTTAAATGATTTAAAAGGGAAAGGAATTAAAAAGGCTGTTATTATAATGGTAGACTTAGACTCTACCATTATAGATACTAGCCAAACAATAATAAATTTATATAACAAGTACAACCCCAATAATAAGATAAAATACACTGAGAATCATAATTGGAACTTTGAGCCTATGATAAAAACTAAAGAAGAATTGAGTGAGTTATTCAAATTGTTTGATAGTGAACATTTTTATGATGAAGTAATATTTAAAGAAAATGCTTTAGAAGTAGTTCATGACTTATGTGAAAAATATAAAGTAATTATTTGCACCAAGCACAATGAAAGTAGGAAACCTATAACAAGTAAGTTTATAAAACGAATGTTTCCTAAAGCTGAATTGAAGTTTGTAGATAATTTTTCAGACAAAGGAAAGATAGAGTGTGATGTTGCTATAGATGACAAACCAGAGAGCTTAAATAGTTTTAATGATACTGTACTTAAAATTTGTTTTGGGGATTATGTTTGGAACAAAAGTTGGGATGGTGTTAAAATGGTCAGTTGGTTAGAGATTAAAGAATTTTTTAATAATTAAAGAAAAAGGAGATAAATTTAAATGGAAAAGTTAAAGGTAAAAGATTTTATTATAGATTTAGATGAAATTAAGAAAGACAATGAAAAGAAGAATCCTGCAAAAAGAAATAAGAGTTCTGTAGACTATTCTCTTAAATTGGAGAATGATATGGATTTTGTTGTTAATAGAAAGAGCAGTAAGCAAGATAAGGACTTAGTATTTTTAGTTAGTCAAGGATTGTTTTATATTAAAGATAATAAGACAAGTGAAATAACTAAATTAAATGAACATAATGTTTCAAGAAATATAAGTTCTTTTATAAGAGATTTAAATGAACCAGTTGTTTTTCAAAAAGTCAAGTGGATGAAGAAACTATGGGATAAAGAAGAAATGGTAGAAGTTGTTAAAAATCCAAATAGAGTTTTTATTATTCAAAACAATTTGGAATCACCAAACATTTATAAAGATAGTTATACTATTGATTTAATAAAGAAGAATAAGAAGCTTTTTAATTTAATATTCTCTACTTTCAATAGTTTTTCAAGAAATTCAATGGTTGATTCAATATACTATGTTTGTGATAAGTTTAATTATAATAATGCAGAGCTATTTGTTAAATTACTAAAGCAAACAAATATGGATGGTTATTATTTAGATAGTATAGTAAAATTTATTAAAGCATATAACTGTGATATAAATACTTTCTTAGAATATATTACAATAGGTTTTTTAAGACAAGGTATAACTTCAATAGATAATAGTGCTTTCTATGCTTATCAAGATTATTTAAATATGGAAAAAGAGATGTATGGAAAAATAAAAAACAAATACCCTAAGGCACTTAAAACAGAACATGATATAGTTGCAAGAAAGTATGATTACTGGTATCAATATAAAGATGATTTAACTTGTTTTGATAACAATGAAAAGACAAAAAGTTGGGAATATAAAAATAAGAAATATTGTATAGTTGCTCCTCAATGCTCTGCTGATGTATTAGATGAAGCAATACAACAAAATAATTGTGTGGCTAGTTATATAAGTAGAATAGCTAAAGGAGAAACTAATATTTTATTTATGAGATTAACTTCTAGTCCAGAAGATTCTTTAGTAACAATAGAAGTAAATAAAAACAATGAAATATGTCAAGTTTATGCTTATAACAATACATTAACTTCTAAAGAAGAGAATAGGTTCATAGAGCAATGGGCTAAAGATAAAGGATTAACAATTACTTATTTAAGGAGGGAAAACTAATGAATATAAAAGTTAAAGATAAAGTGTATTTAAAAAAGGATTTAATTTGTGGATTACCAACAGGACTAACAACAATAAGCAAAGGAACTGAAGCAGAAATAACCTATGTAGATAATAATATTATTGGAATTGTTATTCATACTATGGGTTATGGTTCTTTTAGTAAAAAAGAATTTAAAGAGTTTTTTACAGTAAAAGAAGTTAGTAAAACAAGTAAAAAGTCTGGTTTATTATTTAAGTTTAGGAGAAATAAAAATGAGTAAATATGTAATGAGCGACTTACATGGTGAATATGGTAGATTTTTACAAATGTTTGAATTAATTAATTTTAAAGATACTGATACTTTATATATTTTAGGTGATGTGTTTGATAGAGGTAGTAAGCCTTTAGAAATAATTGATTATATTGTAGCACATAAGAATATTGTTTTATTAAAAGGAAATCATGAAAAGATGTTTGAAGAAGCATTTGAATCTGGCGATTATTCTTTATGGTATTACAATGGTGGACAAGTAACACATGAAGAAATACTAAAAAGAAATTGGACTTATGAAGAAAGTTTATATCACTATATTAATAAATTAAAACTGATTGAAGTGGTTGATAATGAGTTTATTTTATCTCATGCAGGAATAGTTCTACCTAACGAATATGAAACTATGTCATTAAATGAAATATTAGAAAAGCAGACGGAAGATATTCTACTATGGAATAGAAAGACATTAAATAATGAAATACAATATAAAAATTATAAAATTATCTGTGGGCATACACCAACATGTTTGATAGATGAAACCTTAACAGAATGTAAAATATTAAACCAAAATAATACCATCTATATTGATTGTGGTGCTTGTTTCACTAAAGACAAAAGATGTAGTTTAGGCTGTTTAAGACTTAATGATATGAAAGAATTCTATGTAAAATAATTTTTATAAAAATAATATAAAAAAGTATTTACAATTTTTAAAAGTTATGTTATTATAATTAAGGAGCGAGAGGATGAAAGAATATAATCCTTTTAGAACTGCTATAAACAGAAGTTCCCTATCACTCCCAATGAGTGTGTTATTAAATAATAAAATGTTATTTGGAAAGTGTTTAGATTATGGATGTGGTAGGGGAACTGATGTTAAGTTTTGTAAAGAACTAGGAATAAACATTGAAGGGTATGATAAATATAATGAAGCCTTCAATATTCCTAATTTGCTAAAAGAACATTATGATGTAGTAGTTTGTAATTATGTTTTTAATGTTATTCCTAATTTAAAAGAACATAAGGAGCTATTAGGACGATTAAGAGAACTAGGGGACAATATTTATATTGCAGTAAGAAGTGATATTAAAGCTATAAGAGATAATTGGGAATACATTAAAGATTATGATTGTTATAAAACTTCTACCAATACTTATCAGAGGTTTTACAATGAAGAAATGATAAAAGAATATTTTGGAGAAGTAAAGTTTTTGTTGAATAACAATAACTTAAAACTTTTTCATTTGCAAACAATATAAACAAGTAATAAGATTAAAAAAGAAAGCGAGGAATTTAAGTGGAAAATGAAAATAATAATTTAATGGTGTTTGAAGGACATAATGTAGAAATATTTGAATGGGAAGGTAAGGTGCTATTTAATCCAAAGCATGTTGCTGAATGTTTAGATATTAAAAATGTTAATGATAATATTAGAAAAATGAATGAAAAACAAGTAATCAAGCTAACTAATTCAGATGTCGGTTCTACCGACTTCCGAAAATTAAACAATAGAGGAGAGAATTTCTTAACAGAAAGTGGAGTTTACAAGTTGATTTTTAAATCTCATAAAGAAGAAGCAGAGAAATTTCAAGATTGGGTAACAGATGAAGTTCTGCCAACAATAAGAAAAACAGTATCAGCCCTAGAAACCATTGAATTTAAGGGTAATATAGATAACTTAGTATACAGTAAAGATGGAAAACCTATAACAACAAGCAAATGCATAGCAGAAGTTACAGGTAAAGAACACTTTCATATTCTTAGAGATATAAGAGAAGAAATTGCAAAACTAAATGATATTCATAATCCAAAATTGGATAATGAAGAAATAAGCTTAATAATAAATGATTTTAAAGAAATTAAATATATAGCAAATAATGGACAGACATATACACAATACGAATTGGGAGAAATGGCAACTATGCAATTAATGTTAAAATATTCTACTGAATTTAGAGCAAGATTTATATTAAGTTTCCAAAAAATGAAACAATCATTGAACAATATGTTTAAAGCTAAACTAATAGAATCTGTATTGCCCCAAGATAATAGAAATAGACAATATGTTTATATAATTAAAAACCCATTAAATGAAACTATAAAAATAGGTGTTGCTAATGATGTTGAAAAAAGAATGAAACAACTACAAACAGGAGCGGGAATAGAATTAGAATTAATTTATAAATCGCTAATATGTAGTAATGCTTTTAGTATAGAAAAAGATGTACATAAACACTTTGAAAATTATAGAACATTCGGTGAATGGTTTAAAATCAATCCTACTGATGTTATTAATTTTTTAGAAAAACAGACTTTTGTATTAAAAAGTGAATTTGTAAAATATGTTAGTCTTGCTTGTTAATAAAGTAAACAACTATATGAAAATGATGTTAAAGAGTTAGTTAAAGAAATGTATGGTATTGTTTAACTAAAATAAACAATTAGGTGAATAAAATGAGGAAGATAGACAATATAATGTTTGTACTAATAGTTGTTTTAGGAACTATATTAACGTTTTTATTATTTTTATTAATAATGTGTGGTTTTGGATTCTTAATATATAAAGGAATATTAATGCTAATTAGCTTATTGTAGGAGGTGAGATAATGGAAGATTTTACAGTTATACAAGATAACAAATATATTAAAAGAGTCAGAATAGATGATGGTATTATTTTTAATATCTATAAATTTAAAAGTAGTTATTCTTATATCGGCTCTGATTTTAAAATAAGAAAACAAAAGAAGTTAGATAAAGATTTTTATGAATTAACAGAAGATTATAGAGATTTACCTAAAGGCACAGTAATCTATTATAAAGAGTCTTTAGTTGTTACTGAATTAATTGAGAACAAAGAAGATTATCTTTATGAATTAAAAACAACATCAAGTGCTTTTAGTGGAAACTTAAACAGAATAGAAGATTTAATGTTTAGGGTTAGTTATTTTATATCAAACTGTGATGAAAAGTCAGACTATTGGAAAGATATTTAGAAGGTGAGATAATGGAAGAATATATAGAGAAATAAAACAGTAAAATCAATAAAAAATATTAAAAATTTTAATAAAATATATTTACATTTTTTCTTAATGTATAGTATAGCATACAGTTAATGAGTTGATGTAAATAAAAGCAAAAGAAGTTTTAGAACTATTGCAAATTACCAGACCTACTTTAACTAAATATGTAAAAGAAGGATTAATAGAAGTAACTACTCTTCCAAACGGAAGATATGATTATAGCAAAGAGTCAGTTTATAAAATTTTTAATAAGGGTGTTCAACGTAAAACTTACATTTATGCAAGAGTTTCAACAACAAAACAAAAGAAAGATTTAGAAAATCAAATAGATATGCTTAAACAATTTTGTTTTTCTAATGGATATGAGGTTTCTAAAGTTTATTCTGATATAGCTAGTGGAATAAGTTTTGAAAAAAGAAAAGATTTCTTTAAAATGTTAGATGATATAATGTCTGGAAAGGTTGAAAGGGTTGTTATCTCTTGCAAAGATAGGCTTTCAAGAGTTGGATATGAGTTATTTTATTATTTATTTAAGAAATACAACTGTGAAATTATAGTTATGAGTGAAGTTGGTTCTGAAAAATTAGACAGTGAAGAAATTTTTGAAGAAATAATTAGTTTATTGCATTGCTATAGTATGAGGCTATATAGTAAGAGAAAAGGACAAAAAATAAAAGAAATTTTAAAAGAATGAGGGGGTGATTGTAGCAATGGATAATGAAGCAACTAGAGTAGAAAAACATATTATAAAATCAAATAATAAATATTATAAAATATTAGACGAATATTGTTTTAAATCTAAAAATCTATATAATTTTGCAAATTACCATATTAGAAAGACTTTTATTGATACAGGGGAATGGCTTAAATATAATAAACTTGATAAAATGTTAAAGCAAAAAGACATGGATTTTGATTATAGAAATATGCCAACTGCTCAATCATCTCAACAATGTTTAAAACTATTAGATAAGAATTGGAAATCATTTTTCAAAAGTATTAAAGATTGGGTTAAGCATAAAGATAAATACAGTGGTAGACCTAAATTGCCAAAATATTTAAAGAAGAATGGAAGAAATATTCTAATATTAACTAATCAAAATTGTAAATTAAAAAACAACATAATAAATTTCCCTAAAACTTTTAATGGTTTTACATTAAAGACTAAAGCTAATAATATTCAGCAAGTTAGAATGTTATCAAGAAACAAACATATTGTAATAGAAGTAGTATATAAGATTAATATAAAAGACAAAATAAAAGACAATAATAAATATGTATCAATAGATATTGGATTGGATAATTTAGCAACATTAACTAACAATTGTAATATACAACCAGTTATAATTAATGGCAGAAAAATAAAATCAATTAATAAGTATTACAACAAAGAACTATCTCATTATAGAGAAATTGCTAAAAGAGTTAACAATTTAGATTATACAAATAGAATGAACAGATTAACAATCAAAAGAAATAATATTATTAGTGATTTAATTCACAAAGCAAGTAAAAGTATAATAGAATATACTTTAAGCTGTGGAGCAAATACAATAATCATAGGAAATAATAAAGATTGGAAAAGGAATAGTTCTATGAGTAAAAAAGTTAATCAAAGTTTTGTATGTATTCCACATCAAGATTTAATTGATAAAATAACATATAAGGCTGAAAATATAGGATTAAATGTCATTGTAACCGAAGAATCTTATACAAGTGGAACATCCTTTTTGGATAACGAGTTACCTATAAAAGAAAACTACAAAAAAGAAAGAAGAATTTTTAGAGGATTGTTTAAAACAAACAAAGGAAGATTAATAAATGCTGACGTAAATGGTTCTCTGCAAATAATGAAAAAAGTATTCTCAAATGCCTTTGATGGTTATGAGATAGAGGGGTTAGGGTTAACTCCAATTAAAGTAGGTTTATAATTTATTTATAAACTGATTAATAAATAAAATTTATTAAAATACTGAAGATTTTTTAATATTTTTAATGAATTTTATAACCTGAGTAGAATGTGGGAACAAGCGATAAATAAAATAAAACAGTAATAAACAGTAACAAGAAAGGAATGAGTGTAAGAATGGAATTAAAAGAAATTAGTAAAGAAGAGTTAAAAAGAAAATTAGAACTTCATAGAAAATGGTTAAATGACGAAGAAGGAGGAGTTAAATTAGATTTAAGAAATACTAATTTAAAAGGTGCTGATTTAAGTGATTCTGATTTAAGTTATGCTAATTTATATGAAGCTGATTTAAGTAAAACAGAGTTCTATTCAACAAACTTATATAAAACAAAAGGTAATTTTGTTGGAGTAGAAAACATAGGCTCAAGAAATAACACAACACACTATTTTTATAATGATAATAGAATTATATGTGGTTGTTTTGATGGTACTATGGAAGAATTTAAAAATGAGGTAAAAGAAACTTATGAAGAAAACAGTAAAGAATATAAGCAATATATGATTGCTATTGATACTTTAAAAAAATTAGCTGAATTGGAAGGTGAGAAGTAAATGAAATATATAAAAGCAGAAGAATTTTTACAACAACCAAAAGAGATACAAAAAGTGTTTTTAGATTGGTGGCAACCAGAAGAATTTGATATTTATGTTAATAAAGAACTAGAAAAGCATAGAGTTACTCAAACAGACTTAGAGGACGATGTTTGTAATTATTATTTAAGTGTAGAGAGTGTTCCATTACTAACAGAAGGACAGTTAAGAGAATTTATAGAAGATAAAACTTCTGAACTAGCAAAGACCAAATGCAAAATGAAAATAGAATATAAAACAAAAGATGAAATAGAAGAAAGTAAAAGTAATTCAAATTTATCTTTACAATCTCAAGAAGGATATTTCATACAAATAACAAGTACAGAATTTATGGGTGGTATTATGGAGTTCCATGACCTAGGAACAGATTTGTTAAAAGCTTATTGGGAAGTTGCCTATAAGATAGCTTATGAGTGTAGTGAATTAAAAATAGAAGAAGAACTAAAGACTTTAAAACATAACATATAGTGATTTACTAGAATCTAATAAAGAAAAATACAATAAACTAATGAAAGATTATTATGGTTTCAAGGAGAGTGATGAATAAATGTTAGAAGGAATAAAAGGTTTAAAATTAGTAGAAGAAAATTCTTATTATGAATTAAATGATATAGGTTTGATTATATCATTTATAGGAATTGTATTGTTTTTCGCTGGTCTACTTTTAATAGAAAATAGTTATGAAGAGACATGGAATACAATATGCGGAATAGTTGCAATAATAGGATTATCCTTAGTAATAAATGGTGTTATTTTTGGGCGAAAAGAGTATAAAGAATATACATTTATGCCAATAGAAGAAAACTATTGTATAGATTTAGATAAATATGCTATAGATAATGAAGAGTCAAATAATAATTTAATAGTAATAAGAGAGAAGTATGAAAGTGAGGAAGATTAGATGAAAGCATGGGAAATCTGTAATGAAAAGAACATAGGTAAAATCTATATAGATGATAAGGAAGGAGTAAAATGGAAAGTTGAACAAAAATATAAAGATATTTTTGATTTATATGATAATGAGAATGATTCAATAAGTTACTATGGATTATCAGAAATGAATTTTGAAGAAGTTATAGATTGGTCTAAAGTGCCAGTAGATACTAAAATATTAGTTAGGGATGGAAAAGATGAAGGATGGAAAAGAAAATATTTTGCCAAATATAAAGATGGAAGAGTTTATACTTGGACTTGGGGCAAAACTTGTTTTGATGATGATGGTAACGAAGATGTTATAGACTGGGAATATGCTAAATTATACAATGAAGGTGAAGAATAATGATTTATTTTATAAGTGACACACATTTTTACCATGAGAAAATAATAGAATATGTAAATAGACCTTTTAAAGATGTTGAAGAAATGAACAATACCTTGATTGATAACTGGAATAAAAGAGTAAAACCTAAAGATGAGGTTTATATTTTAGGAGACTTCTCTTTTGGAAATAAAGAACAGACATTAGATTTATTAGATAAATTGAATGGTAGAAAGTATTTGATAAAAGGCAACCACGATAGAGTTATAAAGGACAAGGAAGTAGCAAGTAGATTTGAATGGATAAAGGATTATCATATGCTAAAGTATAAGAAATATAAGTTTGTTTTATTTCATTATCCATTAATGGTGTGGGATTGTCAGTGCTATGGTGCAATTCATTTATATGGTCATATTCATTCTAGTGTAACTCCTTTAGGTCAAGCTAGAATGTTTAATATGAGCGTAGAGAAGAATAATTATGAGCCTGTAAGCATTGAAGAAATAATAGAAAACAGAGATAAGAGAATAGTTGGGAGATGAATAAAAATGAAAATAATAGATAAAGTAATGGAAAATTATAAAAGAAATTTTATGGAACTTCATTGTCCTAGTGATTATGGATATTTAGATTTGTATATTATGGATTCAACAGGTTCTTGTCCAGAGGTAATTAAAAACGGATATAAGGCTTGTGAAAAATGTTGGAATAGAGAAATAAAGGATAGTGAATAGTAATGAGTAAGATTAGTGCAAATAAAACTAATATAAATAAAATAAAAAGGCTATTGTTAATGTTGTTGGTGTGTACTGTGGTAGGTGGATTGTTTTTAGGTTGTGGTTCTAATGATACTATGAAAAGCAATGATAATTATGATTTTATATTGATGAAAAAAGACATAGATATAGAAAATGTTGATACTTTGTGTAAATCTGCTTTATATTATGATAAAAAAACTAAAATTGTTTACATTTGGGTTTACGATACAAATGGTTTTGGTGGTTATAGTGTATTATATAATGCAAGTGGTACTCCAATGACATTAGATGAATATGATAGTTATGAGGACTAGGGCTGAAGTTCCTAGTTCTTTTTTATGGTATAATTAATATATAACTAATATATTGTTTAAGAATAAGGGGTAAAACAATGAGTGAGCAAAAGGAAGTTGATATAAGTTTATTGGTAGCAGACGCTATTGCAAATAATAAAAATCTACATAAAGTTATAGATGATATTTATTTAAAAAATGAAGTAGTGTTATCTGAAATTAATGTATTAGATAAAGCTAGGAGCTTTGACTTTGGTTCTATTGAATTTCAAAAATACTTCATAAGAACCTTACAAATATTAGAAGCTAGTTTAGAAGATTTTAAAGATATAAATGTATTAGACAAGGCTTTGAAGAAAGAGTATAACTATGAATATAATTACATTAAAAGACTCAATAGTGATGAATTATATTTAGAAATATACCTTAACTACTTAGGTAAAAAGGTTAGAAACAAGAACTTAACTAATGATGAATTTAACTGGAGAATGTATATATTGTTGTACTTTGCTATTAATAATGGAATACAGGTAGTAGATAGTGAAGTTCTTCAATTAGTATTTGAGAATATTAATTTGTACCATAGGGATAGTGGTAATAATGTGTTTGCTTATAAGAACATTGATAAGGATAATTTGAAATTAATTAATGATAAAATAAAAATGCTTAAAGAAGAATATCCTCAAATAAATAGTAATACAGTAATATTTAATAAACCTATTGAGGAAATACAAAAGAATAAGTTGACTAGAAAAGAGATGAATTATATAGCTTTAGAGTATTTATATGACAAATATAAAATTGACTTAAATGCTGTATGCAAATATAAAGCTATTACCAATAAAGAACTAGCAGAACTATTAAATATTTATTTAATGGCACACTTTGGAGACTTTGGAACTGATAGTAATCTAAAGGATTGGATAGTTTATGTAGTTCAAATTAATTATCTTATAAAGGCTTATAGGGAAGCTAAAGACTTTTCATACAAGAACTCTAATAGTGCCTTGATAGATAAAATAAAGGTTCAGAATGATAAGCTAAGGGAATTAAAAAAGGAAGTTAGTAAAGTTAGAAATGATAATAGAGGGTTGGCTGAAGAAAATGAAAAGTTAAAAAGGGAAGTTGAAAAACTTAGGAGTGAAAATGAGGAACTAAGAAATGGCAAATTAGAAATAGATTCATTAAGGGAGTTTATGTTTAGCCAAGAGAATGAAGTTGTTGTTGGTGATAAGATTGATTTTAGCAATATGGTTGATGTAGTTAATAATAAGAAGTTATTAATTATAGGTGGAAATGATATTTGGATAAGAAAGATGAAAGAAAAACTAAATAAGTGTATTTTTATTTCTCCTAATGTAAGTTTTGATAATAGAGTTCTTGAGGGTAAGGATGTTGTAATTAATACTGATTGCATAGGGCATAGTATGTATTATAAAGTTATTAGCAATATTAATAAGATAAATAGTTTTAGGTTTTTTAGTGGAAGTGGGAATGTGGAATTAAGTATTAGAAAATTGTATGAGTTGGTTAGGGAGTAATAAGCTCCCTAATTTTTTCAGTTTTTATGTTTTGTGTATTTACTATTATTTCATCTTCATTTCTGGAGTTAAAATAGCATAACATATCCTTTTTTGTTACCTTAGCCTTTAATATGTAGTTGTTTGAAGCAGAGAACCTATTTGCAAACCATTTAGCTGTTTCTAGGTTTCTAGTCCATGATATTCCTTTAGGGTTGCTTTTAGAACCTATACCTCTATATAGGGTTAATTCATTAGGCAAATTTTGATATGTTATGTACTCTTCTTTATCCATTAGAGATAGTTTATCTGCTTCCTCAAACCATTTTATTAAAGTATTGATACTTACATTAACATCTTTGTTTGGGTTTTCCGATGAAGTCCAAGCATAGCTTAATATGTTTGAGAAATCTGCAAGAGATAAATAAGGTTTAACAAGCTTTAAAGTTGTTAGTAAGTATGGCTTATTTATTAAGAAAAAGAGTTTTATTGCTGACTCCGTTCTATCTATAAGATTAAATAATTTACTTTCCCATTCATTATAATCCTCTGAATTTGTTAAAATTAATATTCTTGTTTTACTACAAGCATGAATAGAGTTAGTAAAAGGATGTGAAGCCATATTAAAATCTAATGGTTTTATTTTAACTGTGGAGCATAGAGTTTTAAAAGTTGCTTTTACTTGAGATAGATTGGTTTCCATTTTTGAATCTCCTTTTATTTTGCTTTATTAAAAAAATCCAATATTTCTTGATTTGTAGTAATGTTATCATGTTTTAATATAATAGAAATTACTGTTTTATCTTCATTGGTTATGTCAACTTTGCAATATTCCTCTGTTAATTCTTTAGTATTTTTCATTCCTAGAGCAAATATTCCAAATACTACTAACTTGCCTAAGCTAACTTGTTCTTGTAGTTGAGTTTGAGTGATTATACTACATTTTGTTTTCTTTATTTTAGAATGTCTTATAGTATCAATAGAAAAACGATATTCAAATTCTTCACCTTTTTTAGTTATAGTACATTTCTTTTTGTTACTTACATCTGGAAATCCTCCATAATATTTACAAGTTACAAATTTAATTTCCCTGTTTTGTCCTATACTTGCTATAAGAACCATTAGTATAAAAATAGGAATACCAAATACTACTAGACAGAAAATAACTGACGTCATAGATATTACCCCCTTAATTGTGAATATTGTATATTATTTTTATTCTATAAAAAGGGATAATTTCCTTTTATTTTTTATAAGATAAAAGTTAAATGTTGGTTAAGGATATGTAAAGGGGAAATATTCCCCTATGTGATTATTGTTTTAAAGAATCATTAGAAGGTTATTATTAGTATATGTTGGGAAAATGGATATTATGATAAGAAATGTATTAGGGAGTGGAATAATATTTAGGAGTTAAGGGGTAGTGATTTTTTAATTTTATATAGGGGTATAGTAGGGGTTTTATGGAATTAGAGAAAAGTGTAAAAGTACCCCCTGTGTATATGGGAGAGAACGTAGGAATTTAACTTGAGTAAAAGGAGAATAATAAGGATAATTTAATAGGTTAATCGCAATATTAGGGGATATGTGTTTGGATAAGGAGATGTGATAAGAGATTTTTAATTAGGAGTAAGGGGGATTTATTTTAGGGAATTTAAAGGGGTTTGTTTTGGAAGTTGTCGGAGATTTTTTTGGGTGTACGGATGAGTTGAGAAATTGGGTTGGAGAGTAAGTAAGAGAATAGGGTTTTTATTGTAGAGTTAAAGGACGGATGAGACTAATATTAAGAGGAGTGAAAAATAGGGATTGAGTGGTAAGAGAGAGTGAGGGTGGATGTAAGGGGAAAAATAAGGGGAAGAATAGGGAATGATTTGGAGTAAGGAAGAGTAGAGAAGGAGTGTGAGGATGGTGTGAGAGAGGTGAATTTTAGGTTTTGTTGTTTAGCAGTTGGTGGGTAAAATTGGCAGGGAAAAACTGGAAAAAATGGAAACATACCCCCTTATTTATCCCCTATAACTATATATTATAGGGGGTAGAAATCCCCTAAAAATTGGTAATGGAAAATATAGGAAAATTAAAGAATTTAAGGAAATATGTATAAGTTTTACATTTTTACAAGGTGGGAGGGAATAAAAAAATTTGCTGGAGGCTTTTAATTTTTTCGGTTTTTTTATAGTGAGATTAAAAAAATCCTAAAAAACAAAAATTTATTTTTATCCTCCTCACACCACTACACACGCCCCACGTTCTTACACTATGCCTATATCAAAGCCTCTCTTTATCACTTATAAAAGCCTATCAAACTTCTTACTCCTGAACCTGAACCAGCCCCAAAAACTTTTTTAAAACTATTATACATTAATATACACTTTTATACATCCATTTTCACAAAAATTATATTTTAAGAAATATAATAAACAAGTAAATACCTACATAACAAATAAGTTAATTGAGAATTTTCCTAGAAATCAATACCCCTTAAACCCACTGATACCAACGGTTTACAAGATGTCAATTATTTACATTCTCAATTAGAAATTATTATTAAATAAGTGTAAACGTATACAGTAATTAAAATTTGCGTTTTTACTCTAATTTTTGCATTTTTTTATACTAATATTAAGCATTAAAAAACTAATATAAATAAGTGTGCATAAATATTGCATATATATTCAATTAGTGCATAAAAATATTTTTTAAAAAAATACAAAAATAATATAAAAAAGAGTTGCAAAAATATCTAAAGTGTAGTATTATATATGTAGGGAGTAAAGTAAATATAAAACCTAAGCGGTAACAAATACCACTTAAAAAATTGGAGGTTGATAATATGAAGCTTACTTTTAAACAAGAGGCTAGACAAAAACTAGCACACATAAGAGAATACATAAAAGAGTACAATAACACAGATATAAGAATTAACTTATGTGGTACAAGTTACAAAAAGAACATAATGTTAAAGGAGCTTGAAAAGGCTAAAAGGGGTAATGAAATAGATATGAAAATAGGCGTTATAAGTAGAGAAGAATACGAATTTGAAGTAAAAACATTGTATTGCTTTGAAGAAAGTTTAAAGAATTTTGAAATATTCTAGGAGGTAACAACATGACTATAAGATTAAAAGAAAAAATTAAGACTACTATGCTGGTACTACAATCTATTGTAGTATTAACAACTGCGATTATTTTACTTTCTAACGTTCGCTACTGTAAAGTATGCGGAGAGCGTTATATAAGCTTTAATAAAGAAAATATATGTGACGTTTGCCTAGACTATAAACAAGCTAAAATAAACGGTATAGCGTGGCACGATAACTATTAATAGATACTAGAAAAAATTTTAAAAAATAATATAAAAAAGTCTTGCAAAAATAAAAAGCCTATGTTATAATAGACTTGTCAATAAGGTAAGGGAATACAGAACGACCACAGAACGTGGCAAACAGTAACAATTATTCTATAGACAATGTATTGTAGCGATTAAATAAATACTTTTAAAAAAACAATATAAAAAAGTATTTACAAAATAAAAAACCTATGCTATAATAAAAGCATAGAAAAACAAAAAAAATTTTTTGAAGGGAAGTTGATAATATGAATAAAAAAGTAACTAAAAAATTTATAAAGGGTTTTAACGCCTTAGATATTACTAATATTAATTCAGAAGAGTGCGAGGCACTAAGAGACAAAGAAAAAAGCTTTACAACAATAGCTATATCATACGGCATTTACGGCATGACTGGGGCTATATTGGAAGGGTATACAAGTGGAAAATTATATAAAATATGTGCTAGAAATAGTAATTTATTTTACTTTGTTTAGGAACATAAAATAAAAAAGCAACGTATAAAATATACGTTGCTTTTTTATTGCCTCCAGCACTATACCAGCACCAAAAAATTTTTTATATTCAATGTAAACGTTTACTATAAAAATATGAATCATTTACAATTATTGGAAAAAATATTACTAAAAAAACAAACATATATTTGTATAAAATACCATTTTAATTTTAAAGCCGATATAAGACGATTTAAGACGTTTTTGCCTATAAACGATAAATTATACCTTTAATGTGTTAAACGTGCCTTAAAAAGCTTATATAAGCCTTTAAAAATGATGTATATAAAAAAATATATTATATTGTTATAGTAAAGAAAAAATAAAGAACCAGCAAAGAAAAAATAATATAAAAATATATATACTTTTAAATAGCTTTATGAGGCGTTTTAAGACGCTTTATATATTAGATAATAAATTATACTATAAATATATTTAAAAGGCTTAAAAAAGCCTATAGGCGTTTTAAAATAGATATAGCATAAAAATATATATATGTGTAACAATAGAAAAATAAAAAAAGACTGATAACAATAAACATAAAAAAATTTTAAAAATATTATAAAAAAGACTTTACAAGTACATAACACTATGTTATAATAAAGTTGTAGTCAAGGAAATGACCTAAAAAAACTTAATATTTTTATTTTAACATTTCTTTAAAAAGCTTATAATATTAAGTGTTAAGAAAGTAAGAAACGGGACGACCTTTTAACAAGGCAAACAGTAACAAAAAACTTTCTAAACCAAAATAAAAAAGCTTGACACCAAAAAGAAAACTTGTTATAATAAAGGTGTTAAGAGAATTGTTCTTTGAAAATTGAATAATATGCAACTAATAATAGTTATTATATTATTATAACCTTTATATTATTATGTTTCTAACTAGAGCAAAAAGCTCCACTGGAAGCTCTTTATAGGGTTCTTAATAAGTGTTACATAGAGTTAAACTATATTTATATAAGTTATAATTCTAGTGTAATAAATTAAGTCAATCTTATATATCTTGCATTGTTAAAATGCCTATTAAGGCAGGGCTTTTTGTTCAATGGTGGAAACATCAAAAAAATAAAATGAAAAGGTGGTAATAAAAATGAGAAAAACAATATTATTAGGAGTTAATGGAAGACAAATATATACAGGTGAATTTGAAATCAGAACACTTTGTCAAGGTGGAAAATACTTTTCAGCCTCTTTCAATATTGGTTTTGCTTTTGACATAAATAATACCGACAGTTGGGCAGAGGATTATTTTGAAGAATTGTGGAATAATTCTGATGACGAAAGAAAATTAGAAATGTTGCAAGATGGAGACATAACCAAAGAAGAAGCAAGAAATAATTTTATCAATGATACTTACTATTATAGTGGGTACAGAGCGTTTATTGATTGCTCTTGCACAGATTTTGAAGTTGATATGCCTAATGGTGATACCATCAACTTTGAAACTGAAAGTTGTGGTCAATGTGACATTAGAAAACAGCCTAATTTTAAGAATACAGTATTCACAAATAAAGAAGCTGTATTCAAGTTACTTGAGTTTTGGGATAATTTTCATTTGAAAGAAATTTCAAAAGCTCAAGAAGAAGAAATTAATAATCTTCTTAATGAACTAGCTCCTTTTGAAGAGTGGGGAACTAAATTTGAAGACTTCATAAGTGACAATGTTAGACTTTAACTCTTGCAAATAATATAAAAAAGTCGAAACTAGCGTATTATTTACGCTAGTCCATGCAAGATGACAACTTGTATGCTGATGAAGACAAGTCAAGAAAAATAATATAAATAAGGTGGTTGATAATATGAAAGACTTAGAAAAAATAATAAGTCTTAAAAGCTGTGAAAAAATTCTTTCACTAGCTTGTAAAAACGATTATGAGATAGAACAGTTTGAAGGTGGCTTATTGGATAGCTATTTAATAAGCGATAACACAACTATTTCTATTAATAGGGCTAAGCCTAGAAGGTTTATAGCTATATTAGATGAATATGTCAATGAATGGACTAGTCAATTAAGACTGGTTCAAACAGACAACGAGGAAAAAATTAATGATATAAGAAAGATGTTAACACGTTAGGGCGTGTATAAATAGAGCCTCAAGCCCTAAGCGTTATGACGATAGAAAAAAAATAATATCGTCATAGGTGGCTAATGCCAAAAATATAATATAAAGAAGGGTGAAAAACAGTTAATAAAAACTTATAAAAAGTTATAAATTAGTGTTGACTTTTATAACTTTTGAATATAGAATAATATTGAGGTGATAGTTAATGAGTAAATATTATTCTATAAATGAATTTTCAAAAATATTAGGAGTTTCAGCACAAACATTAAGAAACTGGGATAAAAACAACAAATTAAAACCACATCATACTTCTTCTAATGGTTATAGATATTATTCTCACGAACAATTAAATAAAGTAATGAATTTAAATCCAACACTAGATAGAAAAGTTATTGGATATTGTAGGGTATCTAGTCATAAACAAAAAGATGATTTAGAAAGACAAATAGAAAATATGAGGATGTATTTATTATCTCAAGGAAAACCATTTGAAATAATTAATGATATAGGCAGTGGTATTAATTATAAAAAGAAAGGCTTAAGACAATTGTTAAAACTTATAACTCAAAATAAAGTTGAAAAAGTCGTGGTATTATACAAAGATAGACTTTTAAGATTTGGTTTTGAATTAATTGAGTATATTGCAAGTTTATATAATTGTGAAATAGAAATAATTGATACTACTAAGAAGTCAGAACAGCAAGAATTAGTTGAGGATTTAGTTCAAATAATAACAGTATTTAGTTGTAAATTACAAGGAAAACGAGCAAATAAAGCTAGAAAAATGGTTAAAGAATTAATAGAAGAAGGTGAAAATGATGATAAAGACATTAAAGATTAAACTAAAACCCAATAACAAACAAAAGACAAAAATGTTTCAAAATTATAAAAATGGTGGTAAGTTTATTCAAGATAATATTTTAAGAAAAGAATTTACACAATTAAAAAAACAAGAAGAATATAAATGGCTATATTCAATAAGTAACAATGTTACTAAACAAGCTATTAAAGATGCTTGTTTGTCTTATAAAAGATTTTTTAAAGGACAAACTAAATTTCCTAAATTCAAAAGTAAAAAATTTGATAGACCAAGTTTTTATGTAGATAATATAAAAATTAAATTTACAAGTACACATGTTAAATTAGAGATTAAATTGGATTAGACTTTGTGAAAAGAATAAAATTCCAACTAATTGTAAATATATAAACCCACATGTAGTTTTTGATGGCATAGATTGGTTTATATGTGTTGGTATTGAATATGTTGATAATACAGAAATACCAAATAACAAAGGTATAGGAATAGATTTAGGTGTCAAAGATTTAGCAATATGTTCTGATAAAAATACTTATAAAAATATAAACAAAACACACAAAATAAAAAAATTAGAAAAAATAAAACGTAGGTTGCAACGTAAAATAAGTAGAAAATACTTAAATAATAAGAAAGGAGATAGTTACTATAAAACAAGCAACATTATAAATCATAGACTAACTAATATCAGAGATAATTATTTACATCAAACCACTTCTAAAATAATAAAACGAAAACCAAGTTTTATTGTAATAGAAGATCTAAATGTGAAAGGTATGATGAAGAATAAACATTTATCTAAAGCAATTCAACAACAAAAGTTTTATGAGTTTCGTAGGCAATTAGAATATAAATGTAAATGGAACAATATAGAACTAAGAATTGTTGATAGATTCTATCCTTCAAGTAAAATATGCCATTGTTGTGGCTCTATAAAAAAAGATTTAAAACTTAAAGATAGAATTTATAAATGTGATTGTGGTTATATTGAAGATAGAGATTATAATGCAAGTCTTAATTTAAGAGATTGCAAAACTTATAATATAGCATAAACAAGCATTTATAAGTATGTACGGATAGTTAGTTCGGAATTTACGCCTTTGGAGTATTATATCAAATGTGAGTAGTTTTAGGTTACTATTACAAAAACAGATACGTTGAAGAAGGAAATAAACATAAAAGTTAAATTTATAACTTTTTATAAGTTTTATGTAACGGTTGAAATGAAGCAGAAAAAGAAATGCAAAGTAGTAATATTTTACAAACAAAAATATTAAACATTGAATTTCTTTTGGGGAAATGGCATGAATTAATGGAAGTTCTTTTAAGGTTAGATTCTGTAGAATATATAAACATGGCAGGAAAAACCGAACCAACAAGAAAAAAATTATTAAAATTTATAGAAAAAATTTATAAATAAAGCAGGTGATAATGTGGGAATAGAAAAATTTTACAAGGACAATTCAATAATACTTAATCAAGTATCACTAAACGTCAAAAATGAATTGACTAGGTTATTGAAAAAATTAATAGAATTAAAGTATATTAAAGAAGTTAATACCAGCAACGTGAAGCTGGAATTAAATTTTTTTAATAGTTTATGGATTACTGCCCATGGTATAAGAAAAAATTTACATTTAACCATACTAGAAAATGTTGAAAAAACAGAAGCTAAGACTATATGTAGATTTTTTGGCAGACCAAAGGAGGAGTAAACCTATGAAAAAAATTTTTAAAGTAAAAAAGGCTTGTATGAGCCTTTAAGGAGGGAGAAAAAATGCTAGTATATTATTATATTAAAACGGTTATAATTAGCTTATTAGCTATATATAGCTTATTTACAGTGGCTTATGTAGTAACTACTGTAATGAAGCATATTGAAATAAAAGAAGACTAAAAGTTTTTAAGAAAAAATTTTAAAAATAATATAAAAAAGTATTGACAAATAAGAAAAAATATTATAAAATATAATTGTAAGGTAAAAGAAATAAACAACACACACTCATTGGAAAATATAAGCTGGAGCAAAGCTCCTTGCTTATACAAGACTATTAAAAAATAAAATTAGTAGTTTTATATAAGCAAAAAAACTTATAACACAATGAAAGAAAAAAATAATAAGGAAGGATGATGTATTATGATAAAAAATTTAACTCCACATGATGTAAACATAGTTGAAGGAGGTAAAGTCATTAAAACTTTTAAACCAGAAGGCTTAGTAAGATGTACTCAAAGCACTAAAGTAATAGGAGAAGTTGAAGGAATAAATATTACTTCAACCGTTTTTGGTGACGTGGAAGGACTACCAGCAGAGGCAGAAGGAACTTACTATATAGTTAGTAGATTAGTTCTCAATGCTTGTAAAAGCAGGAATGATTTATTAGTACCTAATGAGCTTGTTAGGGACGATAAAGGTAATATTATAGGTTGTCAATCTTTAGCTAACAACTAGGTTGATTAACTTATAATAAGACTTATAATAAGTATAAATAAAATAAAAAAGTAAAGAAAAAGGAAGGGTTATTAAGTGGATATATTAATAGGTATGATGTTAGTAATATTAGTAGTATTCATAGGAATTAATGTTTCTTATGGTTTAGGATGGCTAATAGTGAAAGCTTGGAAATATTTTGTTCTCTAAAGAGTAGAGAATAAATACATATAAAAGAAAAAAAGGAAGGAATGAAGGAAGAATGAAAAAAGAAAAAATTAAAAAGAACGTCATAAAGATGTTTGAAGAAAAAACAAGAGGGATAGAAAATAAGATTGAGTTAAAATCCCAATGGGATTTTCTAATACAAGATTTAATTGATAATAAGATTATAAGAAAGAATGAAGGAAAGAAGTTAAAGTACCCTTCAATATGTATGTAGTAACAAAGCTAGTTAGAAACTACAAAAAATTTCCTTGCATACTCAATTAATTTGTATGCAAGGAAAAAATTAGTAGATTAAAGCATTAAATTAAATGTTGTAATGTGCTAATTAATAAGTGCTAAAAGTGTTAAGAAAATAAGATAAGGCAGGTGAATATGTGAATCCAATTTATTTATATACGCAACTAATTATAGTTGCTGGAAGAATAGACCTAAAAAGAATTTTCGGTTTAATAAATATAGTAATACATTATTTTATGTTATAATTATTTTATAATATAAATGGGAAAATTTTTAATTATAAGGAGATGGATATTTATGATAAACTTAAACCATGAGGGGTTATTTATAAGTAAATTTAATTATGGAAAAACTCAAAATATTGAATGTAGATTAGGGAAAAAAATATACTACATTGATATAGATAAAAATAGCAATTGTACTTTTTTAGATTTTTACAGAAAAATAAATGAGCGTAATAAATTTTCTAAATATACCAAAGAAGCAGAAAAAAGTTCTGTAACCGTTAAAAATAATGCAGTATTATTTAGAGAATTTTTTGAAAATATCTTAGAAATTGAAAAAGCACAAAGAATAATGAATAAGTATATTCAAGAGCTAGTTTAAAGGGGTGGTTTATAATGAAAACTTTAAGTTATGTGTTGAGTTCAGAAGAAGAAATAGTTATCAATAAGGAATATTATTTTGGTCAGTTATGGGATGGTAACGGTGATGGTGAAAATGTAGTTTCTTTTGAGGTTGTTAAAAAAGCTAATGATATATTAGAAACAATAGTTAGAGTAACTGATATGTATTAATGTGAATAAATTTTAAGGAGTGATTAATATGAATATGAAAAAATTTTATAATGAAAAGGATTTAGCAGAATACTTAAACGCTAGTAAACAATATATAAATGATGAAATACATGATTTTTTAGGTTGTCAAGGAAGTGAAATCTTCAAAAGTGAAAGTGACATCACTAGCGTAGATAGTTTTGAAAATGAAGGCTTTGATATTAATGACTTCAACGTATATATCGCTAGTATCCCTAGTGGTGAAGATGAATGGAAACAAATATATTGTGTTGATGTTCTTTCTGGATTAATAGGAAAAAAATGGGGAGAACTTTCAGCAGAATTAAAAGAAGATTTATTAAGTAATTGCAATCCAGTCGACAATATGTGCGAAACTGTGAAGGAAGGGGATTGCATTATAGATTTTCTTGAATATGAATATGTGAGCGTTTTAGGGGCTGTTAAAGATGGCGAGGTTGTTATAGATGATGAAGCTATTATTTATGATACTAGGGGATAAAAAATAAGAACTAGAAAAAATTAACAGATATGTAAATAAATATAAAGAATAAATAAAAAGGCAATATAAAAAAGTATTGTCTTTTTTGTTGTCTTGTGCTATAATTTAATCATAGAGAAAAATAAATTATAGGAGAGGATAACAGATGGAAGTATTTAAAATTCAAGAAAGAATAATAAAGTGTAAAGAAAAAATAGAAAAAAGAATAGTAACAACAGAAAAACTAAGAAAGAGAATGAATAAGAAAAACTCAAAAGGGCTTTCAGAAAAAGAAATAGACGAAAGAAAAAATCAATTAATAGAAAAAGGTACTAACAGAACTAGAAAAGAAAATGAAGAGCTTGATAATCTATTTGATGTAAGTCTTTTATTTGAAAGCATAAGAGAAAGTGAAAAGAAATACAGAGAACTACAATTAACATTAGAGAACTGGAAAAATAAATTAATTATAGAACAACAGAAATTAGGAATAGTTGAATCAGCTCCCAAAATTATTTTAGACTTCATGGAAGGCTGGAAGCAAAGAGCATATGAATATCAGTTAGAGCTTTTAAAAAGATATACTACAGTGATTAATAGTAAAGACTATAAGGAAGCAGACTACAAAAAGCAATGTGAAATGAAACAATACTTTACAGAATTAACTATATCTTTGTATGATAAGCCTAAAGCTCAAAGGGAAAAATGGTTAAGTGAGATTTTAGAAAGAGAAAAAAATATAAAGATATTAGATTTATTGAACAGAGTAAATGATATTATAGGAACTATTATGGACGCTAGTAATCTATCAATAGGCTATAAAGGGGATATAGTAGGAACTATAGTAGGGGATAAGGGAAAGTGTAGAATAGAAACCATAGGGGCTGGAGGATATAATATACAATGTTATCATTTCAGAACCTTAATAAATAAAATAGATTAATTTCTATTTTATTTATTAAAATATTATAAAAAAGTATTGACATATACCTAAACAAGTAATATAATATACTTGTAAAGAAAAATAAGAAGTTGGTTATAAGTTAATATATAATCTACTATAAAGAGGAAGTGACATAAAGAAGATAATAAAATAATTTAAAAAATAATATAAAAAAGTATTGACAATTAACTTGATAAATGTTATACTTAATACATAGTAAAGGTTAAATATTGGTAGATAAAAACATACACTTTCCAATATTAAAAAGTGATGTATGGTAGTGAATAATTATTAAAAATATAAAAACAATATAAATAAGAGGTGTTTGAAATGGAAATGAAGATTGATAAAGAGTTAAGAAATATTATAGAAGATAATGACTGGAATATTACTTGTTGTGAGATTGATAATAATAATATTATTACACTAGACTTACAAACATATACTAATTATGATTGTAATTTTACTGTATCAATCTCATATGAGATAAATTCAAATAAAGCCATAGAAAAAGAAAATTTAATTAATACCCTAATTGAATTTTATAACAATTTTGACGTATCATATGAAACTTACTTGTGGTTAGACGGTACGGGTCATGGTATAGATGGAGCACCTTATGATATGAAAGATGTATATGAAGACCAATTATATGCAATAGAACAACTTGATAAATTAACAATAGAAATTAGTCAAAAATGGATTATAGATTAAAGGAAGTGTTTAAAAATGGAAAAGAATATTAACGAAGAAAAGGAAAGAAGAATAGAGGAAGCAACAAGAGAATGGGTCAATGGTTTCAATGCTGTTGAGCAAGAACTAATTAAAGAAAGCTTATCTATTAACATAGACAACTGGTTTGAGCTTACTCCTTTAATTAAAGGTGACTATGTGGTTGGCTGGAGTTCAAAAGGAGAAGTAAACGGAGAAATTGAGGAAGTCAACTATGAAGAAGAAACAGCAATAGTTGACGGTGAAGAATTTAACATAGATGAACTAGAAAAAGAACAAGACTTCTTGCCTATGTGGAGTACAATGTGGACTTTTGGAGAGAGGATTGACGAGGAGTGGGCTAGAAAGCACTTAGTAGAAATGGCTGAACTAGGGTTTAGGATTTATGAATACTATCCTACAGGCACTTTATATTTTGGAATAAATGGCTGTGGCTATAGTTTTTATGAAGCACATTGGATTCCATTGTACAAGGCTAGAGGTTTAAGGTGGCATGAGATTGATAAATAATATAAAAAATATATAATAACAAAGGTGATATTCTGAATTATTTCACACCTTGAACAAAGAAGTAATTCTCCAATAAAATTAAAATTTTATACTAAATTGTATATAAAAAATAAGGGGGTGTAATTATGACCATAGTAATAAATGATAATAGGAAAAATGTTATTAAAGGAGCTATAGACAAAACCAAAAGCAATGAAACAATATATGCCACTATACTTGATATTTTAGGTATAGTAGGATATGAAATAACAACAGAGGATAAGAAGTATATCTTAAATTTAGGATATATCCTAGATGATTTTAAGAACGAATAAAAATATTTAACGAGGAGTGATTAGTAATGGGTAAAATATTAAATGAAGAAAATTTAAACAAGGTTCATCAAGGTGTAGCACTAATAGAAAAACTAGCAAAGGAGAACATATTTAACTTTATTCTTTTTGTACAAGATAGAATAACAGATTTTAGCAGTGAGGCTGAAAGTGACCTATATCCTTTATCAAGGGTAATAGAAAATAATGACACTTTTAAAGAAAAAAATAAATATACGGACAACATGAGAAGAAGTGTCGAAGGAGGTTTTTATAATCCATTAAAGAAATATGTTGGTGTTAGCTTTTACGGTACTTTTTGTTCTTATTCAGAAGAAGAGTTATTAAAGGAAGTAAAAAACCATAGCTATACTATACTAGCTTATTTGATATTGTTTGAGGTTAAAAGAATACCAAATGAACTTAAAGAAATAGTTAATAGTTTTGTGGAAGGTTGTAACTCTTCAGATGAATTAGAAGAGTTATTTGATAAAATAACTGATTTAGACTGGGAGTAAATTTATATTAAGGAGTGATTAATAATGAAAAAAATAAAAATGGAAGAATTAGAACCAGAAGTACAAGAATATGTAATTAAACATGGATGGAAAGATGAAGAAGTAGAAAAATTAGCCAACTATATTAAGAAAAATAATTTAATGAAAGTAATAATAACCGAAAGAAGAGTAGTTGCTAAAGATAATGAATACAATACTTTCATTATTAATAGAGAAGATTTAAAGATAGCTAAAAATCCTAAATAATAATATTAAAATAAATGTTGGCTCAAGAACATTAAATCTGTTCCTTAATGTTCTTGTACAAGCATTTATTTTAAAATAATATAAAGAGGTGAGATAAAATGGATAAAATAATTTTAAATAATAAAATGCTAGATACTGTTTTGTTTTGGTTCAGTGGAGCGAGAGACAAAGAGTTAAGAGAAATACCGTTAGATTATTATGAAAATAAAATTCATATTATGGGAAGCATGGGTAAAGCCCTACGTTAAAGGCAAGGGGAAAAAGAAAGAAAAAATTTATAAGGTATAGGGGAAGTGAAACAAAATGTCAAGTAAAAAAATGAAAAGATTCAGAGCTAAATGTGAGAGCAATAAAAATATAGCAATGGAAAAAAGCAGACCTGTTATAGATATAAAATTAGAAGATTTATTAGTAAAAGTAGATAGAAAAAATTTAACTGTGGCTGATACGTTAATTAAAAGTCAAGTAAGGGATTTATACAAGTTTGGTGAAATAGAATTAGAAGGAGAGAAAAAATATTTCCCTATTAGCAAATGTAGTGATAGTATGTTTGATTTGAGAATTGTTTCTCAAATAGGAAATACAATAAACATGGAAATTTGCTAATTTTAATTTACAAAGAAGGTTTGGTAAGTTATTATGTAGGAAGGAGGAAAGTTTATGAACGTTTATGAATTAACAGTAAAGATTTATTTATTAAATAATATGAAAGTAAACCATATAGGTTATCATATAGGAAATTTTATCAATGGAGCAATGAAAAAAGATAAAAACTTATCTAAATTACATAACAGAAACAACTTGAAGCACTACTGTTTTTCAGAACTATATCCAATAGAAGAAGGATTTATGTATAATCAAAACGGAGTTTATACTTTTAGCATACGTTCTGCTGATTTAGATTTGATTATGAAGTTTGATAAGGTATTGCAAGGGGCTAAGGATAATAATTTCATAGTTATTACAATGAACCATAGTGAAGTACCAATGAAAAAAATTAAAGGCATAAGAACAATAATGCCTGTAATATGTACGGTTAGAGAAAATGAAAAGTTTAGAAGTTTAACAATAAACAAAGATGGAGAAGAAGCCATTAAAGAAAAAATATTTTACAATCTTAACTATAAATATAAGAAGTTAAATAATGTTAATTTGACAACTTCTTTTGATAGTGTGTTTGAGAATATTATTATCAAACCAAAGGTAAAATACATTTACTATAAAAACATAATGTTCTTAGGATATAAAGCTATCCTATATTTTAAAGACAATTCACTTGCTCAAGATTTTGCAAGAATAGCTTTAGCTGAAGGAGTAGGTGAGAAAAACAGTTCTTGTGGTGCTGGATTTGGGCAGGTGATGAGGTATTGTTAAAAGAATTAATTGAAAACATAGGATATGATAACATATTAAACTACTTAGAGAACAATTTTAATTTAGGCGACTGTGTTTGTGTTAGACTAGAAAAAAATTCTAATGAATTGAAAGAAGATAACATTTTAATACTAGACAAAAAGCAAAAGGAAGAACTACCAAAGGAAAAAATAGTTCTTATGAAGTGGTTTCAATCAAGAGCTTTTTATTCAACATATTTAAATAGTAATAAAGCAATTGTTTGTAAAGGTGATTCTACAAAGCTAGTAGTTAGTTGTGTTAAAGACAATATAACTTTTAACTACAATACTTTTCTAGCTAAAGCTAAAAAGACAATAGGTTCAGACAATGAGTTTGCTTTAATAGACATGTTTAACATTACAGTTAATGAATATTTTAACAATCTAGTTAAGGTTGATTCAGATGTAAATGTGGAAAAATATATAAAAATATTTAAAGGATATTCAAGCGTAATATTAGATACTTTAAAAGGAATAGAAGGTATAGAAAATAAAAAGGTTAGACTTTTTATTGACGAAGATTTAGAAGTTTATAAACAAGATAATATTTCATATCTTAACAAAAAAATTTTTGATAGTGGAACAGAGAAAAAAATTAATAATATTTTAGTTGGTAGATACGGAGGATTTTTAACTTTAAATTCAAATAAGCCACTATTAAAATTGCATGGATTAGATGAAATAAATTTATGTACTAAAGAAGAAGCAATAGAATATAGAAACCTTTTGTTGTATTTAGGAAACAATAGAGAAAAAATTAATGGTTTATATGGAGGGGAAATAAAAGTTAATTTTAATCCAAAAGACCAGCAAGTAGAAAATTTTGATATTATTCCTTTTGAAGTAGATAGAGAAGAAGAAAATTTAATTGAATATAAAAATATTCTACATTTAAAAAATTTTACTGAGGAAAAAATTAATATTGTTAATAAAATTAATTTCTTACTTGATGGTTATTTATATAAACAAGGATTTGGTAAATATGATAATTTTTGTTTCTTGTATAAGGACGCTATTGAGAAGTTTGTACACGAACAAAATACTCAAAAGTTAATTAATGTAGCAAAGAAAATAACAAGTCAATTAATTAGTTTAAATTTACATAGTGATAATCAATATAAAATGCAAGATGTTATTAACTTTAATCTTAACTTATTAGATAGTGTTTTGGGAGAAAAAAATAAGGAGTTGATGGACTATATGTATGAAAAAATCTTTGAAAAGATAAAGAACTATAGAGAAGAATTTATAATAGAAAATGATGAAGAATTTGTATTTTTAGCTGGTCAAATGGCTTATTTTTTAGTATCAAAAAGTAAAGCTCAAGTTTTAACAAATAAATTATTAACTAAATACATTAAGGTAAAAAAGCTAAGTAGGATAAAAGAAATGTTAGCTATAGATTTTAATACTTATAGCTATGATGAAAGTCTATTCAGTAGAATCAATAAAATATTTGCTGGATTAATGAACTATGATATTAAATCAGATGTGATAAACGACAAAGAAAAAAATATCTTTTTAGGTTCTTTGTTTGGAGAAAATTTATTGTATAAAAGTACTAAAAATAAGGGGAGTGAAGTAAATGAAGAAGAAAAATAACGTTTATGGAATAATAGGAGTAGGTGTTAAAAATGCTAATTATAATGCAGGGTTTGATAGATACCCTAAGAGAACAGCAGAAGGTGAACTATACGCTACTCCTCAATGTTTAGAATATATGATAAGAACTCAATTAGAAAAAGAAGGAGAATTAATACTATATAGAAAAAGTTATAATGAAGATGGAAGCGTTAGAGATTTAAAAAATAGATATGAAAATCTTTTTGATACAAAAGACGATAAGAAAAATTCATCTGAAACAAAAGCTAATGTTTTTAAAACTTTAGATGTAAGACTGTTTGGAGCTGTTTATACTGGAGCTTCTACTTTTGGAGTTACTGGAGCAGTACAAATAGGTTTTGGAATTAACAAATATGAGAACACGAATATAGAAAGTGAAATTATTCTATCACCCTTTGCAAGTGCAGAAGGGAAAAATGCAAATACTTTAGGAACTCAAATTTTCACAGATAAGGCTCACTATTTACATTCTTTTACTTTCAATGCTAACGCATATAATAACATTAACATTGAAAATTTTGAAGGGGTTACAGAAGAAGATTTCAATTCATTTAAAAATGCAAGTTTAATAGCAGTTTCTAATTGTAACAGTAAAGCAAAAACAGGTTGTCAAAATGAGTTTGCTATGTTTGTAGAAACAGTAGATGATATTAATACTTTGAATTTAAATGGATTAGGGGATTATGTTACAATATCAGATAATGAAAATAATCCTAATATTATTAACTATAACTTAGAAAATATATTTGAAGTGTTAAATAGTCTTAAAGAAAAAATTAAGTTAATAGAGATTTATTATAATCCATATACTTTGAATTTAAGTGGGGTGGATAATAGTTTTAAGAACTGTACTTTATACAATATTTTAACAAGAGAAGTGATTAAGTAATGGAAGTTTTGAGTTTTGTTTTAAAAGGGCGAATGGCTCATTTTAAAAATCCAGAGAACAATTTAAATGTAGAGTTGACTTATAGTAATATACATAAACCTGCATTATTGGGATTATTGGGGGCAGTGATAGGGCTAAAAGGGAGAAATCAATATAAGGAACTAGGATATATTGAATATTATAAAGAGCTTAAAGACTTAGAAATTGCTATTGTACCTCATAAACCTTATTGGAATAAGTTTATAGATGAATTAACTAATACTACAGGGTTTGCTAACAAACAATTTAATCAAATAATAAAAAGGCAATATTTAGAAAATGTGAGTTGGAATATTTACATTAGACAAAATACTGTCAAAGATGAGTTGTGGCAAACATTAAAATTTAATTTATTAAATGGAATAAGTTACTATCATATTTCTCTAGGCGGTAGAAAAAACACAGCTAGAATAGAAAGAGTAGAAATTTTAGAAGATAAAAAGATTGACAAAATAGATTATTGTGATAGTATCATAAAATTTAAAAATGTCAATAATATTTTTAAAGATACAATTTCAGATAGTTGGGGAAAAGCTTTTTGCTTAAAAGAAAATATGCCTGTTGGCTTAGAAGGAAATACATTGTATAATAAAGAAGACTTGATATTTACATCTAATAAGTTGATTTTTAAACAGGACGTGGATATTTATAAGGTGAAAAATAATTATGTTTCTTATATGTAATTATATATATTGGTAAAGAGAATTAATTTTTCCAAGTAGAAAATATAAAATGGCTGGTAAAAGTGGTCGAAAGTCTGTGTTTGTCACAAAAGAAAATTTAAGATTTAACCAATAGCTAAGGTTGAGGTCCTACAATGTAAGTTTTTAAATTATACGTAGCTTAGTGGTCGCGTCTTTTTTGTGTTTGTTGAGGTTCTACAATGTAAGTTTTTAAATAAGCTACGTATTGTATAATAGCACCTAGCCTAGTTGTTGAGGTTTTACAACACAAGTTTTTAAATTTTATGTAGGTTTAAACTGGTCATGAAAAGTCATAAAGCTAAGGTTCTACAATATAAGTTTTTAAATATGTCTTTTAAAGTTGTTTCTATTACAAATTCTCGGGTTAAAGCTCCACAATATAAGTTTTTAAAGCCTTCTTTTAACGCCCTAAAAAAGTTAGGTTCTAAGTTGAAGTTCCACAATATAAGTTTTTAAATTTATCAAAAATTACTTTGAATTTAGTTTGAGAAGCGTTGAGGTTTTACAATATAAGTTTTTAAATATAATAAACGGTACAATAAAAGAGTAAAAAGACAGTTGAGGTTCTACAATATGAGTTTTTAAATATAATAACGATTGGACAATAACTTTCTATTTTTAGTTGAAGTTCCACAATATAAGTTTTTAAAGTTTTGTAACGCATTAGACAGGTGTAAAATACAAAAGTTAAGGTTCTACGATATGAGTTTTTAAAGGATATTATTAAAGAAGGAAAAGTTTCATAAAATTAATTTATAAAGATGTTCAAACATCTTTATAAATTAATTTTAAAAATAAAATAAAAAAGTATTGACATTAAAAAGAAACAATAGTATACTATAAGAGAAGTTAAGAAAGGGGATGAACAAATGAATTTAACATTGGCAATAGCTGTAACATCAGTAGGAATAATAGTTGGGTTAATTGTAGGTCAGAAACAAAAAATAAGCTTCACCTACAAAAACATACGTTGTGTTAAGGGATTGGACAATCTTTATCACACAAGCGTGTCTGATAAAGCGTTTAAATCAAAAAAACAATGCAAAAAGTTTATAAATAGTTTAAATGGGGGAACAATATAAAAAAGGAAGTGAATAAAGTGTTTTTGAAAAAATTTGAAGAATTATGGTATGAAGAGAAATTTAAAAAATGAATCATAAAAAAAAGAAAAAACATACAAAACAAGAAATAAAAAGCATAAAATTTTTTAAGATAGTAAAAATGAAAAAATTTTTTGTTAAAAAATGCGACAATACACACGTTTTTCGCAAAAAGGAAAAATGAGGGAGAATAAAACAGTTGTTATTTAAAAATGATGGTGCTATAATCTAAGCACAGAGGAGGTCAAAGCAATGCAAACTTTATTCAATAGGTTTGTTAAAAGTTTAAAACAAAATGATAGAAAGAATACTTGTATAAGTTATAAAACAGATGTCAAGATTTTTTTAGATAAAGTTATAGCAATTAAAAATCCAAAAACAGAAAATGAACTTTGTGATATTTTAGATGGAGCAAAAAGAGAGAATATCTTATTTGTTACAGATACAATAGAAGAAATTTTTGAAAAAAACAATTATAAAATATCTACAAAAAATAGAAAATTAGCTTCATTAAAATGTTTTTTTGATTTTTTAACTAGCTATAAATTAATAAAAGAAAGCCCTTTAGTAATTAAGAACTATAAGGATAAAAAAGATTATTCTGAAGAATCTTATGAGGAGTATGTCGTAAGAACAAGTCAAGAGCAAAAAGAATTTTTAACATTAGAGGAGATGAAAAACTTGTTAGATAACATGGAAGCTCATGACAAAGATTGGATAACCCCTATAAAGAAAATGAGTTTATACAGAGATATGTTTGTTCTTTCACTAATGTATACTACAGGTGCTAGAATAGGAGAAGTATTAAACATTAAAAATTTTGACATGGAAAAAACAGAATATGGAACTATGATAAACATAAGGACACATAAATGTTCTCGAAAAATCGGAGCAAAGAGAATCGGAGTAGGACAAAGAGTTCAAAGATATTTAGAAATATATTTAACTTTAAGAGAACAAAATATGACAACTCAAAACGAATACTTAATAGTTTCAAAAACTGGCAAAAAGATTGATGAAAAAACCTTTAGAGATAATTTAAACAAGTATTTAAAATGGGCTAATATAACAAAACATATTACCCCACATTCACAACGTCATGCTTTTCAAACTGTTGCTTCCTCTTTAGGAGTTAGTGAGAGAATGATAAAAATAATAGGTGGGTGGACTTTGGGGAGTATATCCAATCGTTATACGCATACAACAGATAAAATGTTGGATGAAGAGAAAATTAAAATAAGTAGCTTTTTATAAGTTTCTTAACTATAATGGTAATTTATATTTTTAAAAAATTTTACTCGGTAAGGGGGATGTTTATGATAAACACATATGATGACTTTAAGGAAGAACTTAGTTATTATGGAGAGGAAACAGGCTTCTTTTCAAAACAACTAATCCATAACAAAGAAAAGATATACTCAATAAGAGAGATTGAATCTATAATAACTAAAGAGCTATTCTTTAAAGCCATAGTAGAGGATAATGAGATTATAGTGAGTACTACTAAAAGAATTAATCCTAAACCACAAACGGACATTGTATTAAGTGACAATGGAAGTTTTAAGTTTAAAGGAGAAATAATTCACTTACATATGGTATAAAAATTATAAAAATAAAATAAAAATATACCTTGCAAAAGACTAGACTTTGTGATATAATTTAGTTGTAAAAGATATTAAGGAGTGTGATGGGCGAGATGAGTAATTTATTTATGCTTAACACCAAAGACAAAATAAAAAATATCTTACAAGTAATAATTAATGATGAAATTGACAATCCAAAATTTGCAGAAAAAATAGTTAAAGAATATATTAAAAGAGGTTTACCTTTTAATAAGGTTTCAGAAATTCTTACTGAAGGAATAGATAAAACATGGGACACTTTAACTCAGATGGAGCAGATAGGTTTTGTCATAGGAAGTCAGTCTTTTGCTAAAAACAAAATAGAAATAAAAGATTATTTTGGAGAGAACGTATTAAAAAATTATTATACCTTGTCTCCGACCAAGAAGCAAATAGAAAAGGAGGTGTTATTAAAGAAGTTTAGAAAAGTAGATGATTTTAATTATTACGGATATGTGACATATGAAGATATTTATAAATGGTATGTAAATGGATTATTATTTTACAATACCAACTCCCAAAGAGATACCAAGTTAAAAAGGCTAGGTACAAAAGGTTTGTTCTTTAAAACTTTCAATATAAACAGGGAAAATGTAGAAAAGATTGCAGAATTAATGTTAAAAAAGAAATACAATGCAGATACAATAATTTTAAATAGTAGAATTATAAAGAATAAAGAAATGAATTTAGAAGAAATGCCTTCAGAGATAGAGGGTATTTGTGATATAAAAATAGTTCCAGAATATGATGATAAAAAAGATAATCAAACAATATTAGATATAGTAGATGGTATGCACAGAATTGAAGGAGTAGTAGTCGCAACAGAAAAGAATCTAGCTGAAAAGGGAAGTTATTTAAAAGGTGGATTATTTTTAAATCTTGTAGTAAGAACGGTTGAAGAAGCAAGAGGAATAGTTGCTCAAACTTTTGAACGTTCAGACTTAAAAGACAATGACTACAAAGAATTATTGAAAAATGATGAGTATACAGTCTTCTTAAATAGGCTAATTGATAAGGTTAGCATATTAGAAGATAATGTAACAGATAAGTTTGAAGAATGTGTGATGTTAAAAAAATTAACTTACAAAGGTCTATTATTAAGGACTATTAAATTTATGAATTTAGATTTAAAAAGCAGAGCTAAAATTGCTAGTAAAGAAGAAACAATGTCAGAAAATATTAATGATATGGTAGATTATTTAAAAGTAAAATTTTATAATGATAGCTTAGAATTAATGAAAGAAAGTTCAATATTTTTAAGTATTAATATTTTTTGTGGTTATGTTTTTATTAGCGATAAAATTGAAAACTATAATATTTTAACAAAATTTTGTGATAAACTATATGAGTGTCAAGGTGAATTAGCAGGTTTTAAATTAGGCACAAAGAATTTTCCAATGGGTGTGCTAACAAATTTCTTTTACAATATATTGAAAGATGTGGAGGAGAGTGATTAGCATATGATTAAAGAGTTTATTGGTAAGTCTTATGAAACGGAACAAGACAAGAAAAATATTTTAAAAAATTATGATGACTATGAAAAAAGAAAATTAATTTATTTAAATGAAATGTATAAAGAAAACAGTTTAAATACTTTAATTAATTCATGGAGTAAATATGAAAAGCATATACACAAATTTGAAGAGTTGTTTAATAAAGATTTAATGGAATTTAATTCAAATGAAATTAAAGGTGTTATAACAAATTTAGTTAGCTATGGCACAGATGTAAAAAGTGGAGTTTATAATTTTATAAATAATTATTTTAAATGGTGTGAACTTAGAGGAGAAGTAGTTACTAATCCTTGTAATGTTATTGATAGAAAAGAAATTATTTCAGACAACGAACAAGTCTTAAAAAAGAAAATTCAATCTATAGATTATATTGAAGACTTATTAGAATTATCAGATGATTTAAATTGTTTATACTTAGCTTTTCCTTTATTATTAGCTAGGTATGGAATCGTAGGAAATAAATTATCCTATATGAGAAAATTAAAATGGGAAGATATTGATTATGAAAACAAAAAAGTAAGAATATGTGATGAAGTCAACGGAACTTTTTACATACCAGTTGATGATATATTCTTAAAATGGATAAAAACAATGAAGGAAACTACTACTTACGATAGTGTAAGAAAAGGAGATAACATTGTAACAAAAGACCTTTACGATAATGGATATGTTTTAAAGAAAACTACAGATGAAGGTGGGTACATAAAAAACGATAGTTCAGTAAACTCAAGAAATGCGAGATTTACTAAATTGATAAAAGAATTTGACAAGAGTTTCAAGAGAATATCATATGAAGGCTTATATAAAGCTAGAATATTAGATTTTTTAGTTAAGGCTAGAGAAAGTGGAGCTTTAACAACAGATAAGATGTACAAGATTGATAGAATATTTATGCCAAAGGCAACAAAAGAACAATTATTTGAAAAGAATACTCGTTTAAAAAGATTATGGTCTACGGTTGGAGGTGACAAGATATATACACAGAGGGAAAGCGAGAATATCCCTTTAGTAGACAATTCAATAGCAAAAGAATTAGCAAACGAGTATAAAATTGATTTATCAACTTTGCCAGAAATAAGGTAAAGAATATTATTTTAAATTATTTCTAAAAATATAATTAAAAAACATTTCTAAGAGGGTAGATAATATTAAATAAATTAAAACAGAAAAAAACTTAATAAAGATTGACACACAATTATTTTTTAACAGATACACAAATAATATAAAAACGAACAGGCGTTCGCATGTGTTCGATATTAGTTCTGAAGCTAGTAAAATAGGGTGTCAAGTAATATTGGCTAACTTTAAAAGTTAGTCAATAATTGTTTTTATAAAAATAAAATAAAAAAGTGTTGACATAATATTATAAAGAGGTTATAATATTACTTGTAAGGTCAAAAGATAAAATTTTAAGGAAAGGATTGATAAATTATGGGAAAATATAAAAGTTTTGAAATACAATTAGTTAAAGGAGACATAGTTACAAAACTAAGCAATGAAGCCAGTTACACAGAAATGTGTAAGAACTATTCTGAAAAAAAGAAAGACCTTTTAAAGAATAATGATTTAAATATAGAAAGAATTGCTCTAATTGGAATAACTCAAGAAGGAACTTCTAGTACAATTAGAGAAACAGTTTTAATAGATAGACCAAAGGAACAAGAAGAAGTAAAAACAATATCAAAAGACAAACAAAATAAACAAGTTAATGCAAACAGTATTTATGATGGAGGAATAGATGTATCTAGTTTTTCAGTTGATTATCATAATGTGAACAATGAACTAGGACAACTAAAGACAATAAGTTTAAATCTTATGAAGAAACTGAAAGAAGCTACAACTCAAGTAGGGGTGCTGGATAAACAAAGGGATAATTTCTTTCACATACTAGAAGAACTCTATCCTAAGTATATGAATAAAGAAATAGGAGAACAACAATTAGCCAAAGAGCTTAAAGAGTGCTTTTTAAACATAGGTAAAGCTAATACATTGCGTAGGGAGTGTAAAAATAATATAGCAGTTCTATCAAGTGTTATTAATACTCTAAGTCTAAATAAAACCTCTAGCTTAGTAGATAGTAAGATTAAGACACTAGAACAGAACAAACATAAAACTACAGACTTTTCTAAAAGCAATTTGAAACAAAACAACCTACTTCCTAGAATTGTTAAATTTAAGGGTGGAAAAGACAGGGTAACTAAATTAACTCAGCTTAGAAAGAAGTATGATAAAGTTGAGGTTATGGAAAACAAGAACGAGATTTGGTGCTACAATAATTATTATAATGGAGTAGCTAAATAATATAACTAAGTAGATTTTAAAACAGAGGAGGACAAAGAAATGAGTTTAGGAATACAAAATGTCTTGTCATTGTGTAACTTAGGTGTGGGAATTATAGATAGTATTTTGGTAACTAGAATGATTCTAAAGTGTCAAGAAGAATTAAGAAATAGGAACTGTAAGAAGAAATTAAATACTTCGCTAGGAAGAATTATGTTATTAGTAATAATAAGTCTTATACCAATAGTAAACCTAACGTGGTTTTTCATGTTAGTCTTGTTTAATTTAGATGGCACAATTAAAAGAATAATTGATGATAATTATAATGTCACACACACTCGTGACTTCAGTCATGAGTTAGTGACACCATATAGAAATATCATTCAATAAATTTAATCACATCTTCAATTTTACAATGTAAACAAGAACATATTTTATCAAGGACAGACATGGATATATATTCATTCTTTCCGATTTTAGCAAGAGTGTTCATGCTCATACCAGTAAGTTCACGTAGTTGAGTTTTCGTCATGTCATTTTCAATAAGTAATTTTAACAGTGGTTTGTATGAAAACATAATATCACCTCCATATTTATATTGTAACATATAAAATGTAATAGTAAAGATAAAATATATAGAAAATTATATAAAATATGTTGACAAATAATATAGAAAGTGATATATTATATATAGAAACACAAATATATAATATAAAAAGGAGGATATTTTATGAAAGTATATTCATCTTATAAAGTAAAAATTAAACATTATAACAATATTTTTAAACAAACAGTTGAGATATATAGAAATGCAGTATCCTTCTTTATAGATGTTTGTGATAAAGAATGGGATACATTAAAACCATTAAAAAATCTGGAAAGATGTAGTAAAATTGAAAAATTAACAATCCAAACAAAGAAAAACCAAAACCCTAAATATGATTTTAATGAAAGATTTTATAAAATGCCAGTGTATTTTAGACGTTCAGCGATAAATACTGCAATAGGTTGCTATTCTTCATATTATTCTAATTTAAAGAATTGGGAAGCAAATCCTATTGATAAGAAACCTACGTTACAATTAGATAGAAATGTAATGCCTACATTCTATAAAGGTAACACTTATATTCGTACAGATAGCAATACAGCAAGAATTAAGATTTTTCATAAAAATGATTGGGTTTGGTTAGATGTAGAATTAAATAATCGAGATGTAAAATATATTCAAAAACATTGCAAGTTTAAAAAAGAATATGTTCCTACGTTAAAGAAACAAGGAAAATGTTGGTATTTAGTATTTCCATTTTCTGATGATATAAAACTTCAAAAAGTAGATATTAAAGAGCAACTTATTTGTGCAGTTGATTTAGGATTAAATAATAATGCAACTTGTTCAATAATGCAGAGTAATGGAACTGTCGTTGGAAGAAAATTTATCAATCTTAGAACAGAAAAAGACCATTTATACAAATCATTGAACAGAGTTAAGAAAGCACAACAAAATGGTGCAAGAAAATGTCCTACTCTTTGGAAACACGTAAATGATTTAAATACAGATGTTAGTAGAAAAACAGCAAAAGAGATTATAGACTTTGCAGTTTTATACAATGTAGATGTAATTGTATTTGAATACTTGGATACACAAGGCAAGAAAAAAGGTAAAGGTAAACAGAAACTTGCACTTTGGAGAAAACAAGAAATACAAAGACTTGTAGAACATAAAGCACATATATTAGGAATTAGAATTAGTAGAATTTGTGCTTGGAATACAAGCAGATTAGCATTTGATGGTTCTGGAAAGGTCGAAAGAGGTACTTATATTCAGAATGGCAAAGAAAAATATAATTACTCTATTTGCACTTTTCAAAATGGCAAACAATATCATTGCGATTTAAATGCAACTTATAATATTGGAGCAAGATATTTTATAAGAGAACTTTTAAAATCCAACTCAGTGATGAGAAGGTTGCCTAATCAGACAAAAGATTCTGATTATGGTACGGGAACAACACGCACCTTGTCTACGTTAATTAGACTTAATGCAGATTTATGTGGTGTATCTGCATAACATCTGAGTTTAGAACTGTATGGTAGATAAGTAATTTGGTTTCTAAAGAACTGGAAGCACACGACTTTAGTCGTGTGAGTGTTCACAAATTTGAGAACAAAAGGTAGGGGACTAATTATGCTAGAGAATGTGAAAAACTTAATTTCAAGTCATTTAGACGCTGTATTTGTATTAATTTTTACAATATTGTTATTCTTAATGGTGAAAGTGAGTGTGAAGTAAAATGGCAAAAGTAGATTTAAGAGAAGCTGTAATAGGAGAAGATGGAAAGTTATACTGTGAATGTGGTAAACCTCTAGGAAGAATGAAAGACTATGGATTAGTAACTAAAAATGGAGAAAAGTTTATTCAATTCATTAGATTTTGTAGTGGTACTAAATGTCATATTCTAAGTCAATATTGTTGGACTGGAATTATAGGAGATGATAGGAGACTTGTATTTAAAGAAAGCGATTTAACAGAAGTTAAGGAAGTTCAGAGCAAAAAGGAAGGTGAAGAATAAATGGTAATTGCTTTCACAGGACATAGAAAATTAAATGAAGAAGTGGCAAGGAAAAAATATTAAATTTATTTGAAAAATAATAGCAAAAACATATTGACAAATAAAATAAAAAAGTAATATAATAAATAAGCAACTTGAGAAAAAATTTTAAGGGGTAAAAGAACAGTTAATAAAAACTTATAAAAAGTTATAAATTAGTGTTGACTTTTATAAGTTTTAAGCACAAGGTAATAATGAAATTTTAAAAATATTATTAGGTGGGGTTAAGGAGGTGAAAATGATGATAAAGACATTAAAGATTAAACTAAAACCCAATAACAAACAAAATGGACCTATGTCAATATAGTAGACACATTTTTTTTAGTTTTTTAAGCAGATTGTGTAATAAGATCTTCATAAGCTTGTGGAGTCATATAACCAATTCTGCTATGAATTCTTTTTCTGTTATACCAACTCAAATATTGAAGAATGGAGTAAGAAATTACCAAAACTTGATGATGTAAATAAAAATAATGAGAGTGAAGAATATAAACTACTTGAAATTTATCAAGACGGTAGGTATTTATCTTTGCAAGACATGCTTATAGTGTTAGGTTGGTTTTTATCTGGAGAAGATTTGAGAGAACTATTATCAAGCAATGAAAAAGTTTGGTGTGTGGAGGAGTAATTTAATGGGAGAAAAAAAATTAAAAGATACTAAGAAAAAAATTCCAAAATCTAGTTATCGGAACAGAGGGTTGAAATTTGAAGAAAGAATACAACACAAATGCGATGAACTAAGAAAAAATAAGGTCGCCTTATTAAGCAAAGTTCCAACAGAATGGAAGGTTGTAAGAAGGGGGGCTTATATAGTTAAAGCTTTTACTGTAGCAGAATCACGTTTTGTAGATTTTGTAGGTTGTAATAACAAAGGACAAGCAATAGGAATTGAAGCAAAAGAAACTTCTAATAAAACAAGTTTTCCTTTTGGTAACATTAAAGAAAGTCAATTTTCATTCTTTGGCTTATGGTGTGGATTAGGAGCAATAGGATATTATATAATACACTTTAAAGAACATGAAAAAGTATTTTTAGTTAGAGCAACAGACTTAGAAGAAATTAAAGATACCATAGGTAGAAAATCAGTCCCTTATAAAATGTTTTGTGAAGATGATAGGTTCATTGAATTAGATTATGAAAAATTAAACTTTGAAGATTATATAAATAATATAAAAAAGTAGTTGACAAAATAATTTTATAGTATTATAATTTTAAATGTACTAAGAAATTAAATTGTTTTCAAGGAGGATTGGCGTTGAGCAAAGAACAAAAGAAACTAATGTATAATTTAAGCGTCATAGAAGATGGAATATATCAAGAACTAATGAAACTACATAATAATGAAAAAGCAAACAAAGAAAATTTAAGTTTATATTTAAAATTATTAGCTGAAGCAATAGAATTAAATGATAAATAATTAGTTTAATTCTCAATTAAAAACAATATAAAAAAGCGAGGTGTAATAAATGAAGTGCAAAGATTGTTGTTCATATCGTCCTTCAGATTTTATTGGTGGTCAAGGAACTTGTAAAGAAAGTTTACAACCTGTCATAGTAGACAAAGAATGTAGTCTATACTTAAAAGAAAAACAACCACAGTATAAAACTATTAATGGGGAAAAGGAGGGTGCAAATAAAATGGAAGAATATATTAGAGATTATAACAATATTTTTTTAGATGACGTTATAGAAAGAATAAACTATAAAATATTAAACTGTGTAGAAAGAAATTTTAATGCAGGGAAATTAGAAGATAAATTCTGTTTAGAGGAATTGTCTATGTTACAGAAAGCCAAAGAACTTTTCTTAGATTGTGCAGATGAAATTTATGAAGAAAGATTAGAAGAATCTGATGAGGAAGAAGAATAATGGATAAAATAATATTTGGAACAATGCTTGTAGTTCTCATATTGTTTGTTCTAACTGCAATAATTATTTTTGTATTGCCATATATTCCTTCCATACTAAGGGAATGTCGAGAAGCAATACAAGAAATAAAGGATGAATTAAATAAATTTTAAGAAAGGAATGATAAAAATGATAGAATGGGCAAAGTCTCAGATAGAAAAAGTTATAGAAGATAAAGAGAAGCAAAAACAATATATAGAAATATTAAAAGAGTTTAAAGAAGAAAAAAGAGATATATTATCTATATTTAATTTATTCATAAGATATGACTTTAGTAAAGAAGATTATTATAGAATCTGTAGATTATTAACTTGGAAACCAATAATTTCTTTAACTGGTGCCGAAGAAGAATGGAATACAATAAAAGAAGGTTTTGAGCAAAATGAATTATGCAGTGCAGTATTTAGATATAACAAAGATAACAGTACAGCTCATTATATGGATGGTAAAATCTTTTCAAATGATGGTGGTATAAGTTGGCATACAAATAAAAAGAGCCATATTAATATTACATTTCCTTTTGTTGTGCCAGATGAACCAGAAAAAGTTTATTTAGATATAGCAGGAAATGTAATAACAAATAACAAAGAAAAAATAGAAGCTCTTAAACAAGCTGAAACAAAAAGAAGAGAAGAAATAAGAAAAGGTGAAGAATAATGAAAAAGATAATATTAATTAGTGGTAAGGCACGTTCTGGAAAAGACTATTGTGCTAAACTATTAAAAAATAAACTTGAAAAAGAAGGTTGTAAAGTAGTAATAGACAGGTTTGCTAAATATATAAAAAGCTATCTAAAAGATTATTACGGTTGGAATGGTGTAAAAGATGAAGAGTATAGACATAAGCTACAATGGTTGGGAACTGAAAGAATAAAGCAAGACTTAAACTTTAAAAGTTTTCACGCTAAGAGATTGTCAGAAGATTTTCAAATATTTGAAGATGAATTTGATTATTTTATTGTATCAGATACTAGGTTTCCAGATGAAATTTATACTATGTTATCAGCTTTTGGAAAAGATAAAGTGATAACTATTAGAGTTAATAGAATAGATAAAGATGTTACTAAGGACTTGGGTGAACTATCTAAACATAGTAGTGAAGTGGCTTTGGATGACTTTAAATTTGATTATACTTTTATTAATGACGGAGCTGAAGGTTTTAAAAAGAATATAGGTAATTTTGCTAAATTGTTAGCAATTTAAAGGAGGTAAAACAATGAAAAAGATAAGTAAAGAAGAATTAAAAGAAAAATTAGAACTTCATAAAAAATGGTTAAATAATGAAAAGGGAGGAGTTAGACTAAATTTAAGTTATACTGATTTAACTAATGCTAATTTATATGAAGTTAATTTAGAAGGTGGTGATTTAAGTTATGCAGATTTAAGTTATACTAATTTAACCAATGCTAATTTAAGTTATACCGAATTATATGAAGCTAATTTATATGAAACTAATTTAAAAGGTGCTAATTTAAGTTATGCAGATTTAAATAATGCTAAATTAAACAATATAAAATATAATCATTTAACATCTTTTTTAGCATTACAATGCCCCGAAGAAGGAAGTTTTATAGGATTTAAAAAAGCAAATGGTAAAATAGTTAAGTTATTAGTAATGGAAGATAGTTTAAGAAGTTCAGCGACAAGTAGAAAATGTAGATGTTCAAAAGCAAAAGTATTATCTATAACAAGTTTGGATAATAAAAAGAGTTTTGACAAAACAGAAAGTGACTATGACAAAAATTTTATATATGAAGTAGGAAAGATAGTAGAAGTCAAGGATTTTGACAAAAATAGGTGGGATGAGTGTAGCGTAGGTATACATTTTTTTATCACAAGAGAAGAAGCAGTTAATTATTAAAAAGAGAGGGAGGAAGAATAAATGCAGAAGTGTAAAATAAATAAACTTTCTTGTTGTGGTTATAATAAAGAAACTAAAGAATGTAATAGTATAGAAAATTGTAAAGAGCAGATAGAATGTATGGAGAAAGAGGAAGTAATAAATATAATAAGAGATATACAAAGAGAATGTAATAATTTTTTAACTTGTAATAAATGTGGATTTTATAATAAGAAAAAAGAGAGATGTGTACTTAAATTTATGTATACTCCTATTGAAATAGAACTTGAAGATTTATTAGGAGATGATGAATAAATGGATTTAAAAGAATTAAACTTCACAAAAGAAGAGATAAATGAATTAAAAAGAATGGCAAATGCTCTTATCAATGATAGAGTTATTTGCAGGTGCTATGAAAAAGAAAATACAGCACATAAATGGCTAAATGATAAATACTTAGAGATGGACTATGAGATTTTAAAAAAGATAATAATGTTGGAGAATAGGTTAAATGAAGAATAAAAGATTATATAAAAAGGTGAAGAATAATGAAATATTATGCTATTAGAAAAATAGACAGTAAGAATGTAAATCTATTGTTAAGCGATTGGGATGAATGTAAGAATAAGGTACAAGGGCATAATTGTGAATATAAGAGTTTTAAAAGCAAAGAAGAAGCACAAAAATACTTAAATGAAAATTCAGAAGAGATAACAGAAGAACAAGCCTTAAATAGTGATAAGGTTGTATATTATGTAGATGGTAGCTATATTGACAATAAAATAGGATGGAGTTATGTAGCAGTTAAGGATAAAAAAATTAAGGTATATAATAGTGGAAACATAAAAGAAACAAAAGATACATCAAGGAATATTTCTGGAGAGTTATTTGCTACTTTAGGTGCAGTAGTAAGTGCTATTATGATGGACAAAAATGAAATATATATAGTTCATGATTATCAAGGCATTAGTTCTTTTGTAACTGGAGCATGGACTCCTAAGACAGTTGAAGCTAAAAAATATACAACAACTATGAAAGGATTAATAAAGGAATACGATTTAAACATTCATTTTGTTAAGGTCAAGGGGCATAGTGACAACGAGTTCAACGATTTAGCTGACAAGTTGGCAAAGAAAGGAGCTATGAAGGGTGAAAATTAATATTATAAAAATATTTAAAAAATAAAATAAAAAAGTATTGACAATAAATTGTGTTGGTAGTAGAATAGAATCATCAAGTGAAAGGAAGTGATTCTGTTGTTAGAAACAAATAAGAAAACAACATTTAACAAGAAGAAATTAAAGCAACAAAAAGAAGACAATTTAAATGAGACTAAAGTTCAAAATAAAATTAATTTTAGTCTCAGCAGTTGTCTAGCGAAACTAAAAACAAAATAAAAAAATTTCAAAAACCTATTTACAAACAAAATAAAAAAGTGTATAATAAATAGGTAGTCGAAATTCAAGAGGTGAAATAAATGCCAAAAAATTGTTATGAGATGGCTATAGAGCTTTTTGAAATTGGTGAAGCCATTAAACAACTAGGAAACATAATTAGTAATTCTAATAGTTCTAATGACGTTGAAACGTTCTTAGAACAGGTAGAAATATTGAATAATGAGTTTTCAACAATAAAAGAAAGTTTAAAAGCTATTAATTATAAAGAAATAAAAAAGGAAAGGTGAAGCAAATGAAAATTTATATCGTTGATTTAGGAAAGGGACTGGAGACAACAAGGGCTATACTATCAACTCCAACGAGAACAGAACCAAAAATTGGAGATATTGTAAAGGTAGAAGTTAATGTTTCAAATCCATTCTCTCTTATAAAAACTATACCTATTGTATTTTATGGGAAAATAATAGACTATGCAGAACCAAAATCAATAACAATAGAAAATGCAGAAGAGAAATTAAGTAAAATTAAAGAAATAGTCAACAATAATAGCATTGTAATAATAGAACAGCAAAAAGAAATTAGTAGATTAAATTTAGAGCTAGGTGAAGTTCAAAGAGACAGAGACAATTATAAGAAAGCCTATGAAGACTTAAAAGAATTAAGAAGAACAAGAGAACAAAAAAGCTGTGAGAATGTAACAAACAATTTAAGTAGCAATAAAGAAGAGTCAAAGACCAAAGAAACAGAAAACAAAGAAACTATGGAAGATTATACTTATGAGGCTTTAAAAGAATTATTTAGAAGATATACTATTTAAAAAAATATATTGACAAACAAAATAAAAAAGTATATAATTTAAATATCGTGTGGCACAAGTCGAGAGATTGTAATAAGTCCATATAAAAACAATATAAACGATAAACAACATAATTAAGGAGAGATGTATAATGAAAAAGGTAACAGTAGTAATAGGAGATTTTTGCAACTTAGATGAAACAGAAGGAATCAAAACTTATAAGAAGAACTTAAAGGATGTTAGAAAGCAATTAGAAAACAAAGGTTTTATGGAACTAAATATTCAATACAAAGCAGGGAAACATATTTTAACTTATATCACTGAAAAAGTAGATAGATTAATTCTTATAGATAGTGGATTAATTAAAGGTACTAAAGCAGAAAGAAAACAATTAGCAAAAGTTAAGGATAATCCAAAAGACAAATATAGCTTGTTAGGTTATAGCTATGTGCCAACTTTAAAAGATAAGGTGGCAGACATAGAATAGTAAGAGTGAGGTGATTACATGAAAATATCAATAAGAAGGGGAGTTTTTGAAACTAATAGTAGTTCTACACATAGTATAAGCATACAAAACAATAGAATAGACCCATCTTTAATCAAAAGTTTAATTCTTGATAAATCTAGTTTTGGATGGAGAAAAGACGAATATACTGACGCTCAATCTCGTATGACTTATCTTAATACTTATATAGAAGAGTATGCTCCTAAAGAACAACAAGATAAGTTTCATAAAATGTTAGAATCAATTAGTCAAACTTATGGAGTTGAGTTTCTTGTTTCTAAAAATTCAGAAGAAGGTTATATAGACCACGCCGAACTTGAAGAATTTGCTGAATATGTGCTTTCATCTGAAGATAAATTACTACAATATTTATATGGAAAAGATAGTTGCATTAGAACATCTTTATAAGGGTAATTAAGGAGGAACGTAAAATGAAATTATCAGTAAGAAAAGGTGTGTTTGAAACTAATAGTAGTTCCACTCATAGTTTAACTATGTGTAGTGAAGATGAGTTTGACCAGTGGAAAGATGGAAAACTACTTTATGATACCTACAACGAAGAATTAGTTTCATGGGAAGAACTATTTAATACTTATAGAGAAAATGATGAAAAAAGCAGATTTTTAACTTTCGACCAGTTTGCTTCAGATAAGTACTTAGAATCATACTGGAGTACCTATACTACTAAGAGTGGTGAAAAAGTAGTCGCTTTTGGGCAATTTGGTTATGATTGTTAATTAAGAATGAGGTAATTTAAATGAAAAGAATAGGATTTTATAGAAATAATAATTATACAGTTTCATTATTTAATGAAGGAACAAAAATAAGAAGAGAACAGAAGATGAAGAATTTAAACCAATTTTTCCAGAAAGTATGGATGTTAAAATCTCTAATCAATGTGATATAGGTTGTCCAATGTGTCATGAAAATTCAACAATAGATGGTAAAATAGGAAATATAATGAACGCTAAGTTTATAGATACCTTACATCCTTACACAGAAATGGCTTTGGGTGGAGGAAATGTATTAACTCACCCAGATTTAGTTCCATTTCTAAGGAAATTAAAACTAAGACACATATTCCCAAGTATGACAGTTAATCAAAAACATTTTATGAAGGATTTAGATTTAATAAAAGAGTTAGTAGATGAAAAGCTAATATATGGATTAGGAATTTCAGTAATTGATTTAAATTTAGAGTTTTTGGAAATAGTAAAACAGTTTCCTAATGCAGTATTACATATAATCAATGGCTTAACTTCAGAAAAAGATATTGAAAAGTTATATGATAAAGATTTAAAAGTTCTAATTTTGGGATATAAAACCTTTAGGCGTGGAGTAAAGTGCTATCAAAAGAATCATGAATTAATAGATTCACAAAAACAAATGATGTTCAATAAGTTAAAGGAAATGACAGAACATATCGGTGTGGTTAGTTTTGATAATTTAGCTATAGAACAACTAGACGTTAAAAGACTAATGTCCGAAGAAGAGTGGAATCAATTCTATATGGGCAATGATGGAAACTTTACTATGTATATTGATTTGGTAGAAAAACAATTTGCTACAAGCTCTATTTCTACCTTTAGATATAACTTGTTGGATAATATTGAAGATATGTTTAAGGTAATTTTAGAAGAAAATATAGAAAAACAATATAAACAAGTTGCTATTAGGTAAGGAAAATCAAGGAGTAACAACATTAGGATAAACCTAATAAAATTATTCTTTTATTAGGTTTATTATAAGAAAGGAAGAAACATATGAAAACATTTAATAATTTTTTAAAGAAATATAATTTCAACATAGATACAATAAAACTATTTGATAGCTTTGCAGGAATTGGAGCATTGCACCAAGCACTCAATGAACTAGGAGTACCTGTAGAATTAGTAGGTATATCAGAAATAGATATAGACGCAATTATTTCCTATGGAGCAGTACACAACGTAACATCCAATAAAAGAATAAATTTACCATCCGAAGAAGAAATGAGACAATATTTAATGGATAGAAACATAGGATATGATTTTAAAACTGGGAAATCAAAAATACCTAGACTAAAGAAAGACAAGCTAATCAAGTGTTATCAAGTTTGTGTAGCAACTAATAACTATGGAGATATTAGTAAAATTAACTACAAAGATATAGAAGATTTTGACCTGTTTAATTTTAGCTTTCCTTGCACAGACCTGTCTGTGGCTGGTAAACAAGAGGGTATGAGTGATAAAGAAGGAAATAAAACAAGAAGTGGATTATGTAAAGATGGTATAGAATTAATCAAGGTTAAAAAACCCAAATTTATAATGATAGAAAATGTTAAGAATCTAATAGGTAAAAAGTTTATAAAAGACTTTTATGATATTACTAATGAAATTGAAAGTTTTGGTTACAAGTGTCATTATCCAACTAACGATAAAGGACAACCTAAAGCTTTAAACGCAAAGAACTTTGGAATACCTCAAAATAGAGAAAGAATATACGTTATCTGTATTAGAAATGATGTTGATTTAGATTTTGAATTTCCTAAAGAATTTGATAGTAATTTAAGATTAAAAGATATATTAGAAGATGAAGTTGATAAAAAGTATTATTTAGATGAAGAAAGATTAGATAAAGTATTTCAATGGAAAGCTCATCAAAAACCACTAGAAAAGGTATTAGGAAAAGAAAGCATATGTCCAACTCTAACTGCCAGAGGGGCAGGAGAGTATCATAGTGGAATGATACTATTAAATGAATATTTTAAAGATACAACTAACGTTGATAAAATTATTAGTGCAGACTTTAGATATGACGAAGGGTTAAGAATAAGAAAAGAAGAAATTTCTCCTTGTTTAACTTGCAAAACAGGAGGAGAATCTTTAAGTAGTAATCCTTTAATTATTAGTAAAAATGAAATCAATGTAGTTGGGAATTATAGTCCAAGCAACCACAACGCAAGTAGAATTGTAGATATTGAAGGAATAGCACCAACAGTTATGGAAAACCATGGAACAGTAACAGCAGTAAATACATTTAAGATAAGGAAATTAACACCAAAAGAGTGTTGGAGATTAATGGGATTTAGAGATGAATGTTTTGATAGAGCTAAAGCTGAAGGAATTTCAGATAGTCAACTCTATAAACAAGCAGGAAATAGTATTGTGGTTAATGTATTATATTATATTTTCTTAGAAATTTTTAAAAAATACATTGACAAATAATATAAACAAGTAATATAATAAACAAGACAAACGAATTGGATTAATTGTTTCAGAGAGAACGAATCCATGAGAGAAAAACAAATATTATAAATGATAAGGAGAGAATTTGAACATGGAAAATGAATTAAGAACAGCTAAGAACGAAGTCAAAATCATAGGAGAAGTAATTGAACACAAATTAAACGAAGGAACTGCAAGTAATGACAATGGTACTTTTAATTATATTAATGGTTCTATCGTAGTGAGAGCAGGTGAAACAACTGAAGTATCTGTTAAGGTTTTTGTTCAAGAACTTACTAAAAAGAAAGAGATTAACAAAACTTATGCAACATTAAAAAGATTTATTGATGGCGATTTACTTACCGAGGTATCTGCAACAGAAGCTAATAAGAATCTTTCAGAAAACGAACCTAAATTTACAGCAACTAAAGTATCAATCTTTGGTAATGGAGATTTTCAACCAGCATTAAAAGAAGAAAGATATGCTAATGCACAAAGAACCGAAGCAGTTTCAAGAGTGGGAGTGGATTTAGGATTTGGAAGAATTGCAATAGATGATACACTTTCTCCAGAAGACTATTTAGCTACTTTTGATGTTGAAGCTTATGTTAAGAGCATTGAAGATGAGGTAGTAGTTGAGAATGACGAAGAAAAGGAAACTGGAAGAGTTGTAGTAAAAGGATATGTTCCACTTTATGGGGGAGACATTATGCCAATTACAATGATAGCTACTAAAACTATTGATGAAGACGGAGAAGAGATTGACTTAGGAGAAGGCTTTAAGCAAGAAATTAATGAAGGAGATACAGTAGATATTTGGGGTTCAATTAATTTCGATAAGATAGTTGTTACTACTAAGAAGAAGGGAACTTTAGGCAAGGCAAAGGTAACTACTTCTACTAAATATGTTCATGAACTAATCATTGAAGGTGCAGACGTAGAAGAAGACGAAGAAAGAATGTTTGACGAAGATGATATTAGAAAAGCACTTCAAGAAAGAGAAATTAAATTAGAAGAAATAGTTTCCAAGGCTAAGGAAAATGACAAGAAATCTTCTAAGAAGGGTACTGGTATTAACACTAAGAAAGTAGGAGTAACAGGCAGAACAAGAACAACTAGAAATGTAGGATTTTAATTTACCATAGGGAGTTTTCTCCCTTGTGTAAATAAAATAAACAAGTGATAATTTAAAAAGAACAAAAGGAGAGATTATTGTATGGCAATGGATAAAAATATAATGGATTTATTTCAAACTCAATTTAAAGATGATGTTTCTGTAAGCAGAGTATCAGAAGACTTAAAAGGTAAAGTAATTGTTATATATGGTGGAAACAACTTAGGTAAAACTTATCAGTGTTCACGTTTTGAAAATCCAATCTTTATTCCCTGTGAAAAAGGTATGAACGCAGTAAATGGAGCAATGGTATTAAAGACTAGAAGTTGGGCTGATTTAAAAAAACATGGTAGAAAGTTAGCAAGTAAGAATTTTGTTGAAGCTTTAAAAAATGGAGCAAATATCACTTTAGTAATAGATGGTATAGAAAGAATAGGAAACTATGTTAAAAGTTATCTTTGTAGTAAATATGACGTTGACGTTATAGGAGACGCTAGAAATGGTTTTGGTTGTTGGGAAGAATATGACAACTTAGTATGGAGCTGGGTAGACAACATAATTAGTTTAGGTTACACAGTGGTATTTATAGGACATGAAAAAGAAGACAAGAAGAAGGGTAAATATGTTATAGCTGGGGACGAAAGAGCAATTAAGCCTATTAGAGATAATGCTGACATAGTAGCTTATTTAGTTCCAAATGGTTTAGATGAAGAAGGTAATGAAATACATTCTAGTGCTTATTTTGCTGAAACAGAAGAGTTCTTCGCTAGAAGTAGATTCAACTATATGCCACCTATGATAGAAGACTTTACAGCAGAAAACTTTAAAAAGGCAGTAGTTGAAGGTATCAAAGCACAAAATAAAGCAGAAGGTTGTGAAAATGTTACCTTTGAACAACAACAAGAAGTTTATGGTGACGATAGTGAAACTTTTGAAGATGTAGTAGCAGAAATTAAAGACCTATATAGTTCTATTGCTGAGACAGGAAATGAAACTGCATTAGAAGGCTATGCTAGTGTTGTAGAAAGTCATTTAGGTGAGGGAGTATTAGTTTCTCAAGCAACACCAAAACAATTAGAAGCATTAAAATGTATAAGAGATGAAGTTTCAGAAATACTAGATGAATTAGACTAAAATAGAAAGACGTATTTTATGTACGTCTTTTCTTGAACGATATAAAATAGTGTGGTGATTAAATGGCAAAAAGTAAACAAGTTAAGTGTCCTATTTGTAGTAAAATGAATGACAAAGAAGACACGATAAAAATAGGCAACAGATACTATTGTAAAGAATGTGCAGAGCATAAAGATGAATATAAGAGCGATTGGGATTTACTTTTTGAATATATCTGCAAACTTTACAATATATCAAAACCAACAGGAATGATGTTTAGACAGTTAAAAGAATTTAGAAGTGAGCCTTATTGCTTTACAGATGGTGGTATGTATGCAACCTTGAGATATTACCATGAAATCTTAGGTAATAATGTTTTAGATGGAAGTGGAATAGGAATTATTCCGTATTACTATGACAAAACAAGACAATATTATGAACAAATGAACGAAGTAGAAGAGAGCTTAAAGAACCACTCAAAAGACGAAACAAATATTGTTAATATTAATCCTTCAGCTATGGAAGAACTATCTAAGTTTAAAATAAGAGAATTGAGTTTTGAGAATATTGATATGGAGGATGAACTAGAAGATGAATAAAGCTAAAAGAAACAGTTTAATTAAGAAATATTATGACAGTAGGTCAGCAATTCAAGTGTTAGGTAGCATTATGGTAGATACTTCTTTTCTTAAAATGACGAGTTATCCTTTAAGTCAAAAAGACTTTGTTATAACAGAACATGAGATTTTATTTACTGCAATATTCAATTTGGCACAACAAGGATTTAAAAGTGTAACAGTAGGAGATATTGAAAGTTATCTACATATTGCAAGTCCTATACATTATAAAAAGATTTTTGAAGATATGGAAGACCCACTGGGTTGGATAAATAAAATAATTGATGACGCTGGTATTCCTACTTTAGAGAACTATGTTTATTATTACAACACTTTAAGAAAGTTTGCTTTATTAAGAAGTTATTTGCTAGAAGGAGTAGATGTCAGTGCTATTTTAGATTTAACTGAAGTAGACCCAACTTTAGAAGAAAAGCAATTAAATAAATTCAACAATATGGATATTAATGAAATTATTGATTTCTTTGATAGACAAAACTTAAATAGCAAACAAAGATTTATTATTAGAGAAAGCAATAGAAGTAGAAAGAGTGGAGACAATGCACAAGAATTAAGAGAAGCTTTAAAAGTAGCTCCATGTTATGGATATGGACTTTTTAGTGAATATTTAAATACAATTTCAAGAGGAATACAAGGGAATAGATTTATACTAGAAACTAGAGATTCTGGAATGGGTAGATTTTGCCGTTTTGAGACAAGAAGCACAGAAGTCTCAAAATAATTAGAGTGGGATTAAACTGGAAGGGGTTAGAACCTAATCAGAACTGAAGGCGTTATTTTTAAATAACTAAGTTATGGTGACATAATGATAACTGTAATATCAGTTAGTCAAGGGCAACGCATAGGAAATGAAATAATTTTCCCAAGAGACCGCTCTACGTTGTGCTTTATAAAGAACGTAAAAAGTTATGCTAGGCTGAGTATGAATTAACATACTGATGAAAATGAGAGAAATCTCCAGAGCTGTAGATAAAAAGCTACAGGTTAATAACAATCCGAAAACCAGAAGTGCTTTAAAACAACTATGTGGACTTTGTTCTCCATATTTGTGGGATTTTAAGAAAGAGAAATTTGTTCCTAATCCAAATGGACAAGGAAACGCAGGACTATATATAGGTACAGAAATGGATTTATATATAGAACTTGAACCTATTCTTTGGTGCATTATATCTGGCGTATCAGAGAAGAAATTAAAAGACAATGATTTAACAGAAGAAGAAGAAGAAAGAATACAAATGGCTATGGAATATGCAAAGGAAATGCAACTTTTCTTAGAAGACGAAGAAGATTTTGATGTTAATTTCCTTTGGCAGACAATAGAAAGATACAAGATAAACCACAATATAAAAATGGTTTGTTTGGACTATATTGAATTAAATGGAGCATTAGTAAGCGAATATGTTTCAGTAACCAAAGGTATGCCTGCCAGAGAAGACCAAATACTATTAAACCTTTCTAAGAACTGTAAAGCTATCTGTAAAAAATATGACTTAACTATGATAGCTTATACTCAAACAAATGATGAAGGTAGAAGACAAGAGGCAAGAGACCAAACTGCTGTAAAAGGTGGTAAATCACTTCCTAATAAAGCAGACTTAGGCTATACAGTATTTGCTCCAACAGTGAAAGAATTAGAATTGTTAGAACCTGTTATAACAGAAGCAACAAAAGGAATTAACAATAGAGTCATTCCAAATGTTTGTTTAACTATTTATAAGAATAGATGGTTTAATCCTAAAGATGTTAAAATATGGGGCTATCAAGATTTAGGGACAGGTCAATTTATAGATTTATTTTGTACTGATAAGAATTATAATGTATTAAATATTTCTAAAACAAAGATAAACTTAGCAAACGAAGAAGAATAAGGAGGCAGGAAACTATGAGCTTTATGACTAGAGATGAACTATTAAACACAATAACAACTGAAGACGTTATAGGTATAATGGCAAAACTAGGCACAGATTATAAAACAAACAAAAGCCATAGTGACCAACTTTATTTTAGAACAGTTTGTCATCATGGAAATAAATATAAACTTTTATATTATACAGATTCTAAACTGTTTCACTGTTTAACTGAAGATGGAATAATTAGTTTATTTGATGTTGTAATGGGTGCTTTAGAATGTGAGTTTATAGACGCAGTAAAATTCATTGAACAATATAAAGGAATTAAAACTTTTTCTACTAAAAGGAAGGTAGGAATACAAGGTAGGAAAAGTGAAGCCGAAAAAGATATAGAGTTCTTAGACAAGCATTTATATAAACCATTATCAACTAAAATAAAGCTACCAAATTATAACAATGACATTTTGAAAATTTTTGATGACTACTATCCTTCTTGTTGGGAAGATGAGGGTCTTTCTATAGAAGAGATGGAGCATTTTGGGGTGAAAATGTATTTTAATCAAATGAAGGCAATCTTACCTCATAGAGATATAAATGGAAATTTAATAGGTATTCGTGGACGTAGTTTCATGGAAAGTGATATAGATAATGGTAAGAAATATATGCCAATTACTATACAAGGTTTAACTTATAGATTTCCTACAGGATTAACATTATATGGAGCTTATGAGAACAAGGATAATATAAAAAGGTTAAAGAAATGTATTCTTTTTGAAGGAGAAAAGAGTCCTATCAAATATGGAAGTTATTATGGTCAAAACAATAATATAGGATTGGCTACATTAGGAACTAATCTATCTTCTTATCAAAGAAACTTAATATTGGATATGGGTGTTAGTGAAGTAATAATGGCTTATGACAAACAATTTCAACCAGACTTAATTGATAAAGAAGATGATAAAGCTATAAAAGAATATAATGCTTACATTAAAAAGATGATAAAGGCTTATAAGATGTTTTCTCCTTATTGTCTTTTCTCTATTATCTATTGTGAAGATGATAGATTAGACTACAAAGACGCTCCAATAGACAAAGGAAAAGAAGTTTTTTCTGAGTTATACAAAGAAAGAATTACTATAGAAAACATAGAAGAATTGGAGGAAGGTTTATTATGAAATATAAGGCTAAATTTAGTAAATATGAAAGATTAACTGATGAAGATTTATTAAACAAGCTATTAATTGAAAGAGGAGTTGAAGACCCTTTTGCTTTATTAAATGTAGATGAATCTGTTTTAGTTAATGCTAAAAAGTTAAAAGACATAGACAAGGGGTGCGATTTAATAGACAAGTATGTTAAAGATGGTGGAAAGATTTGTATTATCGTGGATTAACTGTAGTCCCTTCATATAGGCAACTATGTGTCGAAAAGACCTTAAACTGCTGGGAAGCCTTAAAGTTCAATACACTACAACATAATCTGAAAAGATAAGTGTGAATGTTACGAAAGTAGAAAGAAGTTATTGAAATGACCTAAGCTGAAATAAAAGCAATAAAAAGACTTATCCACTTTTTATTGTGCTAAGGGTTGAGTAAAGTTGGCAATCAGCTTTGAAATCTTCTAAATTACAACAGTAATAAGAAGAACATTCAACGACTATAATAGGTCTAACCTTAATATAAGGTTAATGGTATAGTCTAATCCCTTAAAAATACTACGAAAGTAGGGGTAACTAACAGTTACAAATAAATTATAAAAAGTTATAAATTGGTGTTGACTTTTATAATTTAGAAAATTGTTGACAGCCTCCCATATTCGTAAAGAGT
>CACZYK010000008.1 GCA_902785295.1 uncultured Clostridium sp.
GTAAGTATGGTAACATATTTAGCTGACTGATACTAATAGGTCGAGGGCTTGACCAAATAAAAATAAGAATATAACAAACTATGTGCAATTTTCAGAGAATTTATTTCTCAAATAAATAATATTCCGCGATAGCTCAATGGTGGAGCACTCGGCTGTTAACCGATAGGTTGGAGGTTCGAGCCCTCTTCGCGGAGCCATTAGATTACTAGCGATGATATACATCGCTTTTTTTTCTATATTAAATAAAAAGTGTAAAGGAGAATACAATGGAAAATAAAGTTTTAGCTGTAGTTGCAGGAGTTGAGATTACTCAAAATGATTTGGAAGAAATAATAATGAGATATCCAGAAGATAAGAGAGGATATTTTAATAATGAACAAGGAAAAAAACAACTTTTAGAGCAAATAATAGCTTTTGAATTATTTAACAAGTTTGGATTAGAAAATAATCTTGATGAAACTGAAGAATACAAGAAAGAAATTGAAAAAGTGAAAAAAGATATTTTAACTCAAATGACAATAAATAAAGTTCTTTCAGACATAGTAATTACTGATGAAGATATGAAAAAATATTATGAACAAAATAAGGCTCAATTTAAGAAGCCAGAAACTATATCAGCTAAGCACATATTAGTTAGTGATATAGAAGAAGCAAATTCAATTAAAGAAGAATTAAACAACAATTCTATTTCTTTTGAAGAAGCTGCTAAAAAATATTCAACATGTCCTTCAAAAGAACAAGGTGGAGAGCTTGGTGAATTTGGTAGAGGAATGATGGTGCCAGAATTTGAAAAAGCTGCATTTGAATTAGAAATAGGAGAAATAAGTGAACCAGTAAAAACACAATTTGGATATCATATAATTTTAGTAGAATCTAAGAATGAAGCAAGAGAAGAGGAATTTGATAAAGTTAAAGATATGATATTTAATCAAATGACTCAACAGGCTCAACAAAAGAAATATATTGATATGATTATGCAATTAGAAAGTAAATATGGTGTTGAAAGAAAGTAATAATTAGGAATTTACTTTGATTTTTGTATACTATCAAGAAATTATATCATTTTCTAATTTATAGATAACTTATAAAGCTTAATAAAAGAAAAAAGTTTAGAAATTTAAAAGTGTGAATTATTACTTTATGTTCACTTAAAGCCAGCAAGGCTGAAAAAGTAAAGTAATAATTTCACACTTTCTTATTCTTTAGTTGACTTGGAGCTAGCAGGGCGGAAAAAGCAAAATAATAATTAAAACTTTTTTATAAAAAGAGGTTTTTAATTTTTATATCATTAAAATCAGAGATATATTCATCAGCAGTTTTTATTAAATCTTCTTTTTGGTATTCTGCATATTTATCATGAACTGCAAATACTTTCATATTTGCTAGTTTAGCTCCTTTAACAGATTCTAAAATATCTTCAAATACTAAACATTCTTCTGGAGAAACTCCTAATCTTTTTGAAGTTAAAAGATAAATGTCAGGACAGTTTTTTCCATTTTTAACTTCATCAGTAGTGCTTATGATGTCAAAATAGTCATATACTTTTACGCAATTTAAGGCTGCTGAAGATAATTTTTTTGAATTACTAGTTGCTAGTGCTATCTTTATGTTTCTAGATTTTAAAAATTTTAATAAATCTAATGCACCTTCTTTTAAAGATACATCATTTGAATAATGTTTGTATGCCATTTCATACCATGTATTTAAGATTTCTTCAATTGATTCTGAAATATTAAATTTACTTTTGAAATAATAAGCAGTTTGTTCAAAACTAAGATGATTTATTTCATCTTTCAAATTTTCAGGAATAGACAAACCTTTCATATTAAAATATTCTGTATCAATTTTATCCCAAATCCACATAGAATCTATTAAAGTTCCATCTAAATCAAAAATTACAGATTTAATTTTTTTGTGCATAAAATTTCTCCTTTAAAAATATTATAAATATTAGTTCATATAAATATAAATATCATATAAATTATAACAAAAGCAAGAATATATATATTAAATTAGGAAATAATAACTATCATAAGGTTAGAATAGAAAGGAGATAAAAATGAGGATAATTATTGGAATTATATATGTTTTTGTTAACCTGCTTTTTTTTTCATTATTTAAATCTTCTAAAAAAGCAGATATATATATGGATAAATTAAAAAATAATAAAAGAGAGTAAAGTCATTACAAAATACAAAATTATTACTTCATTTTTTGAGTTGCTAGTTTTTAAGTTAATGTAAATTAATAATTGACACATTTTTAAATCAAACTTTGCTAATAATCTTAATAAGTTATATACAAATTCAACTTATATAAATTTCTTAAAAACAAAAAAAGTAGATATAAAATCTACTTATCAACTTACATGGTCGGGGTGACAGGTCTCGAACCTGCGACCTCATGGTCCCAAACCATGCGCGCTACCATCTGCGCCACACCCCGAAATACGAATAAAATTATATAGTATTTTTAACCATATGTCAAATGAAAAATATTACAAAAAAATTAAGAAATGGTGATAAGAGCCTATATCCAATTGTTACCATTGTTACAAAGCTCATAAAATGGTATAATGTCAATAGTAATTAATTATTCGTATTTCGAGGGGAGGGATGGTCGAGAAAGACCATGTAGGATGAATAAGAAAGTTTTAGCTGTAGTTATTGCAGGAGTTATTGGTTTCACATCTGTAGTGCCTGGGGTTTCAGTAAGTGCAGCACCAGAAGGATTAGAGCAGACAAGAGCTGAATATGAAAAACTGGAAGCAAAAGTTCAAGGAATAAACGAAAAAATAGAAACATTAGATAGTGAAATGTCATTATTATCTGAAAAAATTAGCAAAAATGAAGATGAAATTTTAAATATAAATGATGAAATAAATAAAACAAATAAGGAAATCGATTCCGTAAAAGAAGTAATTAGTGAGAAGGAAGATATTTTAGGACAAAGGGTTAGAGAAGTATATAAATCTAATGGAAAATCTGATTATTTAAATCTTATTTTTAGTGCTAAGAGTTTTGGTGATTTAATAAATAAAATCAATGCTGCTAATAGAATTGTGAAGCTAGACCAAAAAATGGTAAATGAAGTAGTGGAAGAAAAAGAAAAGCTTGATAGTAAAGTTGAGTCTCTAGATGAAAAAGCAACAGATATAAAAAATCTAAATTTTGCTATAGAAAAACAATCAAAAGAGATACAAACTAAGAAAGAAGAACAAAAAGAACTTGTAGAACAAGCTAAAAAAGAACAAGAAAAGTTTGATGAGGAATATTTATCTGTTGCTGAATTAGAATTAGTACAAGCTAAGCTTGACATTTGTAATAATGCAGATAGTTCATTAACAGATTTAAAAGCATCAGTTGAGCAATTACAAGCAATGAAAGATGGACAAATTAAAAGTCCTACAGTAAAAGAAAAAATAACAGCAGCAATAGATGCAGCAAATCCTGTTATTACTCAAAAGCAAGCTGAATATGATGAATTGATGAGTCAAGCATCAAGTGTAAGTCTTGTAAATAGAGGTAACGTTGCCACTGGAAATGCTAGCACAGATGCTGTTATTTCAGAAGCGTACAAGCATTTAGGTAAGCCTTATGTATGGGGTGCAAAAGGGCCAAGTAGTTTTGATTGTTCTGGATTTACTTCATATGTATATAGAACAGCTTTAGGAATTGAAATAGGTGGTACAACATATGAACAAATTAATTCAGGAATAGAAGTATCATATGCTGATTTAAGACCTGGAGATTTAGTTTTCCCTCATTCAGGACATGTTGGAATATATGTAGGTGGAGGTCAAATGATTCATGCGCCTCACACTGGAGATGTAGTAAAGGTTGCACCAGTTTATAAATTCTGGAGAGCAAGAAGAATAGTTTATTAAAAAATAAAGATTAAATAGTTTTTTAGAGGAGTTTTTTAACTCCTCTTTTCTATTATAAAGAAATTATATTAGATGTTAAACTGTGCATAACTTATTGAGATTAACATATATTTACTATGTTTTTATTATATAAAGTTTTTTTATTTATAAATTAAAAATTAAATAATATGTAACTTAATGCCTTAATAATAAAATATATAATGTATATAGTAACATAATAAAGAATAAGAGAAAGGATAACAAGGTGGTTTTTATATGGCAAAAATATTATTAGTGGAAGATGAAGAAAGCATACGTGGTTTTATAAAGATAAATTTAATTAGAAATGGATTTGAAGTTATAGAGGCAGGTTCAGGAGAAGAGGGTATTAGAAAGGCTTTAAATGAAAAGCCAGATATGGCAATACTTGATGTAATGCTTCCAGGAATTGATGGGTTTCAAGTGTGCAGTAAATTAAGAAATGAATATCCTAAAATAGGAATTATAATGCTTACAGCTAAAGGGCAAGATATGGATAAGATAATGGGTCTTGAATATGGAGCAGATGATTATATTGTAAAGCCTTTTAATCCATTAGAAGTTGTATTAAGAGTAAAAGCAATTTTAAGAAGAATAGAAATAGAAGATGACAAAATAAATAAAGATGAAAATAAGATAACAAGTGGTCCATTTGTAATAGACCTTTACTCTCAAAAGTTATTAAAAAATGGTATAGAGATTGATGTTACTCCAAAAGAATACATGTTAATGAAATTATTTATTGAGAATCCTAACAAAGCTTTTACAAGAGATGAATTATTAAATTTAATATGGGGATATGATTTTTTTGGAGATTCAAAGATAATAGACGTAAATATAAGAAGATTAAGAGCTAAAATTGAAGATGATTCTTCATCACCTAAATATATAGAAACTGTATGGGGATTAGGATATAGATGGAAAGAATAAAATTTAAAAGTATAAAAGGCATAATAATAAAAAGCTTTTTAATTGTTATTTTATCAACTACATTGACTTTAGATTTTATAATAGCTGTTTTTATAAAAAAATATCATTATAATGATGCAGAAGAATTGTTAAAGAACCAAATAAACATAGCTACAAATTTTTATGAAAGATATTTTTCTACATCTTCATTAGAAGAAAATATTTATGATAATGTAGATATATTTTGGAATCAAACTAAGGCAGAAGTTCAGATATTTAATATGGATGGAACTTTGCTTATGGATTCTATTGGTGTTAATGATAAAAATCTTTATAATTATCCTGATGTGAAAAATATTATAGATAATAATGTAGAAAGTAGTAGATGGATTGGAAAAAGACCTTATTATGATTATTCAGTAATGAGTGTTTCTAAGCCCTTGACTGTAAATGGAAAGAACATAGGAATTATTAGATATACTATATCATTAGAAGATATAGATAAGAGCATTAGAGGAATAGTTATGCCTTTTATGTTTATATCTATATTTGCAATAATAATAGGAGTAATTTTAAGTCTTATTATAGCAAAAAGAATAGTAAAGCCTATAAAAGATGTAAATAAAGTAGCAGAGAAGATGGCATCAGGAGATTTAAAAATAAGAAATAACATGAAAGGTGAAGATGAAATAGCACAACTTGCTAGGACACTAGATTATATGGCTGGAGAGCTAGATAAAAGAGAGCAAATGAAGAATGAGTTTATATCTTCAGTGTCTCATGAGCTTAGAACTCCATTAACTGCTATAAAGGGTTGGGTAATAACTTTAGACAGTGACCAAACTGATAAAGAAACTTTAAGTATGGGTCTAAAAATAATAGAAAATGAAACAGAAAGATTAGCTTCTATGGTAGAAGAATTATTAAATTTCTCAGCATTAGTTAATGGAAGAGCTACTTTAAGAAAGTCTAAGATTTTAGTAAAGGATTTAATAATGTATTTAGAAACATATATGTCAGAAAGAGCTACTAGGGAAAATAAAATATTAACAATTGAATCTAATATGGAGAATGAATTTATAAGCATAGATGTGGATAAAATAAAACAGGTTTTAATAAATCTTATAGATAATTCATTTAAATTTACAGAATCAGAAGGAAAAATAACTGTGGAATTTATTAGAGTAAATGAATTTATGAATATAATAGTTTCTGATAATGGTTGTGGTATTTCAGAAAGTGATTTACCTAGAGTTACTGAAAAATTCTACAAAGGTAAAAATGCAAAATCACAAAATGGAATAGGCCTTTCAATATGTGATGAAATTACTAAGCTTCATAAAGGAACATTAAAAATAGAGAGTAAAGAAAATGAAGGTACAAGAATAACCATATCTATACCAATTGAAGTGGAGGAGAGAGGTTAATGAAAAAATTAATTAAATATTTTAGTGTTATTGTTTTCATATTGCTATTAAATGGCTGCTCTACTATTGGTGATGAACGTTCAACTTCTATAAAAGCTCCTAATAATAATGATTTAGAAATAGTTGGCGTATGGAGTGTTCAAGATTATGAAGTGTTAGATGATAATTTATTTAATGAAGAAGAAATTGAAAGAATAAAATCAAATGATGTAATTATAAAATCTGATAAAATAATATTAGGAGAAAAATTATATAAAGAAAGTAATTATAAATTAAAGGTAGTTAAAAATGATTATGTAATATCATATGAAGCAAAGTATAGTTTAGATAATTTAAGTTTAGACTCTAATTATATAAATGTTTATTCTATTATGCATCAAAATAATATTTTAGGAGAATTTATTTATTTTAGTAAAGAAAAATCTTATTTTTATTATGAAGGTGTTTTATTTTCATTAAAATATAAAAATGAAGTAAATGATAATAAAGATTTTGAAGATAAAAAACAAAATGGGGATTTTACAAAAACAATTACAAGTAATAAAGCACAAGGAATTTTACTTGGATTAAAAACTCCCATGATAAATGAAAATGGAACTTATCAAAGAGAGAGTTATAGAACATTGTGGATAAGTTTAAAGAATTCAAAGCTTCAAGATGTTAAACAAAAAGAATATATACTTGTTCCTAGAAGCAATGGATTTTGGAAAATAGAAAGTGATGCATATAGTGATAAAGATAAGAATATATATTATGAATATTTTTCTGCAAGTATGTTGGAAAATAAAGAAGAAACAGCAATTAAATATATTATAGATACATCTACATCAAGCTTAGATAATGGAAGTAATGTATATAAAAAAATAAATTATGTTGGAAATGATTATATTGCTATAGAAGAGGTTAATAATAGTAAATATATAAGTGATTTTTATAAAGTACTACCAATAGATAATCTATATTTAAATGATGGTGTAGTTATACAAGATATATATGATAATGATATAATTAATGTTTACAAGCAAACATATGAAGATGCATATAGAAATTTAGATTATGAGAAAAAAGAAGAATTAAGTAAATATCTAGATTATAGCAATTTTACTGTAGTTAGGAATAATGGAAAGTGGATGCTTCAAGGAATGATATCTGGATTAAATGGAGCAGAATCAGTTGAGTATCCTATTGGTATAAAAGCTAATGATAGATTAACAAGCTATGATACATTATATGTTCCGTGGAAATCTCTAAAAAATGAGTTGCCTTTTATGCTAGATGTATATATGTCTCCAAGCGGAAGGCTAGCCATTATACTAAATAAGGAAGAGATATTGGTGTATCTTATAGAAGATGGTAAAATACTAGAAGAACCTTTAAGAAAGATACCATTAAAAGATGGTGAATCAGTAATTATGGCAGAATGGTGTGAGAAAGATTATGTTGATAAATGGGAAAGTGCATTTAAAGATGACACTATAATACCAGAATAGGAGGATTTAAATGATAGAAAAAGAAGTAGCATCACAAGTGTTAGCAAAATGTCTAGTTACAGGAGGAGATTTTGCAGAAATTTTTGAAGAAGATTCTATAAGTAATTCTATTGGATTAATAGACGGAAAAGTAGAAAATGCTCTTGGTGGAAGGAGCTATGGCATAGGAATAAGAATATTTAAAGGCTTTAAAAGCATATATGCATATACTAATGATAATAGCCTTTCAGGTCTTTTAAATACAGCTTATAAGGCAGCATTAGCATTAGGAGAACTAAAAGAAGATAAGCAAATAATATTAAATGATACTTTTACATTTAAAAATATTCATAGCATTAAATATTATCCAAATGCAGTTAATTATGAAAAGAAAATAGGAATAATGAAAACAGCTTATAAAAGTGCAAAAAACTATAGCAATGAAATTTCACAAGTTAGTGTTTCATATGCAGATAAGGACCAAAAGGTATTAATAGCCAATACAGAAGGGCTTTTTGTTGAAGATAGAAGAGTAAGAACAAGACTTGCAATAAATTCAGTTGCCTCTAATGAAACAGAAAACCAAACAGGTTTTGAGGGACCAGGTGCATGTAAGGGATTTGAGCTTTTTGAAACTATAGACCCTGAATATTATGGAAGGGAGGCTTCAAGAACAGCTTGCACTATGTTACATGCTAAAAATTGTAAAGCAGGAAATATGACTGTTGCAATTGATAATGGCTTTGGTGGAGTTATATTCCATGAAGCCTGTGGACATTCGCTTGAAGCAACTTCTGTAGCAAAAGGAAATTCAGTTTTTGCAGGAAAGCTAGGACAACAAATAGCCTCTTTAAAGGTAACAGCAATTGATGATGGAACAATACCTAATTATTGGGGTTCAATAAACATTGATGATGAAGGTAATCCTGGAAGAAAGAATATTCTTATAGAAAATGGAATATTAAAATCTTATATGATAGATAAGCTTAATGGAAGAAGAATGAATATGGAGCCTACTGGAAATTCACGTAGACAAAGCTATAAATTTGCTCCTACATCAAGAATGACTAATACTTATATTGCTACTGGAGACGATAATCCAGAAGATATAATAAAATCAATACAAGATGGACTTTATGCAAAGAAGATGGGGGGTGGCTCTGTAAATCCAGTAACTGGTGAGTTTAACTTTGCAGTTGCAGAAGGATATATAGTTAAGAATGGAATTATTCAAGAACCTGTAAGAGGTGCTAGCTTAATAGGAAAGGGTAGTGAAGTCCTTATGAATATTGATATGGTTGGAAATAACTTAGAACAGGCTCAAGGAATGTGTGGTTCATCCTCTGGAAGTGTACCAGTTAATGTTGGTCAGCCTATGATAAGAGTTAAAGAAATTACTGTAGGTGGAAGATAGGAGGAGAATTGTATGGAATTTAAAGAATTTAAAGATTTATTATTTAAAAAAGCATTAAATAATGGATTTGAAGAATGTGAAATATATTTTTCAAATAGAGAAAGCATAGCTCTATCTGTTTATGAACAGGAATTAGAAAAATATAATATAAATACAACTTTTGGATTATCATTTAGAGGTAAAATTAATGGAAAAATAGGATATTCTTATACAGAAATATTAGATGAAGAAGCTATAGATATGCTTATAAAAAATGCTAAGGAAGGAGCAAATTCTATAGAAAATGATGATGTTCAGTTTATTTATGATGGAGATAAGGAATATCAAAAAGTAAATTGCTATTCAAAAGAACTTGAAAATTTAAATACAGAAAAATTAATAGAACTTGCTTTAGAAATAGAAAGAGAATGTAAAGAATACTCTAAAAAGGTTGTTAATTTAAGTGGTTGTAGTATTGGTTATGGAAATTCAAAGTATGGAATTTATAATACTAAGGGTTTAAATCTTGTCAACAAAAGTAATTCATTAACTGCTTATGTAGTTCCAATTGTTGAGGATAATAATGAAAAATATGATGGAACAGGATATGTAACAGCATTATCAATAGATGAAATTAATCCTAAAAAAATTGCAAAGCAAGGTGTGGAAGAAGCTTTATCTAGAATAGGAGGAAGAAGCATTCCATCAGGCAAATATAAGGCTATTTTATACAATGAGGCAATGGTATCTTTATTAAGCACTTTTTGTGATATTTTTGATGCAGATGCAGCACAAAAAGGATTATCTTTATTAAAGGATAAGGAAGGAGAAATAATTGCTTCAGATGTAGTAACCATAGTCGATGACCCTCTTTTAGATAATGGATTTGCATCTACACCTTTTGATGATGAGGGAGTTGCTACTTATAAAAAAGAGCTTGTATCTAAGGGAGAACTTAAAACATTACTTCACAATTTAAAAACAGCATATAAGGCAGGAGGTAAAAGCACAGGAAATGGATTTAAATATTCATATGCATCACCAGTTTCAATATCTCCAACAAATTTATATATAGAAAAAGGAGAAAAATCTTTAGAAGAGCTTATGCAAGAAGTAGGAGAAGGGATTTTAATAACAGAGCTTGCTGGTCTTCATTCAGGTGCTAATTCAATAACAGGAGATTTTTCTTTAGCGGCTAAAGGTTTTTATATTGAAAGTGGAAAAAAGAGCTATCCTATTGAACAAATAACAATAGCAGGAAACTTTTTTAATATTTTAAAAGACATAGAAGGTGTAGGAAATGACTTGAAATTTCCTATGAGCAGTATAGGTTCACCTTCTGTTAAGATTAAAGAAATATCACTTGCAGGTAAATAAGTGTTATAATTATATAAATAAATATATTAATGAAATAATTAACATAGTTGCTATTATGGGGTGAGTTTAATGAAAGAAATAGATTGTAGGGGTCTTGAATGTCCAAAAGAAATTAAAGTAGTTAAAAAATACTTTAATTCTATTGGAGAAGGAGAGGCTATGGTAATAGTAGATAATGAGATAAGTCATGAAAATGTAGTGAAATATGCTATGAGAAAGGGATATCATGTCACTTCTAATGATGAATTTAATATAAAAATAGAAAAAAGAGGATGTTTAGAAGTATTAGAAGAGGAAAAAAGATTGGTTATCCTAATAACTAATGAAAAGCTAGGAATAGGGGAAGAAGTTCTTGGGGTTAAGCTTATGGAAAGGTATTTTGAAGCATTAAGTGACAGTGATATTCTTCCTAGAGAATTAATATTTGTTAATTCAGCAGTAAAATTTTTATTAGAGGATTCTAAGGTTTTAGATTCTTTAAGACTTTTAATTGAAAGAGGGGTAAAAATTTATGCTTCTGAAATTTCAATTAATTATTATAATGCTAAAGATAAGATGGTATTAGGAAAAATTATAGACATGGATGATATTGTGGAAGAAATGTACTTAGCAGATGATTTTATAAAAATTTAACAGTCTACCTTAGAAAAGGAGAAAAAATTATATGTATGATTTAATAGTAATTGGTGGTGGAGTTTCAGGAATGACCTCTGCCACAGTTGCACTAGAAGATGGAATAAAAAAAGTTATGATTATAGAACGAGAAAGTTCTTTAGGAGGATTATTAAATCAATGTATTCATAATGGTTTTGGAAAAAAAAGATTAAAGACAGAAATTACAGGACCAGAATATATAAATTTAATTTATGAAAAGTTAAATTATTATAAAGCAGATATAAAGCTTAACACTCAAGTTATTAATGTATCTAAGGAAAAAATTGTAACATATGTAAATCCTAAAGAAGGTGTTCAAAAGGTTTATGCAAAAGCTATAATATTTGCTTCAGGTTGTAGAGAATATTTTGATGGAAATGCAGATATAGAAACTAGAGATTTATTAGGAATTTTCACAATAGAGGATTCTCATAGAATTATAAACTTTGAAGGATATTTACCAGGAAAAGAACCTGTAATAATAGCTAAAAATAGATGGGCTCTTATAGTAGCAAAACGATTCTTAATTGAAGGAGCTAAGGTTAGGGCACTTATTATTCAAAAAAATAATATATTTACATTTAATGAAGAAGACAAAAAAATAATAGAAGATATTGATATTCCTATTATGATAGATGGTGAGATTAAAGAAATAATGGGAGATAAAAGAATTGAAGGAGTAAGGATTTATACTAAAGATATAGATGAATGGACTATAGTTGCTTGTGACTCTTTAATATTATCAGTAAATCATTTTCCAGAGCTTGAATATATATCAAAGCAAGATTTTGAATTTAACAATTTAACAAAAAGCTTAAAAGTATCAAATTTTAAAACTAATGTTGATGGGATTTTTGCTTGTGGAAATTTAATATATGGAATTGAGGCTTGGGGCAAAAAGGACATTGATGGAATAGATGCAGGGAAAGCTGTTGTTTCTTACATAAAAGAGACTATGTAGAAATAATTTTAATAGCCTCTTGAAACATAAGATTATTTCCAAAAGAATTTAAATGAATTCCATCAATGTAAATATCATTATTTATGTTATTAATAGATAGAGAATAAAAATCTATGTATTTAATAGAATAAGAATCACATAATGTTATTAATTTATTTCTTAACATTGGAAGATTCTTTTCACAATAATCATATAAATTAGAAGGCATAAATAATCTATTTGCCATTTCAGAGATTATGCATGGAGGAATTCCTATATAAACATTAGAAGTAATAGAAATAGAATCTTTAATCATTTCTTCTATATTATCAATAATTGAAGATATGGAACGTCCACATAATAAATCATTGGTACCACCCATTATAAAGATGCTATCAGGATTTTTAGAAATTACATCATTAAAAAATCTACTTAACATTGAAGGGGTGGTATCTCCATTAATTCCTTTATTAATAACATTTAATGAAGTATTTTCAGAAATTTTATAAACCCAACCTTCATTTTTATGTACACCATATCCAAAAGTAAGACTATCACCTATAAAAATAAACATAAAATATCTCCTTTTAAAATGATTTTTTAAAGCAGGAATCACATATTAATGTTTTACCATTATCTGCACTTATGAAGTTATCTTTTATTATGACTTTATTACAAATACTACAAATCTTTTTATTAGAATCATTAGTACATGAAATCTCTTTTTCTGATTTTGAAGTTTTTCTTTTTTTTATTGGAGAATAAATCTTTTTATCTATTGGAGCTTCAAGCTTAGTAATAGAATAATTTAAAGAATATTCACTTTCTCCAAATAGCTCTAGCTCAAATCTAGGATTTTCTTTATCATAATATTCTTCTGTAATAATTCTTGTTATTTGAGCATCATTAACTATAAGACCACTTTTTTCTATTCCATCAAAAATACTCTTTGTAATATTTATTGTATCAGGATGACGTTTTTGGCTTTTATAATAAACTTTTAGTATTGCAATTAAACTTTCATCTAAAACAACATTTGGATTTTGAAGGCGAGCAGTATAGGCAATTTCTTGCTCATAGAGAGCATATCTATCATAATATTTTCCAGATTCGCTTGGCAAAATGGCTCTTCCATTTAAATTATGTAGTTTAAAGTTAGATTTAGTTATTGGAGAGCCTGAAACTATAACTTTGGCATATGAAGACATCAATAAAAACTCCTTTTAAAAAACTTAATATTATATGAATTTTATTTAAAAATAGATGTTATTAATCATAAATAACTTTATAATATTATTAGAACTTTGAAAATTAATATACAATAAATTAAAAAAATCTTCAAGTAAAATTAATTGATAGATAAATTTATATAAAGTATAATACATTTATTGACTTTTTAAAAATAAGTAATGAGGTATAGAAAATGGGAAAATATATTTTAGCAATAGAATCAAGTTGTGATGAAACTTCAGCAGCTGTTGTAAAAGATGGAAGAGAAGTTTTATCAAATATAATAGCTTCGCAAATTGATACACATACAAAATATGGAGGGGTTGTACCAGAGGTAGCATCAAGAATGCACATAGAAGTTGTAGATGCTGTAGTAAAAAGTGCTTTAGAAGAAGCAAATATGAGCTTAGAGCAAATTGATGCTATAGGGGTTACTTATGGACCTGGTCTTGTAGGTGCACTTCTTGTAGGACTTCAGTATGCTAAAGGATTATCTCTAGCTTCAAAAAAACCATTAGTAGGAGTAAATCATATAGAAGGACATATATGTGCAAATTATATACAACATACGGAATTAAAACCACCTTTTGTATCACTAGTAGTTTCAGGAGGTCATACTTTTATAGTACATGTAAAAGATTATGGAAAATATGAAGTTATAGGGCAAACTAGAGATGATGCAGCAGGAGAGGCTTTTGATAAGGTAGCAAGAGCTATTGGACTTGGATATCCAGGTGGACCTAAGATAGATAAAATATCTAAAGAGGGAAATGAAAATGCTATTGAATTTCCAAGAGCAAAATTCCATGATGACACATTAGATTTTTCTTTTAGTGGCTTAAAATCTGCTGTATTAAATTATATTAATACATGTAAGATGAAAGACATAGAAATTAATGTAGCAGATGTAGCAGCATCATTTCAAAAAGCAGTAATTGATGTACTTAAGGAAAATGTATTTTTAACTTGTGAAAGAAAAAAAGTTGATAAAATTGCAATAGCAGGAGGAGTGGCATCAAATTCAACTCTTAGGGAAGAATTAATTAAAGAAGGAAAGAAAAAGGGGGTAGAAATTCTTTTCCCGGCTAGAATATTATGTACAGATAATGCAGCAATGATAGGTTCAGCAGCATATTATGAATTTATGAATGGTAATATAGCAAATCTAGACTTAAATGCAAAACCAAATTTAAAGCTTGGGGAAAGTTAAGAATATGAATTTAATACCAGAGTCAAATGGATTTAAGAGAGTAAATATGAAAAGAAAGATATCCAATGTTGGGTGGGTAAAAAGAATCTTTATATTAATTGCTGGAATATTCATATTTGGTCTTATCTTTCAAGCAATAACATATTTTGTTGGAAATGAAAAGCTTAGTTCAAGCTTAAATTATATTAAAGTTAATGGTAATAAAATGGAATATAGTTTTAAGGGAAGTGGGGATTATACTGTTGTTTTTGATGGAGCAATAGGAACTACTTTATATCAATGGGATGAAATTTCTGATACAATTCGTGAAGAGCTTAAGGTAAAAACCTTTGTATATAATAGGAAAGGATATGGATTTAGTGACATAGCAACTCCTAGAACCCCTAGAGAACAAGCAATGGATTTAAAAATATTATTAAGAAAAGCTGGAGTATCAGGTAAGCTAATACTTGTTGGAGAGGAATATGGAAGTCTTATTATGACTAATTTTGCAAAAGAATATCCTGATTCAGTATCAGCAATGATATTAATAAATCCTTATTCTGAGGAAAAGATAAAATCTGAGGAGTCTAGAGAAAAAATAAAGAAAACATATAATAAAAGCAAACTTGAGTCTAAAGGAACTTATTTTGGACTTACTATACTTCTAGATAAGCTAGATAAAGATATTACAATAAAGAAATTTGAAGATAATTTATCAGAAGAAGTAAAAAAAGAATTTGATATACAAAAAAATAGAACAAGTTATAGAAAGGCTATAGAAAGCGAACTTAAAAATTTATATAACTATAATGATATTTCTCAGGAAGCGGGGTTATTAGAAGAAAAGCCATTCTATATTATTGCTAATAATGATGATAGCAAATCCTTAAATAAACTGGGAGATGGAGATTTTACTACAGTATATGAAACAAATATTTCTGGAAATTTAATATCTGCATCAGATTCAGAATCTATAGTTAATGCCTTAACTAAGGTTTTAAAAGAAAGAAAAAAAATAGATAAAGCAAATAAATAAGTATTAGAACTTAGAAGTCTGTCATTAAAAATGATAGGCTTCTATTAATTTTAATTTAAAAATATAATGAAATTCCTTTTATGCCATATATTTGTCACAAAATGATAATATACTCAAAGTATAGAAAAAAGTTAAGAAAGAATAAATAAATCGGAGGTAATATATATGAGCGATTTTGAAAATAGAAATGAAGAAAACTTTTTTGATACTTCAATTAATATTGGAGAGGATGGAAATATAAGAGCAGAGGTACCTAAAAAAAATAAGAAAAAGAGAAAAGGAATGCTTGGAAGAGTGCTTTCTATTACAGCATTAGGAATGGTAATGGCATTAGGGGGAGGAATTATAGGAAGCCGTATTACTTACAATATGCTTTCATCACAAGGCACTAAAAATACTAATACAAGTTCTTCACAGCCATCACCAGTAAATTTTGTTAAAGAGTCTAGTGACTTAACTGTTGCAGAAGCTTACAACAAAGTAAAACCAGCAGTTGTAACAATTACAGCATCAGGAAAAGTTTCTTATAGCAGATTTTATACTCAAGATGTTGAAGGAATCGGTTCTGGTTTTATAATCAATGAAGAAGGAAATGTTTTAACTAATTATCATGTAATTGAATTAGCTGTTACAGCAAATGGTGGAAGTAATAAAGTTACAGTAAGCATGAGTGATGGAAAAGAAGTTGAGGCAGATATAGTAAACTATGATCAAGAGAGAGATATAGCAATGTTAAAGCTTGCAGAAGGAACAAAGGTTCCAGGAGTAGCAGAGCTTGGAGATTCTTCTGCATTATATGTTGGTCAAGAAGTAATAGCTATTGGTACTCCACTTGGAACTAACTTTGCTCAAACTTGTACTAAAGGTATAGTAAGTGGAGTTAATAGAAGTTTAGATGAATCAAGTGATGGAACAGCAGTACAGTCAGAATCAGAAACAAGCTATGAGTATATTCAAACAGATACAGCTATAAATTCTGGTAATAGTGGTGGACCATTAATAAATAGTGAAGGTCAAGTTATTGGTATCAACACAGCTAAATTATCAAGTAGCACAAGTTCTTCAAATGCTTCAATAGAAGGTATGGGCTTTGCAATTCCTATAAATGATGCAAAGGATAGAATTGATTCTTTATCTAAGAAAATATTGACAATAGGTATAACTGGAGTTTCAATTGATGAAGAGAGAGCTAAACAAAAAAATATTCCTGAAGGTGTTGGAGTAGTTAGTGTAACAGAAGGCTCTGTAGCTGAAAAAGCAGGACTTAAAGCAAATGATATAATAACTAAATTTGATGGACAAAAAGTTACTTCAGTAGAAGATATTAATAAAATAAAGGAAACTAAAGAAGCTGGAGATAAGGTAGAAGTTGTTGTTGATAGATATAACGAAGAAATTAAATTAACTTTGGAATTTAAATAAAAAAGCTTAGAAAATATAAAAACTCTCTGATAGTATAATTTCAGGGAGTTTTTTAATTCACATTTCTACCTAAAAGTCATATTTTATAGTATAAAGCACAATGGAGGTAGAAAGTTATGAGCGGAAAAGTTGCTGTTTGTTCAGTATGTCCAAGAGAAAATCAACAGATTGAAGCTGTTATAAAGTTACCTGTTGAAAGAAGAGCAGTTATTCATGGAACAGTATTAGATGCAAATGGAAATCCTGTTGCAGATGCTGTTGTTAAGCTTTTACAAGTGGTTGATGGATGCAAGTTACCATGCCCATTAACACACACTTTTACTGACCAGTATGGTCAATTCTTGTTAGGACCTTTATGTCCAAATAGAAAATATATATTAAAAGTTTATAAAGATAATATTCAAGTTAAATATGTGCCATTAAACGTAAGCTGCTATGATGGAACTTGTATAGGAGTTAATCCTAATAATTCAAATTCCAATTGTAGTTGTCAAGAAAATAAATGCAATTGCGAATGTGATTGTTAGTATTTTATATAAGAGGAGTTTTTGTGAATCTGATATGTTATTTTTCAGAAGAGCAAAAGCTCTTCTTTATTTCATTTGCTAACTTGCTAAGATAATAATAAAAATCTTAATAAAAAAGTAAAACTTACATACTTATTTTTAGATGAAAAAAAGTTCATAATATAAGTATAAAAGTTCATTTTTTATTGCACTTAATGAAAGTTAAATTAAAAAAGTGCATAATTAAAATTTTAAGGAGGTGAAGAAAGATATGGATATATTAGTAGCAATTGTTATGATAGGAGTAATTGTGTCTATAATAGAAATGCTATATAACTTAACAAAAGGGAAAATAGTATATTAAAAATTTTACAAATCTAAAATTCTATACATAGTACTAATCAGAATTTAAAATTGATAAATAAGCATTATAGGTTAATTTACAGGTTTTTTTCCACGAAAATTCAAGACTTTTTAAATACCCTTTTTCACTAAGTTCTGTTCTTAGGTAATCATATTTTAAAATTTTTATTAAGGCATCAGAAAGTTCATCTTCATTTGAAGGATTAATAAGTAAAGCAGCATTATTAGTTACCTCAGGAATAGAAGTTAAGTTTGAAGTTATAACAGGAGTTTTACAGCACATAGCTTCTAATGGAGGAAGTCCAAAACCTTCGTAGTATGAAGGATAGACAAACACATCAGCAGCATTATAAAAAATAGGCAAAAGAGAATCTTTTAAGTAACCAGTAAATATAACATTATTTTCAAGATTATTATCTATAACTATTTTTTGTAGGTTAAATCCTTCATCTTGCAAGGTACCTCCAAGAACTAATTTATAATCATTAGGTAAGTCCTTAATTATTTTCTTAAAAGCAAGTATTAAACTTTTAACATTTTTTCTTGAACTGAATCCTCCTAAATAAAGTATAAAAGGAGAATCGATCTTAAATAAATTCTTTATTACATTTTTACAAGATTCTTTTTCTATTGGTTTAAAGCTTTCATTTGCAGCTAATGGTGTAACATAAATTTTTTCTGAAGGAAAGTTTGGAAAAAATCTTAAAATATCATTTTTAGAATACTCTGAAACAGTAATTATTCCACTACAAGAGGAAATTATTTTAGGCATTTCTTTTAAAAATTTATCTAAGTAACCTTTTCCTACTGTTTCTGGCATTGCATATGGAATTAAGTCATGTATTGTGACTACTATTTTTGAATTAGAATCTAAAGGCATACCTAATCCGTTTTGTGGAAGATGATATAAATCTAAATTTTTTTCTTTTATCCAATAAGGTATATAAAAATCTTCATAAAATGAATTATATCTTCCAGAAATAAAGGTAAGAGAAGTATTATTTTTGATAAAGTTTTTATCTTCATTTCCTGTCCAAAGTAAATTAAATTTATCTTTAAGATTACTATTTATCAAATTAAAAATAAGATTTTTAGTATATGTTCCAATTCCAGAGCCTTTATATAGGTTAATGCCTCTAGCATCTATTCCTATATTCATAAAATTCACCTCAAAAAAATATATACTATAAAATACTATTTTTATTAATAAATTGTGAATGAAATCACTATTAATTTAAGTATATATATAATAAATAATATTAATGTTAGGAGATTTTTATGGAAGAAGAGAGAATCATTAATTTAATTAGGGAGAATTATGATTTAAGTGTTGATTCTATAGAAAAAGTTAAAAATTCCTATAAGATAAATTCAAAAAAGAAAAGCTACTTTTTAAAAGTAATAAAATACAGATTTAAGCATTTTAATTTTATAATATCTGCAATAAGGCATTTACAGAAAAATAATTTTGAAACTATCCCAGAAATATTAAAAACAAAAAATGGAAGAAATTATATAAGAATTGATACAAAATATGCATATCTTACTCCTTGGATTCCTTCAAGAGAAGTAAATTATGATAATGTAATAGAATTAGAGATGGCAACTAAGAAGCTTGCAGAGCTTCATAAGTGTAGTGAAGGATTTATTACAAATCTTCATATGAAACCAAGAGTTGGATGGTTTAAATGGATAAATGTTTTTGAAACAAGAAAAGATGAAATTTTAGATTTTAAAAGTAGAATTGAGAGTAAGAGTGAAAAAAGTGAATTTGATAATTTGTATTTAAGTTGTCTAAATGAAGAAGTAGAAAGAGCTAAAAGAAGTATTAGTAGGCTAAAAGAATCAAATTATTTAGAACTTATGATTAAAGAATATGAAAAGAAAGGATTTTGTCATCATGATTATGCAAACCATAATGTACTTATTGATAAGTATAATAACATTAATATTATAGATTTTGATTATTGTATGCTTGATACTCATTTGCATGATTTAGCTTCTTTAATGATAAGAGTTATGAAAAATGGAAAATGGGATAGGGAAAAAGCAGAAGAAATAATAAATAACTATTCAACTATAAACCCTGTAAAAAATGAAGAATTGTTTATTATGAAGGAGTTTATAAGATTTCCTCAAGCTTATTGGCAACTTGGAATACAAAAGTATTGGGAAAATCAGCCTTGGCAGGAAGATGTATTTATGAATAAGCTTACAAAATATATAGAAGACACAGAGGATAGAGAAGATTTTTTAAGAAACTTCATATAGATGAGAAATTTATATAAAAGGGGTGGGCATTATTAGTAATTTAACTTTAAAGGAATATTTATTAGAAAATGATATTTTAGTTGGAGATGATTATTTTAAGGGAATAAGAGATATAAATGAGAAAAAGGTTATGGAACAAATTATAATAATACAAAATGCTCACAAAATTCTTTCAGGATATAATTGCTATGGCACAACAAGAATAAATAGCACAATAGGAAGAAAGGTTGAACATATTAAAGTTATGCTTAAAAGACTTAGGAAGGATTTAGAAAAAAGACATACTTATAAGGAGATTAATCCTATGGATAAATTTATTTTATCAAATGGAAATAAAATTTTATCTAAAGGAGAGAGGGGAATAAATGCACTTAAAGAGATTGATTATATGGGTATAATAAAAAGAAGTATGAAGAAAAATGAAATTACTTTAGGAAGAGTGGATGAAAAAAACTTAAGAGTGACTAGTGAATTAGAAATAGGTACTCTTAAAAATACTAGTTATAATCTTGTAGAAGAAGATATTTATGATTATTTAAAAAGAGTAAGAATAAAAAATAAGAAAATTTCTTTAGAAAAATGTATTGATAAGTATATTGAAATTTCGTATTTATCAGATGAAAGTAGAGATTATATTGACATTTTGTTAATGGTACCTTATGGTACATTAAACTTGTGGTATAAATATGCTTATGGAAGAAAGGAAGATTCATGGCAGGAGCAGCTTAAAAAGATAAAATTATTAAGTGATAGTGAAATTTAGGAAGTGAATTTATGACTAGATTAAGATATCCAGAAAAAAAATATCTTTCAAGATATGATTTAAGCCAAGAGTTTTTTGAAAATCTAAATATTAAGGTTTTAGATGTTATACCATTAAGAAAAGTTTTTATATTAAAAACAGAAGCAGGAAAGAAAATACTAAAAAGACTAGATTGTGATAAAGAAAGAGCAGATTTTATAAATATATGTGTAAAAAGTCTTAAGGATAATTTTAACTACATGGTAGATTTTAATACTTTTGAAGAAGATAAGGTATATAAAGTATGGAAAGGGCAATATTATATGCTTATGGACCTTATTTCAGGAAGAGAAGTAACCTTTAGTAATCCAGTAGAATTTAATTTAAGTGGAGAGTTACTAGCAAAATATCATAAGGCATCTAAAGAGGCATTAAAATCTGCAATAACATTAGATATAGATAAAAGCATGGTTAAAAAGTATGAAGAAGCAATTATGGATATTAAAGAGATAAAAAGATTAGTTAGTTCTTATAGATTTAAAGATGAATTTGACAAAATGTTTTTAGCTTCTGTTGATGAGCATATTATGGAAATGAAAAAAGCTTTAGAATTAATAAGCTTTAGTAGCTATAGTTCTTATAGAAAAGATATAAATAATTGTGTAATATGCCATAATGATTTAGCAGAGCATAATTTTTTAATATCAAATCAGGGTATGTATTTATTAGATTTTGATTATTGTAGTATAGATTTAAAAGTTATTGATTTAGCAGATTTAATATTAAAAGGAATAAAAAATGTTGCTTTTAATTTTGAAAAAGCTATTGAAATGATAAAAAGCTATAATTCTGTAGAGAATTTAAATGATGAAGATTTTAAACTTCTTTATATATTAATTCTTTTCCCAAGAGATTTTTACACTATGGTAAGTGATTATTATCATAAAAATAAAGATTGGGATAAAGAGGTATTTATAAATAGATTTCAAAATAAGCTAGAGAATGAAGAGTTTAGAAAAGAATTTTTAAGAAATTATAAAAGAGAATTTAAAGAAAAATTTTATTAGTTAGAAAGTGTAAATTATTAATTTATGTTAATTTTTAACTAGAAAAGTGGAAAAATTTTAGTTAGAGGAGATTGAATATATTGTATTAGGGTTAAAGAGCAAAATAATATATTCAATCTGCTTTTTTTTATAATATATTTTGTCATAACTTGAAGCTATTAGGACTAAAGAGAAAAAATAATATTTTTTATTTAAGCATGGAAGTATATGCTGATATGGTTTTTTCAGCAGTAAGCTTCCATGAAAAATTTAAGCTACAAGAAAGTCCTTTCTTTATTAAGGTAAGCATAAGCAAACTATCATTTAATATGTCTTCTATAGATGTGCTTAACTCATCTATATTATAAGGATTTATTAATAATGCAGCTTCAGAACAAAATTCAGGTATAGATGTAACATTAGAAGTTATTACAGGAGTTCCACAAGCCATTGCCTCAATAGGTGGAAGCCCAAAACCTTCATAAAAAGAAGGATATACAAGAAGCTCTGCAGCATTATAAAATATAGGCATATCATCTACTGGAATGAAGTCAGTAAATATGACATCATCCTTTAAATTTAATTCTTCAGCACGTTTTTTATATTTTTCATATGAAATCCCCTTTTTACCAGTAATGACTAACTTGGTGTTTTTTCTATTTTTAGTTGGAATTAAAGAAAAAGCTTCAATAAGACCTATTATATTTTTTCTTGGACTAAATCCTCCAACATATAATACAAATTTATTTTCTATATTATATTTTTCTTTCAAAATATTTTTACATAAAAATTTATTCATAGGTTTGTAAATATCTTCTGCAGCAAGAGGAGTTACAAAAATTTTTTCTTTTGGGAAATTAAATTCTTCTGCTATATCCTTTTTTGAAAATTCAGAAACAGTTATTATTCCTTCACATTGAGATAACATATTAGGTAACTCATCATTAAAGATTTTAAGGTATTTATCACTTACAGTTTCTGGCATCCTTATAGGGATTATATCATGAAGAGTAATGACTTTTTTGCAGTTTACATTAGAGGAAAGTCCAACTCCATTTTGAGGAACATGATATAATTCCATATTTTTATTATTTAATATATTTGGAACACTTACTTCATCCCAAAAATTTTCTTCTAAATTAGCCTTTACCGATTCTATATGAAAGTTATTCTTTAAATCTTTAAGAGAAGAACCATCAGGAAGAAAAATAAGATAATCATTAAAATTATCTATTGAGTTTAAGCTTAAAATAAGCTGATGAGTATAGGTCCCTATTCCAGTACCCCTATACCATTTAGCGGCTCTGCCATCTATCCCAATATTCATGATGTATCCTTTCTTAGTACTCTTCATTTATTATATTAAAATCAATGAACTTTTGTTAATAAAAGAAATAATAGGTACATATAAATAAGAAGGAGGTGAGGAATATGATGAGGGAATTTGAAATTGAAAGACAATTCAATATTAAAATCGAGGTGATTAAAGCTAATAAAGGGATTTATTATTTAAAAACTAATAAAGGTGAAAGATGCCTAAAAAAAATTAATTATGGACCTCAAAAGCTTTTGTTCGTTTATGGAGCAAAGGAGTATTTAATAAGTAATGGTTTTGATAAAGTTGATAGATATTATTTAAATGTAGATGGAGAGCCTTATGCTCTTGTTAATGAGGATATATATACTCTTTCAGAATGGTTAAAAGGAAGAGAATGTGACTTTCATAACATTGAAGAGGTTAAATTAGCATCAAAAACATTAGCTTCATTTCATGAAGCATCAAAAGGATATGACCCACCAGAAAATTCTAAATTAAAAAGTGATTTAGGAAGATGGCCTCATCTTATGGAAAAAAGAATAAAATCATTAGATAAAATGAAGGATATGATAAGAAAGAGAGGTAATAAGAAAGAATTTGATTTGATATATTTAAAATCAATGGAATTTTATAAGGAAATGGCTAAGAAAGCATTACAGACATTAAATGAATCTTCTTATTATGAGCTATGTGCAGAAGCAGAAAAAGAAAAGGGATTATGTCATCATGATTATACTTATCATAATATAATATTAGATGATAATAATGACGTACATGTTATTGATTTTGATTATTGTAAAAGAGAAGTAAGAACCTTTGATATATCAAATTTTATGATAAAAGTTCTTAAGAGGGTTGATTGGGATATTAATTTTGCTAAAAGCATACTAGAAGCTTACCAATCTGTATCAAAGCTTAAGGAAGAAGAATATAAAGTTTTATATGCATATCTTCAATTCCCTCAAAGATATTGGAGGTTAGCTAATAGGTATTATTATAATGAGGTAAATTGGGGGCAAAATACTTTTGCAGGAAAGCTTAATGCAATAATAGATGAAAAGGAAAAATATTTAGAGTTTCTTGATAAATTTAGTAAAGAGTATAACTTAGCATAGATGTTTGTTTTTGAAACTTATTAATATGTATGGAACTCAAAAGAAAGTTAATCATAGTATATTAATAACAATGTAAATATGAGGTGAACATTGTTATGCTTAGCAGAAGAGCTTAACAGTAAAAAAGATGAAAATAGGTGATTTGGTTGTTAGAAAATCTTATGATATGGATATTACATTTAAAATAATGGATATCAAAGAGGAAAAAGGAGAAAAGAAATATATACTAAAAGGAATAAGTATAAGGATAATAGCAGATTCTAAAGAAGATGATTTAGAAGAAGTTAAAGAAAATTATGTTGGTGAACAGGAAAAAATACTTAATAGTAGAGTTAAAAGTGCTATTAATAAAGCAATTTCATTACGTGGAGATGTTTTAAGTTCAAGGGGGAAAAGCAGTAAGCCAGAACTAAAAAAAGAGCTTATGTTTGGTAGACCTGGAAGGATTCTTCATGTAGATGGAGATAGCGAATATATGGAAACTTGTTTAAAGGTATATAAACAACTTCATCTTGATGCTGTTGGAAAAGCAATACCAGAAAGAGAACAACCAAAGGTCATAGTTGACCTTGTAAAAGAAATAAAGCCTGATATAGTTGTTTTAACTGGACATGATGGAGTGTTAAAAAGAACAAATGATTATTTAGATTTAAATTGTTATAGAAATTCAAAATATTATATTGAGTCAGTAAAAGCATTAAGAAATTACAATGGAAGCTATGATGAATTAGTCATATTTGCTGGTGCCTGCCAAAGTTGCTACGAATGTCTACTAGATTATGGCGCCAACTTCGCTTCAAGTCCAAGCCGAGTTCTTATACATTGTTTAGACCCAGTATTTATATGTGAGAAAATAGCGTATACAAGAATTGACCAAGTAGTTTCTATAACTGATGCAATAGATAATACAATTACTGGAATAAAAGGAATTGGAGGACTTCAAACAAGAGGAAAATATCGAGAGGGTTATCCAAAATCATCATATATTTAATAAAGATATGTTGAAATTGCAAAGTTTTAACTAAGTGTGAATTATTATTATATCTCATGTAAACTTGATAAAATAATAAGTTCACACTTTTTTGTTTTGTCATGACTTGGAACTGGGAGGGCATATATTTATTTCACTTTTTTTGTTATTATTGAATAAAAAATATGAAAAATAGTTATAATATAAAAGAATGTTACAAAAACATTAAAAAAATATTGACAAGTATATGGTATGATGATAAAATAGAAATTTTATTTGACTTAAAATAGAATTTGATGTATAATTTAACTAGGGAAGAGATTTAGAAAAATATTTATATAAAAGTAATTATGAGAGGAGGAAGTTGCCAATAAAATTTTGGTAGCGTTATGTTTATGAGAACTATTGCCAATATAAAAAAAGACATAGAAACTCACTTAGGAGAAAAGGTTACTTTAAAAGCTAACGGAGGCAGAAAGAAAATACTTATAAATGATGGAGTATTAGAAAGTATTTATCCAAGTATATTTGTTATAAGATTGGATAATGACAATAAAAGAACAGTGTCATATAGTTATTCAGATGTACTAACAAATACAGTTGAATTAGTTTTTCCAAATTAAAAATAAACTTCGATTTGAAAAAAATCGAAGTTTATTTTTTATAACATAATATTTTTTTAGATAGTTAAATATTAAATTTATAATTAAAAAAAGAGAAAGATGGTGGGTATCCATCTTTCAACTATGGTATAAAAGGGTATTGAGAATTTATGAGAGGTTATATGGTCAATAACCAATTTAAATATACGACAAATTAGCCTAATTGTCAACAAAATTTACAAAAAAATAAAAAAGATTTATATTGTAATAAATGGAATATTAAAACTATATAATAAAGAAGAGATATTATATAGGAGGAACAGTATGGCTAGTATGGATGTAATAAAAGAAAACATACATTTTCAACAATTATTAAAAGAAAATATTTCAAGCACAGACTTGAAAGATGAGTATGTAATACCTGATACACATCCCGATGTAAAAGAATTATTAAGCATAGAAGGAAATATTATAGTAATTAATAAAGAAATATCAGGAAATAAAGCTATTGTTGAAGGAAGAGCTGAGTATACAATATTATATATTCCAAGAGAAGATAATTGTAGTATAAATTCTGTAAATTACTCTGAAAACTTTACAAGCTATTTAAATATTGAAGAAGATGAACATAAGGTTATTTGTGAAGTAGAGTGTAAACTTGAACATATTGAAGCAAAAATTATTAATGAAAGAAAAATATCTATTGAAGGGCTTGTAAAATTAGATTGGGAACTTTATAAAGATGTGGATTTTGATTATGTAAAAGACATTGAAGGAAATAATCAAGTACAATTATTAAAGAAAACTGAATCAATAAGTAGGTTGACATCAAATAAAGAAGTAGAGTTAATTGGAAAATCTATGATTAGAATAAGTATGGATAAACCTCAAGTAGAAAAAATATTGCAAGCATCAATGAATATACACAAAAAAGAGATAAAATTGGCAGATGATAAATTATATTTAGGCTGTTATTGCAAAGTTAATATTATTTATCTTGGAATGGAATCTCAAGAGTTAATATCATTAGAGGATGATATATATATATCAAAAGAAGAAGAGGCTATAGGAATAACATCAGACATGAATTCTACAGTATCCTATGAAATTCAAAATAAAGATATTGGGTTAGAAGATGATGATTTAGGAGAAACCAGAATTATAAACATAGAATTTTTAGTAAAAGCAAATGCAAAAATATTTTCTAATCAAAGTATAGATGTTATAGAAGATGCATATTCTCCAACATTTCCATTAGAGTTAAAGAAAAATGAATATGAAATAGGAATTGTACATGGCATACAATCTTTAGAAAGTGTTATAAAAGATAACTTAAATTTAAAAGAAGGAGATTTGAAGCCAGAACATATTATAGGGGTAATAGGAAGAACAAAATCTATAGAAAAAAATATAACAAATGATAAAATTATTTTAAATGGAATAATTAATCTTAATGTAATATACAAAACTTTAGATGAAGAAATTTTGTTTCATGATATAAATGGAGAAATTCCATTTACTGTAGTAGTAGAAATGCTTGGAGTAAATGAAGAAATGAAATCTATTGTAAAATGTGATATAGAAGATATTTATGTATCTTTAGAAGCTAATACAATAGCTGTTAAAGTAACATTGTCAACATTAATTAAGGTCTTTTATGAAGTAAAAAGGTTTTTTATTTCAGATGCAGTAGAAGGAGAAAGTGAAAGCGTAGGAAAAAAACCTAGTGTTACTATTTATGTTGTTAATAAAAATGATACCTTATGGAATTTAGCGAAAAAATATAAGACCACAGTAGAAGAATTAGTAAGATTAAATTCTATAGAAAATCCAGATAGTATATTTCCAGGAGAAAAACTTATAATTCCAGGAAATGCTATATTTTAAATGAAAATTATGCTTTAGTGCAGATATTCTGTATTAAAGCATTTTTTTTGTAAATGTGAATAATTTAATTAATTAGTGGCAATAATAAGAAATGCATAATATGAGGTGAGAAATATGAATACTAAACTGAGTGGAAATTTAATAATCATAGGGGGAGCTGAAGATAAGAAAGGAAAAAAAGAAATTCTAACTAGAGTATGTGATTGTATCAATAAAGAAAATGATATTTTATTAGTAGCCACAATAGCCACAGAATATCCTAAAGAGGCTGCTAGTAAGTATAAAAAGGCTTTTGGGGAAATTGGAGTAAGGCATATAGAAATATTAGATATAAGCAAAAGAAGAGATGCATATAAAAAAGAAAATATATCTTTAATAAAAAAAGCATCATTGATATTTTTTACTGGTGGTGATCAGCTTAAAATTACAAGTTTATTGGGAGGTTCACCAGCTTATTCTGCTTTAAAAGAGATGTATGATAAAGGAATCTATATAGTTGGAACTTCAGCAGGAGCGTCAGTTATGAGTGGTACTATGATTATTGATGGAAATAATGAAGAAGCACCAAAAAAATGTATATTAGAAATGTCTCCAGGGTTAGGGCTTATAAAAAATGTTATTGTGGATCAACATTTTGACCAAAGAGGAAGAATTGGAAGATTACTTACAGGAGTAGCTCAAAACCCAGAGGTGTTAGGTATTGGAATAGATGAAAATACAGCAATTGTAGTTAATAAAGATGGAGAAATATTAGTTATAGGGGAAGGGGCAGTTTATTTTATTGATGGAAGTGAAATATCATATACAAATGTCTCTGAACAAAATAATGAAGAAGTATTAAGTATGTATAATGTAAAATTGCATGTATTAAAAAATGGAAATAGATTTAGTCTTATAAAAAAGGAACCTTTCGAGGAGGAAATTTTAGAAAATGAAGATAAAAAATCAAAAAATATTTGAAGGAAGGAATGTATATTCTCATAAAAAATGTATAAGATTAGATGTAGATTTATGTGGATATTCAGATATACCCAGTAAAGATATAAAAGGTTTTAATGAAGGATTATTAAAAATGCTTCCTGAATTAAAAACTCATAGATGTGGAATAGATGAAGAAGGTGGCTTTGTAAAAAGACTAAAAGAAGGCACATACTTATCACACATATGTGAGCACATTATAATAGCAATCCAAAATAAGTTAGGGATAGATGTATCTTATGGAAAATCTAGAGAAATCAAAGGAGATTTTTATTACATCATATTTCAATATGAGTACAGAGCTGTAGGAATTGAAAGTGCAAGATTATCAATAGATATAATTAATTCGTTGATAAGTGGTATAAAATTTGATTTTGATAAGAGAATGAAATTATTAACAGAAATTTTAAATAACGAAATTATTGGACCAAGTACTCTTGCTATAAAAAATGCAGCATTAAGATATAATCTTCCTGTATTTGAAATAGGAGACAGTGGATTTTATCAAATAGGTTATGGAAAACAAGGTAGGATGATTGAAGCAACTATAGGAGCAAATACAAGTTGTATTTCTACAGATATAGCTTCAGATAAAATGTTAACAAAAGAGCTCTTAATACAACAAAATATACCTGTAGCAGATGGAGCTAAAATATATAATGCAATTTCTTTATTGAAGGAAGGGGAAAGAATAGGGTACCCTCTTGTCATAAAACCACGATTTGGAAGCAAAGGAAATGGAGTAGCTCTAAACTTAAAGTCGGATAAAGAACTTATAAAAGCTTATAATTACTTAAAAGACATTCATAATGAGCTTATGATAGAAAGATATATTGAAGGAAATGATTATAGAGTATGCGTGGTAAATTATAATGTTGTTGCAGTATCATTAAGAATACCTCCATTTATTATAGGAGATGGAAAAAATAATATAAAAAATTTAATTAGAATGTTAAATTCTGATTCTAAAAGAGGATATGATCATGAAAAGCCATTAACTAAAATAAAGATAGATGAATCTTTATTGAAATTTTTAGAAAAGCAAAATATGAATTTATTAACAATACCAGAAAAAGGTGAAAAAATAAAATTAAGAGAAAATGCAAATTTATCTACAGGTGGAATAGCAATAGATTGTACAGATAAAATATCAGAAGAAAATAAAAAAATATGTATTAGAGCAGCCCAAACAATAGGACTTGATATTTGTGGAATAGATATAAAAACAACTGATATTGAAAAATCTTTACATGAAAATGGAGTTATTATGGAGATTAATGCAGCACCAGGAATAAGAATGCATCATTATCCTACAGAAGGAAGAGTACGTGATGTAGGAGAAGCTATATTAAAACTTCAATACAATGGATTTCCATATAACATTCCTGTAGTTTCTATAACTGGAACTAATGGAAAAACGACAACAACTAGACTTATATCACATGTGTTAAAATCAATGGGTTATACAGTGGGGATGACTTCTACAGAAGGAACATATATTGATGGCGAATGTATACAAACAGGAGATAATTCTGGATATTATAGTGCAAAAACTGTATTATTAAATAAAAATGTAGAAGTAGCTGTTTTGGAAACTGCAAGAGGTGGAATAATAAGAAATGGATTAGCTTATGATTTAGCAGATGTAGCAGTCATAACCAATATTACAGAAGACCATATTGGAATAGATGGAATAGAGGATATGAATGAATTAAGTAAAGTGAAAGCTCTTGTAGGTGAAGCTGTAAAAAAAGATGGTTATGTTATCATTAATGCAGATGATGAGTGGAGTATAAAAATACTTGATAGAATAAAAAATGAGAAAATTTTCTTCTCAATGAATAATGAAAATGAACTGATAAAAAAAGCTATAAATGAAGGCAAAATAGCAATATATGTTAAAGATAATTATTTATATGCAAATAATAATAAAAGAGAATATAAGATTATAGGCATAAAAAATATCCCTATAACACTAGATGGAGTTTTAGAATTTAACATACAAAATGTTATGGCTGCATGTGGAGCATTAATTGGCATGAGAATAGACTATTGTATGATAGCAAAAGGATTTAAAACTTTTAAGCTTAATGAAAATTATAACCTTGGAAGATTTAATATATATGATTTAAATGGTATAAAAGTTATACTTGATTATGGACATAATATAGAAGGTTATAGAGCAGTTTTAAAGTGCTTAAAAAAAATTAAAGATAAAAGAGTAATAGGAGTTATTGGTATTCCAGGAGATAGAAAGGATAACATGGCATTAAGCGTAGGAAAATTATGTGGTAAATGTATTGATAAAATTTATATAAAAGAAGATAGGGATAAGAGAGGAAGAAAAAAAGAGGAAATGGCAAGGCTGTTAGAAAAAGGAGTGCTTTTATCAGGAGAAAAAAAGTTTTATAAAATTATATTAGATGAAAAGGAAGCTTTAAAAGAAGCTCTAAAAACATCATTAAAGGGTGATATAATAGTTGTATTTTATGAGGAACTACAACCTTTAATTGATGTAATAAATGAATATAAAATAGAAGCAATAAAAGATAATTTAGCAAGCATATAATCCTCTTTTATATTTTTTTTTGCTATGATACAATTACCTTAACATTAATTTGGGAGAGGATTAGTAAAATGGAGCAAAAAGCTTATGCAAAAATTAATATAGTTTTAGATGTTGTAGGAAAAAGAGAAGATGGTTATCATTTGTTAAAAATGATAATGCAAACTATTGACTTGTATGACATAATAAAGATTAAAAAAATAAATTATGGAATAAAAATAAGTTGTAATAAAGAATATGTTCCTACGGATGAAAGAAATTTAGCATATAAAGCAGCTAAATTATTTATGAATACTTATAATATAAATTCTGGTGTAGAAATAAATATAGAAAAAAATATACCTGTAGCAGCAGGTCTTGCTGGTGGAAGTACAGATTGTGCAGCGGTTCTTAAGATGATGAATAAAATATTTAACATTAATGCCTCAGATGATGAATTGATGCAGCTTGGAGTAAAGTTAGGTGCAGATGTTCCTTATTGTATTATTGGAGGAACAGCTCTTTGTGAAGGGATAGGCGAAAAAATTACTAAATTAAAGCCTTTTAAAAATCATATTTTGGTATTAGTAAAGCCACCTTTTGGAGTATCTACTAAAGAAGTATATAAGGCATTTGATTTAGAAAAAGCAAGAATTCATCCTAATACTAATAATATAATTGAAAAAATGAAACAAGATGATTTAATATTTGTTTCAAGTAATATGAAAAATTTATTAGAAAATGTAACACTAAAAAAATACAAAAGTTTAATAGGAATAAAAGAAGAAATGATATCACTAGGTTCAGTTGGAGCACTTATGAGTGGTAGTGGACCAAGTGTTTTTGGATTTTTTGATGATATGACAAAAGCACAAAAATGTTATGATAAAATGAAAGAAAGATATACAGATGTTTTTATAACAAGAACTATATAAAAGGTGTAAAATTATTATTTTAATTTTAAACTTAGCAACCAAAAATCAAAATGATAATTCTATATTTTTACATTATAGTAAAAAATAATATTTTTTGAATAAAAACCTTTTTTGTGGAAAGAATTTTAACTACAAGGGGGTTTTTATTATGAAAAAAATAATAAGCATTTTAAGTATATTAATAATGATAAGTTTTATTGGAGGATATTCAAAAACATATAATACTTCAATAGAAACAATATATAATTATGATGATGTAAAAAATTCACTAATAAGATTTCATGTTTTAGCTAATAGTGACAGTAAAGAAGACCAAACCTTAAAATTAAAAGTAAAAGATGAAGTTATTAATTACTTATATCCATACTTAAAAAATTCTAAATCATTAGATGAATCAAGAAAGTTATTAATTGAACAAGAAAATAATGTTATGGAAATAGCTGACAATGTAATAATAGAAAATGGATATAATTATGATGTAAAAATTGAATTGGGATATGAAAATTTTCCAGAAAAGTCTTATGGAAATATAACTTTGCCACAAGGAAAATATGAGGCTTTTAGAATAATAATAGGAAATGGAAAAGGACATAATTGGTGGTGTGTTATGTTCCCACCTTTATGCTTTACTGATGTTACAAAAGGGCAAGTAGAAGAAGAAAAGTGTAAAGAAGAATTTGACAAAGCTATAGAAGAAAAAGAAACAATTTTAAATAAAGAAGAGGGTAAAGAAGAAAATAAGGAAAATAATAAAGCATCAAATGATAATAATGATAAAAATAATGACAATGATTTGAATTTTGAAAATAATAATTACAAAAAAGAATGTAATTATAAAAGTGAATTAAAGGAAGAAAATAAATTTAAAGATATAGAAAAAGATAAAAATAAAAATACAGAAGATGAAAATTATGATGAAATAAAAATTAAATTAAAAGTTGTAGAAATTTTTAAAGATATATTTGATGATTAAAATATTATAAAAAAATATTGTTATTTCATAATTTAAAGAAAAGTTTATAATATAATTTATAGTATAAAAATCACTTGATAAAAGATAATATTAATCATAAACTATATTTTGTATACTAAATTTTTTAGGAGGAGAAATGTTTATGACTAGAGCATTAGCAATGATTTCTGGAGGACTAGATAGCATTTTAGCTGCAAAAATAATAAAAGATCAAGGAATAGATGTAATAGGAATATGTTTTAAATCATATTTTTTTAATGAGAATAATGCAAAAAGAATGACAAAACAAATAGGAATAAAATTAGAAGTAGTAGATTTTTCAAAAGAACATTTTGAGATGGTTAAAAATCCTAAGCATGGACTAGGAAAAAATATGAATCCTTGTATAGACTGTCATGCTATGATGATGAGATATGCAGGAGAGCTTTTAGAAAAGCTTGATGCTGATTTCATAATTACAGGAGAGGTTTTAAATCAAAGACCTATGTCTCAAAATAAGCAGGCATTAAATGTTGTTAAAAAAGAGTCTGGTTTTGCAGATAAAATTTTAAGACCATTATGTGCATTAAATTTAGAACCAACAGAAATGGAAAAGAGTGGTCTTGTTGATAGAAATAAATTACTTAATATATCAGGAAGAAGTAGAAAGGTTCAAATGGAGTTAGCCGAAAAATATGGAATAAAAGATTATCCATCACCAGCAGGGGGATGTAAGCTTACAGAACCTAATTATGCTATAAGATTAAAAGATGCTTTGACAAGAAATGAAGATTTATCTGAAAAAGAAATTGAGCTATTAAAATATGGAAGACATTTTATAAGTGAAGATAATACAAAATTAATAGTAACAAGAAATGGTGATGAAGGCGAAAGTGTAAAAAATGTATTAGATGAAAATGATACAATTTTTTTAGCTGCTAAATTTAATGGACCTACAGGTATAATAAGTGGAGATTATACAGAAAAGGATAAAGAACTTATAAGTAAAATAGTTGCAAGATATGGAAAGGGAAAAAATGAAGAAGAGGTTGAAATTAAATATGGAGTTAATGGAAAAGCATTTAAAAACTCTATAAAGGTAAAGCCTGCTTCTGAAGAAGAAATATCAAAATATTTACTTCAATAGAAAAACGGGAGGAAAACAATGGTGAAGAAGGCAGTAATAAGTGTTATAAGTAATGCTAATGTTGAAGATGATGATATGATAGAAGTAATATCACCTGGAACCTTTGAAAAGGTAGAAGAAGGCTATAAAGCTATTTATGAAGAAACAGAAATTTCAGGAATGGAAGGAACAACTACAATACTTACAATACAAGAAAACCAAGTAATATTAGAAAGAGAAGGAACAACTTCTACAAAAATGATATTTAATGAAGATGAAGATTCTATATCATTATATAATACTCCATATGGAATGTTAGAAATAACTATTATTACTAATAATCTAAATATTCAAATGGGAGAAGACGGTGGAAAACTTGACATAGAATATGAAATGTCAGTCTATGGACAACCTTCTTTTAATACAAAATTATCTTTAAATATTAAAGTTCAAGAATAAAATAAAGGGGCTGTCGCATTAAGAAAAATTAATAGACTATATATTGTTATAAAATTTTTTGTGCAACAGTCATGAGACAGTCCCATTTTAAACATAACTTTTCATAATTATAGATAAATAGTAAATAATTTTTGAATTAATTCAAAAGTTTGCTAAAATAAAGAAAAAAAGTTATAATAATAATATAACTATAATTTTCACATCTATATTCATTTCAGTAATATTCAAATTAATTTCAATTTTTACATAAATATAATAAATACTACTTTGGAGGTGGTGTAACTTTGTCAAAAGAACAATATGATAATATGACTTTATTAGAGCTTAAAGAAATTGCTAAAGAATTAGGAATTAAGAATATATCTAAGTTTAAAAAAAGTCAATTAATAGAAGAAATAGCAAAGTTAAAAATAAATAGTATAAATAAAAATGGTGTAGTACTTACAGAAAAAATAGCACCTAAAACAGTTCAACCAACAGAAAATAATATAAAGAATAATAAACTTGAAATTAAAGCTGAAAAAAAAGAAGAATTAAAAAATATAATTCAGGATTCTAATGGAGCTAGAGGTATTTTAGAAATACTAGAAAATAATAGTTTTGGTTTTTTAAGATGTAAAAATTATCTTACAAGTAGTGAAGATATATATGTATCTCCAGCTCAAATAAGAAGATTTAACCTTAAAACTGGAGATGAAATAATAGGAAAAGTAAGAGAAGCTAAGGAAGGAGAAAAATTTAAAGCTTTATTGTATGTAGAAAAAGTAAATGGAGAAGCTCCTGAAAAAGCAGTAGGAAGAAAAAACTTTGAAAATCTTGTACCTATATATCCAAATGAAAGAATAAAATTAGAAACAAAATCTTCAGATTTATCTTCAAGGCTTATGGATATAATATGTCCAATTGGAAAAGGTCAAAGAGGAGTTATAGTGGCTCCACCAAAAGCAGGAAAAACAACTCTTTTAAAAAAGATAGCTCAAAGCATATCAACTAATAACCCAGAAATTGTATTATTAGTTCTTTTAATTGATGAAAGACCAGAAGAAGTTACAGATATGCAAAGAAGTATAAATGGGGAAGTTATATATTCTACTTTTGATGAGGAACCTCAAAATCATGCAAAGGTATCTCAGATAGTATTGGAAAGAGCTAAGAGAATTGTAGAGCAAGGAAAGGATGTAGTTATTCTATTGGATAGTTTAACTAGATTATCAAGAGCATATAATTTAACTGTTACTCCAAGTGGAAGAACACTGTCTGGAGGTTTAGACCCATCAGCATTAATAATGCCAAAGAAATTTTTTGGAGCTGCAAGAAACATAGAAAATGGTGGAAGTTTAACAATATTAGCAACAGCACTTGTAGATACAGGTTCTAGAATGGATGATATGATTTTTGAAGAATTTAAAGGCACAGGAAACATGGAAGTTCATTTAGATAGAAAACTTCAAGAAAGAAGAATATTCCCAGCAATTGACATATATAAATCAGGAACAAGAAAAGAAGACTTACTTCTTTCTGAAGATGAAAAAGAGGTGGCATATGCTATAAGAAAGCAGATGTATAAGGATGGCAATATAGAAAATATAACTGAGAATATAATAAATATTTTATCTAAGACTAAAAATAATGATGAATTTATAAGAACCTTCCAAAAGAAAAAATAGAAAAGAAAAAGGAAAGACTAAGTCTTTCCTTAAATTTTTTACTTAAGATTAAATCTCTTATTGAATTTGTCAACTCTACCGCCAACATCAACGATTTTTTGCTTACCAGTGAAGAATGGGTGGCACTTAGAGCATATTTCTACTTTTAGTTCATCTTTAACAGAACCTGTTATAAAAGTATTTCCACATGCACACTTAACTACTGCTTCATGGTTATAATTTGGATGTATGCCTTGTTTCATTAATTTCACCTCTTTCAATAAAAATCTTCAAAACGAAAATTCATTTAAACAACTATTATAGTGTAGCATACAACTCAATTACAGTCAATATAAGTAAGAAATAAAAAAAACTTTTTATGGCTAAAAGATAATGTTATAATAGAAATCATACTTAAGGAGAATTACAAAATGAGTAAATTATATTTTAGATATGGAGCAATGAATTCAGGAAAATCAACACATTTAATGCAGGTTGCATATAATTATGAAGAAAGAGGAATGAACGTATTATTATTAAAGCCTGAGATAGATAAAAAGGGAGAGAATTTTTTAGTATCTCGTCTAGGAGTTTCAAGAAAGGTTGATATAATAATAAAAAAAGAGGATAATGTATTTGAAATAATAAAGAAATATATAGAAGAAAAGAAAAAAATACATTGCATATTAATTGATGAGGTTCAATTTTTTACAGCATTACAAATAGATGAATTATTTGAAATTGCTGTAAAGCTTGATATACCAGTTATAAGCTATGGATTAAGAACTGATTTTAAAATGAATGGTTTTGAAGGAAGCACAAGGTTGCTTTTAATAGCTCATAGCATAGAAGAAATGAAAACAATTTGTAAATGTGGAAATAAAGCTGTATTTAATGCAAGAAAAATAAATGGAAAGTTTGTATTTTCTGGTGAACAAGTAGCAATAGATAATAGTGATAATGTTGAATATGAATCATTATGTGGAAAATGCTACTTTAAATATATGAATAAAAGTAATTTGTAAAGGTGTGTGAGAATTTTGAGAAAATGTAATGTTGGAGGTCAGGCAATTATAGAAGGCGTAATGATGAAAGGCGCTAAATGTACTGCTATGGCTGTAAGAAAACCAAATGGAGAAATAGAAATTAAGAGAGAAGAAAATACGTCGATAATAAAGAAATATAAATTTTTAAATGTACCTTTAGTAAGAGGAATATTTGTATTAATAGAATCTCTTATATCTGGTATGAAAGCATTAAATTATTCTGCAAGTTTCTTTGATGATGAAGAGGAGGAAGATTCAGAACCATCTAAGTTTGACCAATGGGTAAATAGTAAATTTGAAAAATTAGAAAAAAAATTTGGCGAAGAAAAGATAATGAATGCTATATCTGGTATTTCTATTACAATAGGAGTATTGATGGCAGTAGTATTATTTATGATTATTCCTACTTTTATAGCATCACTTTTTAAAGGATTTGTTAAAAATACAGTAATACTTCATTTAATAGAAGCTGTTATAAAAGTTGCTATTTTAATTACATATATGTGGCTAATAGGAAAGATGGATGATATGAATAGAATGTATCAATATCATGGTGCAGAACATAAGACTATATTTTGTTATGAAAATGAAAAACCATTAACAGTGGAAAATGTAAAAGAATTTACAAGATTTCATCCAAGATGTGGAACAAACTTTTTATTTTTAACAATGTTTATAAGTATAATAGTATATGCTTTTACTGGTTGGGGAAATTTAATTCAAAGAATATTATTTAGAATAATTTTACTTCCAATTGTTGCAGGTATAACTTATGAGGTAATAAGATGGCTTGGAAAGAACAACAGCAAGCTTGCTAAAATAGTTGCATATCCAGGATTAAAGCTTCAAGAATTAACTACAAGAGAGCCAGATGCTTCCCAAATAGAAGTAGCAATAGCATCTTTAAAAGCAGCAGAAGGAATTGATGGAGAGGAAACAATAAAGAAATCTTCAGAAAAAGAGTGTATTTAGGAGGAATAATGAATATAGGTTCTTTATTAAATTTAGCTACTAAAATGCTTAAATCTAAAGAAATAGATACAGCAAGATTAGATTCTCAGCTTATATTAGGAAATGTGTTAAGTAAAGATAAAATTTATTTAATGATAAATAGTAGTGAAGAAGTAGAAAAAGAAAAAGAAGAGGAATTTTTAAATCTTATAAACAAAAGAATGGAAAATATGCCTGTAAGATATATTTTAGGAGAAGTAGATTTTATGGGACTAGATTTTTACATAGAGGAAGGAGTTCTTATTCCTAGAAGTGACACTGAGGTTTTAGTAGAAGAAGTTTTAAAAATCATAGAAGAAGATAAAAAATTATATGTTTGTGATTTGTGCTCAGGAAGTGGAGCAATAGGAATCTCACTTGCTTATTATAGAAAAAATATAATAGTAGATTTAATTGACTTTTATGAAAAGCCAGAAGAAATATCAAAAAAAAATATTGTAAAAAACAACTTAGAAAATCAAGTGAAATTTATAAAAAGTGATTTACTTAAAGAACCAATAAAAGAGTTAAAAAAATATGATATCATTGTTTCTAATCCACCATATATAAAAGAAGATGTAATAGAAACTCTTATGGATGATGTAAAAAATTATGAACCAAAAAGTGCCTTAAGTGGAGGAGACAGTGGATTAATTTTTTATGAAAGAATAGTAGAAGAAAGTAAAAAAGTTTTAAAAGAAAATGGAATATTAGCTTTTGAAATAGGTTATGATCAAGGTGATTCTGTAAGTAATATCATGAAAAATAATGGATATATAGATATAAAAGTGGTGAAAGACTTGGCAGGATTAGACAGAGTAGTAATTGGCAGGTTTTCTCCTTGATTAAATAGAAATGTGTATGATATAATAATTAAATGTGAAAAATAAATTACGGAGTGATAACATGTTATTAGATAAATTAGCATTTATAGAGAATAAATATGATGAATTATCTGTAAAAATAAGCGATCCTTCCATCATGGCAAATCAAAATGAATGGAGAAAGTTATGTAAGGAACACGCTGAATTAGAGATTATAGTTAATGCATATAGAGAATATAAAAAGGTCATAGAAGACTTAGAAGCAGATAAAGAAATGATTCAAGAAGAAACAGACAAAGAAATGAAAGAAATGCTTCAAGAAGAAATTTCTGATTTGACAGAAAAAGAAAAAGAACTAGACAATAAAATTCAAATATTATTATTACCAAAAGACCCTAATGACGAGAAAAATGTTTTCGTTGAAATAAGAGGTGGTGCAGGTGGAGAAGAAGCTGCTTTATTTGCATCAAACTTATTTAGAATGTATACAAGATATGCAGAAAACAATAGATGGGCAGTTGAAGTTATGAGCTTAAATGAAACTGACCTTGGTGGAATAAAAGAAGTTGTATTTATGATAAAGGGTTCAGGAGCTTATTCAAAGCTTAAATATGAAAGTGGAGTACATAGAGTACAAAGAGTTCCAGATACAGAATCAAGTGGAAGAATACATACATCAACAGCTACAGTAGCAGTTCTTCCAGAAGTAGATGATGTAGATATAGAAATAAATGAAAAAGACTTAAAGATAGATGTATTTAGAGCTTCTGGTAATGGTGGTCAATGTGTTAATACCACAGACTCAGCTGTTAGAATGACTCATATACCTACAGGATTAGTAGTTTCATGTCAAGATGAAAAGTCACAGTTAAAAAATAAGGAAAAGGCTTTAAAAATATTAAGAGCAAGACTTTATGAACAAGCAGAGGCCGAGAGAGCAGCAGGAATAGCAGAAGATAGAAAGAGTCAAGTTGGAACTGGTGATAGAAGTGAAAGAATAAGAACATATAACTATCCACAAGGAAGAGTTACTGATCATAGAATAGGATTAACTTTATATAAGCTTGAATCTTTCTTAGATGGAGATTTAGATGAAGTTATAAATGCATTAATTACTGCAGATCAGGCAGAAAAGATGAAAAAAATGGGAAACACAGAAATGTAGCATAAAAAAGAGCCTTGCATTAATATAATGTAAGGCTTTTATTCTAACTGGAGGGTTTATTTAATGGATATATATAAGGTTATAAAAATGGAAAAAAAGTCTTTAAAAAGATTCTATAAATTAATGGGAATATTATTCATAGGATTACCCCTTTCAGTATACTTAACAGGAGTAAGGACAATATTTTTTTTAGTTTATTTGTTAATAATTGAACTTTTGATTATTTCAGCGGTTATAAATAAATTAAATTATTATTCATTAAAATATAGTTATAATGCAAATAAGCTTAATATAAAAAATGGATTATTTGCTAATAATAACTTGATTTTATGTGATAAGGTAATTTTAGTTCACACAGAAAAAATGGAAAGTGATATGGAAATAATCATAATAAGTACAATGAATTTTAGAAATAAAAATTTAAGACCAGTAGTAAATGGATTTCTAAAAAAATATCCTAAGGTGGATGAGGAATTAAAAAAAATATCAAATGGCGATAATCAGCAAACATATTATTTCCAAATTATAAGAAAGGGAGGATTAATTAAATACTTACTACTAGATACTATATATAAAAATTGTGTTAAAGCTATTTATACAAATGATAGTATTCAAAATATAAAAATAGCAAGAGGACAGACTTTAGTATAAAAAAGGAAGGATTATTTTGAAAACTGAAATAGAGTTAATCAAAGATATTAATAAAGATAGCTATCTTATAGAAAAAGCAGCAACAGTTATAAAAAATGGAGGAATTGTGGCATTCCCTACTGAAACTGTTTATGGACTAGGAGCAAATGCTTTAAATGAAGAAGCAGTAAAGAAGATATTTGAAGCTAAAGGAAGACCACAGGACAATCCATTAATAATACATGTTTCAAATAAAAATTTAGATAAATATGTTAAAGATATACCAGAATGTGCAAAAATAATGATGGAAAAATTTTGGCCAGGGCCACTTACAATAATTTTAAATAAAAAAGATATAATTCCAAATGTAACAAGTGCAAATCTTAAAAGTGTAGGTGTAAGAATGCCAAGTGAGCCTATTGCTTTAAAATTAATAGAAATGTCTGAAGTACCAATAGCTGCACCATCTGCTAATATAAGCGGAAGACCAAGTCCAACAGATGTAGAAAGATGTATAGAAGACTTAGATGGAAGAGTAGATTTTATATTAGGGGGAAATAAAAGCAAAGTTGGAGTTGAATCAACAATAGTTGACTGCACTGTAAATCCTCCAGTTGTTTTAAGACCAGGAGGAATTACTCTTGAAATGCTTAAGGAACAGAAGACTTTAAACCTAAAGCTCCAGGAATGAAGTATAGACATTATGCACCAAAAGCAAAAGTAAGAATCATTTTAGGAGAAAATGAAAAAGTAGTTGAAAAAATTAATGAAATGATACACAATTATATGGAAGAAGGTAAGCGAGTAGGAGTACTTGCTTCAGAAGAAAATAATAAAAAGTATATAAGTAAGGATATAATAACATTAGGAAGTAGTAAGGATTTATCTATAATAGCACAAAATTTATTTGAGGCTTTAAGAAGCTTTGATGACAAAGGTGTAGATATAGTTTTATCTGAGGCTTTTGAAGAAAAAGGTATCGGAATTGCTGTTATGAATAGACTAAAAAAGGCAGCAGGATATGATATAATTAATATTTAAATTTGGAGGTTATATATTATGAAAATAGCATTAGGATGCGACCATGGTGGAATTAATTTAAAAAAGGAAATAATTAAATATTTAGAAAGTGAAGGATATGAATTTAAAGATTTTGGAACATATACTACAGATTCTTGCGATTATCCAGATTATGCTCTTCCAGTAGCAGAAGCAGTAGCAAATAAAGAATTTGATTTTGGAATACTAATTTGTGGAACAGGTATTGGAATTGGAATTGCAGCAAATAAGGTTCCAGGAATAAGAGCAGCGTTATGTTCAGACACATTTAGTGCTCATGCAACAAGACAACACAATGATGCTAATATTTTAACAATGGGAGAAAGAGTAGTTGGACCAGGTCTTGCTATAGATATAGTAAAAACATTTTTAAATTCTTCATTTGAAGGAGATAGACATATAAAAAGAATAAATAAAATTACTGAAATTGAGAAAAAATATAATAAATAATAAAACTCATGGAGGTAATAAGCATGGGAAAAGTAGTAGAAATGAACCACCCATTAATTTTGCATAAACTCTCTATAATAAGAAAAAAAGAAACTAGCACTAAGGATTTTAAACAGTTAGTAAATGAAATTGCTATGCTTATGGCTTATGAAGTAACTAAAGATTTTGAACTTCAAGATGTGGAAATAGAAACTCCAATATGTAAAACAAAATGTAAAATGTTAAAAGGTAAAAAAACTGCAATAGTTCCAATATTAAGAGCAGGGCTTGGAATGGTAGACGGAATGCTTAAAATTATACCATCAGCTAAAATTGGTCATATAGGATTATATAGGGACGAAAAAACATTGAAGCCAGTAGAGTATTTTTGTAAGCTTCCTAAGGATATTGGAGAAAGAGAAGTAATTGTAGTTGATCCAATGCTTGCAACAGGTGGCTCTGCTATTGATGCTTTAAATATGCTTAAGGAAAAAGGAGCTAAAAAGATTAGATTTGCTTGCCTTATTGCAGCACCAGAAGGAGTAGAAGCACTTAAAATAGCTCATCCAGATATAGACATTTATATAGGAAGCATAGATGAAAAGTTAAACGAAAATGGATACATAGTGCCAGGACTTGGCGATGCTGGTGATAGATTATTTGGAACATTTGAAGAATAATTAAGTTAAATGGGTCTATTAATAATATAAAAGTCAGAAATTTAATTTCTGGCTTTTTTTCTTTCCAAAAATATTGGAGATAATACAAGATAAGTATATAATATATTTAATCTTGTAATTTTTTTGGAGGAATTATGAATAGAAGAGATAAAGATAATTATTATTTAGATATTGCAGAAACTGTATCAGAAAGAGGAACATGCATTAGAAGAAATTATGGCTCTATAATAGTAAAAAATGATGAGATTATTTCTACTGGATATACAGGAGCACCAAGAGGAAGACAAAATTGTATTGATAGAAAAGTTTGTATAAGAGAAGAATTAAAAGTAGCAAGGGGAACTCATTACGAGTTATGTAGAAGTGTACATAGTGAAGCAAATGCAATAATAAGTGCATCAAGAAGAGATATGATAGGTGCAACTTTATATTTAGTTGGAAAAGATGCAAAAACAAAAGAATATGTTCAAAATGCTAATTCTTGTTCAATGTGCAAAAGAATGATAATAAATTCAGGAATAGAAAAAGTTGTTATAAGAGATAGTAAAAATGAGTATAGAACAATATATGTAAAAAGCTGGATTGAAGAAGATGATTCTATAATGATGGTAAAGGAATTAGGCTATTAAACAAGGAGGAAAAACTTTGAAGAAAATTATAACTATATTTGGAACAAGACCAGAGGCTATAAAAATGGCTCCATTAGTAAAGGAATTAGAAAAAAGAGAAGGTATTGAATCAAAAATATGTGTAACTGCACAACATAGAGAAATGTTAGACCAGGTTCTAGAGTTATTTGATATAAAGCCTGATTTTGACTTAAACATTATGAAAACAAAACAAAGTTTAACTGGAATTACAAATAGAATTTTAGAAGGTCTTGAAACTATATTTAAAGAAGAAAAACCAGATATGATATTAGTACATGGAGATACAACTACTACATTTTCAAGTGCTTTAGCAGCATATTATCAACAAATTAAAGTAGGGCATGTAGAGGCAGGTTTAAGAACTTTTGATAAATATTTTCCTTTTCCAGAAGAAATGAATAGAAAACTTACAGGGGCAATTGCAGACCTTCATTTTTCACCTACAAAGGGAGCAAAAAATAATTTACTTAGAGAAGGAATAGATGAAAGTAGTATTTACATAACTGGAAATACTGTAATTGATGCAATGCTTCATACAGTTGAAGATGATTATGTTTTTGAAAATGAAGAATTAAATAAAATAGATTTTAAAAATAAAAAAGTAATAATGATAACAGCACATAGAAGAGAAAACTGGGGAGAAGGAATATCGAATATATGTGAAGCACTAAATCAAATAGTAAATGAAAATAAAGATGTAGAGCTTGTATATTTAGTTCACTTAAATCCAATTGTTAAGGATATGGTTTATGAAAAATTAGGCAACAAAGAGAGAATACATTTATTAAATCCATTAGATACAAAGGAAACTCATAATTTAATGAATAAATGTTTTATGGTAATGACAGATTCAGGTGGATTACAAGAAGAAGCACCTCATTTAGGAAAACCAGTATTAGTATTAAGAGATGTTACTGAAAGACCTGAGGCAGTTGAATATGGAACTGTAAAATTAGTTGGAACAAATAAAGAAAAGATAATTGATGAAGCAAATATATTAATAAATAGTAAAGAAGCATATGAAAAGATGAGTAAAGCAGTAAATCCATATGGAGATGGAAAGGCATCTGAAAGAATATGTGATGCAATAATGAAATATTTAAATTTAAGTAAAAAAGAGGTTGAAGAATTTAACAGATAACTTTAGGTTCTTTTTGACAAAATCTATTGAAAAAAAACGCATAAATGATATAATAAAGATATGTTAATAATTTAACGAGCAAAAATGATAAATATAGGTCAATATTTAGGAGGTATTTTATAATGAGAGAAGTAGTTATTGCAAGTGCAGCTAGAACAGCACTAGGTTCTTTTGGTGGATCACTTAAGGATGTTCCAGCAGTGGAATTAGGAGCAATAGTAATTAAGGAAGCTATAAAGAGAGCTGGAATTAAGAATGAACAAGTTGAAGAAGTAGTAATGGGAAATGTTATTCAAGCAGGTCTTGGACAAAACCCAGCTAGACAAGCAACTTTAAAGGCTGGTTTACCAAACGAAGTTCCAGCAATGACAATAAATAAAGTTTGTGGTTCTGGTTTAAGATGCGTAGCTTTAGCAGCTCAAATGATTAAAGCAGGAGATGCTGATATAGTAGTAGCTGGTGGTATGGAAAACATGTCAGCTGCACCATATGTATTAAATAAAGCTAGATGGGGACAAAGAATGGGAGATGGAAAGCTAGTAGATGCTATGATTAATGATGCTCTATGGGATGCTTTCAACAACTACCACATGGGTGTTACAGCAGAAAACATAGCTAAAGAATGGAATTTATCAAGAGAAGAACAAGATGCTTTCGCAGCAGCTTCTCAACAAAAAGCAGAAGCAGCTATAAAGGCTGGAAAGTTCAAGGATGAAATAGTTCCTGTAGTTATACCTCAAAGAAAGGGAGAACCAAAAGTATTTGATACTGATGAATTCCCAAGATTCGGAACAACTACTGAAACTTTAGCAAAATTAAAACCAGCATTTATAAAAGATGGTACAGTTACAGCAGGTAATGCTTCAGGAATCAATGATGGAGCAGCAGCATTTGTTGTAATGAGTGCTGAAAAAGCAGAAGAATTAGGAATTAAGCCAATGGCTAAGATAGTTTCTTATGGTTCTAAGGGATTAGATCCAGCAATAATGGGATATGGACCATTCCATGCAACTAAGAAAGCTTTAGAAGTAGCTGGATTAACAGTAGATGATTTAGATCTTATCGAAGCTAATGAAGCATTTGCAGCTCAAAGTTTAGCAGTAGCTAAGGATTTAAAATTTGATATGTCAAAGGTTAATGTTAATGGAGGAGCTATAGCACTTGGACATCCTGTAGGAGCTTCAGGAGCTAGAATTCTTACAACATTACTTTATGAAATGGAAAAGAGAGATGCTAAGAAGGGTCTTGCTACTTTATGTATAGGTGGCGGAATGGGAACTGCTCTTATAGTTGAAAGAATTTAATTTTAGATAAAGAAGGGAGCTAATTTTTAGCTCCTTTTTTTAATGTATAGGAAAGTATAAAATTTTTTGTAATTGAAATATAGATTATATCTAGCTTTTAGCTTTATTATATGGTAAATTAGTTAATCATATA